>NZ_JANYEK010000099.1 GCF_025363195.1 Sphingomonas sp.
TCAGCGCGTCGGGCAGATGTTCGACGGCACCATCGATGAACAGCACGTCATACGGTGCGCCCTCGGCATGCCCGGCTTCCAACGGCCCTTCGACCAAGTCGACATTTACCGTATCGGCCAAAGCGGTGCGCGCCAGAGCGCCAAGTGCAGGATCGCTTTCCAGCGCCGTCACCGAGGCGACGATGCCGGCCAGTACGGCGGCGGTGTAGCCGCCCGCCGCACCGATCAGCAGCACGCGGTCGGTCGGGTGCAGAACCGCCTCGGTCAGCAGGCGACCCGTCGCGATCGGCACGTTCTGGAACCGGCCCCGACCAAGCGGCACGGCGGTGTCGCGATACGCCATCTCGCGCGCCTCGACCGGCAGATACTCCTCGCGCGGCACACGGGCCATCGCGGCTACGACACGCGCGTCGCTCACCGCGTTGGTGCGCAGCTGGCTCGCCACCATCGCATGGCGCATCGCCACCTGTCCGTCCGAATCGATCGTGTTGAGTTTCATCGTGCCGCCGCCCTTACTTCGACCTTCATCGCATAGCTGTTTTAGCCGTGCAATACACTTGTTTCGTCCCGCGGCTTGTATCGCGCCGCAGCGCACACGCCAAGCGACGCCGCCAAGAAATGAGATAATGACGAAAATAGACGATCGTCGAATCGCACGAAGTGTTGACAGCGGCCCCGCCCCGCCGCATCTCGCCGCCTCGCTCGTCGAGGCCCGATGGCGGAGTGGTGACGTAGAGGACTGCAAATCCTCGCACCCGGGTTCGATTCCCGGTCGGGCCTCCAGCGATCGACACGCACCAGCACCTCCCGTTTCGGGTCCAGGCGACATCCGCACAATGCAGCCGACGTTTATCGCCCTCCCGACCGAACACATTGCCCCGTCCGGCTATCGGTCCGCATCGGATCGTCGCCGCGCGACCGGGCTGGCGATGGCGATCATCGCCCATCTGCTCGTCTTGATGGTGATGCTGCGGCTTGCGCCGACCTTACCGGTCAAGACAGAGGAGAAGCCTCCTTCGACCTTTACGCTCAACCCGGTACCCAATCCCGCGCCGACGCCCGGCCCCGCCAAACCAAAGGTCGATAAAGCGCGGCAGGCCGACACGGGATCGCCACCCAAGGCCCCGCCGGAACCGCCCAAGCCCCCCGCGCCGCCAGTGACCCCGCCGAAACCGATCGAGCTGCCCCAATTGATCGGCGGAAAGGACATGTTCGACGCGGTCGGCGTCGCGACCTCGCGACCGGGACGCGACGGTGCCGGCGCTGGCCAGAGTGTCGCCGGCAAGGATAGCGGATCGGCCTATGGCCCCGGCTCCGGACCGGGCGGCGAGCGACTCTATAACGCGGAATGGTATCGCGAGCCGTCCAATGCAGAACTCGGAGGCTATCTGCCGCCCCGCGCACAGCCCGGCTGGGGCCTGATCGCGTGCAAGACGATCGACAATTATCATGTCGAGAATTGCCGCGCGCTGGATGAATCACCGCTCGGCTCCGGCCTGGCGCGCGCTTTCCGCGAGGCCGCATGGCAGTTCCGCGTGCGTCCGCCGCGCGTCGGCGGCAAGGAACAGGTCGGTGCCTGGGTCAGCATCCGCATCACGCTCTCGGTCGGCGGAGAGGTGACTGCGCGCTAAAATCGACGCAGGGTTCGCACGGTGATGGGCCATTGCGAGCCGCCGCACTCTTTACACCCTAAATTACCCGCTGCAGCGCGGCGATGAACGGCCGGTCGGCGGGTGGCATGTCGAGCGCGCGCATCTCGTCCAGCGTCACCCAGCGCAGCGCCACCGCATCCAACGCGGCGGGCGCGCCGGTCCATGCGCGACAAAGATAGAGCAACAGCAACAGATGCTTCCCCCCCAAAGGTTCGCTGGCGAAGGTGAGCGGAGCGAGATCCGCCGGATCGACCGCGATGCCCAACTCCTCGGCCAGTTCTCGCACCAATGCCGCTTCGGGCGTTTCCCCCGACTCCAGCTTGCCGCCAGGAAATTCCCACAGGCCCGCCATCTGCTTGCCGGGCGGACGTTGCTGCACCAGCACGCGGCCCTGAGCGTCGACCAACGCCGCCGCGACCACCGAAAATAGACGTTCCGACACCGGATTAGTCATTCGTTAACTCTACCGATCTAGTTTCTGACCAAAGCAACTCGGTTAGGGGCGAGCAACCGAATGTTCATCGACTTCATCACGCGGCTCGCCCGCAATCGCAAGGGCGGCACAGCGATAGAATACGGGCTGATCCTGGCACTGGTCATCATCACGATGATCGCGGCGCTCGCCGGGACGGCCAACCAGACGATCACCATGTGGGGCAACGTCAACACCAAAGTCCAAAAGGCGAATTCCGGCTGATCCGCTCCGTGCCGGTCGAAAAAAATTTCCGGGTCTTAAACTTTCCTCAACCCTGCCCGCCTAAATTTGAAGATGTCGATACCGGTTCTCCGGTTCGACCGGGTGACTGAAGATAATAACTGGAGACCGGACATGAAGAAGATTCGCAACTTTATCAAGAATTCCAAGGGCGCCACGGCAATCGAATACGGCCTGATCGCCGCGCTGATCGCCGTCGCTGCCATCGCTGCCATGCAAGGCCTGGGCAACCAGCTGAAGACCACGTTCAGCAACGTGTCTTCGAACATGAAGGCTTCGTAAGCTTTAAAACGCTTGCTGAAGTTCGGGGCGGCGAAACTCAGGTTTCGTCGCCCCTTTCTGTTGATCGGGGCTTTCCGCGACAACCGGCGTCTACAGGCGACCCATCGCCAGAAATTTCTCGCGCCGGTCGCGGCGCAGCGCCGCCGGATCGAGCGTGACGAGGCTGGCCAGCGTCTGTTCGATCGCATCGCCCAGCGTGGCGATCGCCTTGGCGGGATCGCGATGCGCGCCGCCCAAGGGCTCCGGCACGATCATGTCGATCACGCCCAGTCCCTTCAGATCCTGCGCCGTGACCTTCATCGCTTCGGCCGCATCGGGAGCCTTGTCGGCGGTCCGCCACAGGATCGACGCACACCCCTCGGGCGAGATCACCGAATATACCGCGTGTTCGAACATCAGCACGCGGTTGCCTGCCGCCAGCGCGATCGCGCCGCCGGAGCCGCCCTCGCCCACCACCGCCGCGACCATCGGCACGCCGAGCGAAAGGCACGTCTCGGTCGAGCGCGCGATCGCCTCGGCCTGGCCGCGCTCCTCCGCCTGAACGCCGGGGAACGCGCCCGATGTGTCGACCAACGTCACCACCGGCAGGCCGAATCGGTCGGCCAATTCCATCAGGCGAATGCCTTTCCGGTACCCCTCCGGTTTGCCCATGCCGAAATTGTGACGGAGACGGCTGGCGGTGTCGTCGCCCTTTTCGTGGCCGATCACCATGACGCGCTGGCCGCGGAACATCGCGAAGCCGCCGAGAATCGCCTGATCGTCCCCGAACGCACGGTCGCCCGCCAGCAATGTGAAATCGTCGAACAGCCCGGCGACGTAATCCTTGAAGTGGGGCCGCTCGCCGTGGCGCGCGACTTGCGTCTTCTGCCACGGCGTCAGCCGCGCATAGGTGTCGCGCAGGGCCTTGTCGGATTTGGTCTGAAGCTTGGCGACCTCCGCCGCGATATCGACCGTCCCGTCGGCGGCGGTCTCGCGCAGTTCGTCGATCCGCCCCTGAAGTTCGGCGATGGGTTTTTCAAAATCAAGGAAGCTGGCCATAGCGCCCGGCGGTTAAGCCCCCGGCTTGCCGACGTCAACGCGGGGCGTACGCCGGGCTCTGGCCGAAAGGGGTCGATCGGCCAGCGGATGGCGCTCGTTGACCAGGGTCACCAGCCGCGCGCTGTCGATATGCGTGTAGATTTCCGTCGTCGCGATATCGGCATGGCCAAGCATCGACTGTAGCGCGCGGAGATCCGCGCCGCCCTCCAGCAGGTGCGTGGCGAAGGCATGGCGCAGCACGTGCGGGCTGACGCGCTCGGGGGGAATCCCGGCTTCCACCGCCAGCCCCTTGAGCAGCTGATAAAGCCGCACCCGCGACACATGCGATTTTCCTGAAGGGAATAGCCACAGCCGGTCCGCAGCGACATAATTCCGCCATGCCGCCACCGCCGCCCGCGCGCGATCGGAAATCGGCACCAGCCGCTCGCGCCCACCTTTACCGCGCAGGATCAGATAGGGACGGTCGGGCGCGATCGCGTTGCGTGCCAGCGACACCAATTCGGTGGCGCGCAACCCCGAGCCGTACAGCAATTCAACCAAGGCGGAGAGCCTCAGGTCGTTGGGATCGAGCGGATCGCGCGCGACGCGATGGGTGATCGCCGCGAACAGCCGGTCGACATCTTTATGGTCCAGCGTCTTGGGCAGCGCGCGCTGCGCCCCCGGTCGTGGCAAGGCGCCGCCCGGATCGTCCCCGCGCAGCCCCTCATCGACCAGAAAGGCGAAGAACCGCCGCAAGGCCGCCGACTTCCGCGCCACGCTGGAGCGTGACAATTCGCGCCAATGCTCGCCCAACCGCGACAAGTCCGCTGCCGCTGCCTCGCCCAGCCGATACTCGAGATATTCGGACGCCAGCGCCAGATCACTGCGATAGGCGGCGATCGTGTTGCGTGCCGCGCCCGCCTCCGCGGACATCATTTCCAGGAACCGCTCGATCAGCGCCCCATCGTTTAGAAGGCGGCCCTGCTGACTGCTCAAAGTCGCGCGATCGCCTCGGCGGCGATCATCCGCGCCTGCCCGCCCAGACCGACCGCGCGCATCGCGCTGATGGTGCGATACAGCACTTCCGGCGGCACCCCGCGCCAATCGGTCGTCTGCATACCGACCGAGGCGAGCAACACGACCAGCCCGGGCTGGTTCATCCGCGCCGCCCGGTCGATCGCCCGCGTCCAGCTGTTCTGCGCACCGATCTTCACGTCGAACGATTCGGCCCCGCTGGAGATGTCGGCGGACGACAATCGCCCAAGCCCGGCAAGGCCGGCAAACAACATCCGCCGCTTCAACCCGTTGGGATCCGCCGCGCCGGAATATCCACTGATATCGCCGGCTTTGTAGGTTTGCCCGGCATCGGGGTCGGCCAAAGCCAGCATCGCCCAGGCATCCCCGCCCTTCTCCGCTTTCCCCTGCCAGCGCATGGCCGACCGATCCAGTCCCGCCGACAGCATGGACCGGACCAGCCGATCGACATCCGCGCCCTCGGTATCCACCGACAACCGGGCGGCGGCACGCGCCGTCAGGATCATCCGGGCATAGCGCCCATCCGCCGTTTTCGGTTCGTCCCACAACCCGCGCAGCGCGGTCATCCGCTCGGCGCGCGTGCTGGCGGCATAGGCGGTGCGCAGGTCGCGCGCGATGCCCAGTTCGGCGCTCGCCTGGTCGTCGTCATTGTCGAGCGCACCGTATAGGTCGACCATCGCCGCGTTGGAGAGCACGCCGCGTGCCGCTGCATAATCCGCCGGTGCAATGCGCTTTCGCACATCGATCATCGGCGATAGCGCGCGCCACGCCTGAACGCGCGGATTGACCGTGGCGATCAGCGTGACGGGAATGTCCGTGCCGCTTGCCAGCGCCATGCCGAAACTCCAAGCCGTCAGTTGATCGACCGAATCCCATTCGATCGTCACCGCCTGTCGCCCACGTGCGCCCATGCCCGCCACCTTACGGGCAAGCAGCATGTCGATGCCCCGTGCGGCCCCCGCTTTCTCGTTCGCTGCGAGCAATTGCGCCGCCGGTTGTCCGGCCAGCGCAGTACACACGCTCTTGGCGACGATCCAGCCGCGTTCGCGTGCCACCGCTGCGGCTTTGTCGGCGACCGGGCAGAAGGCGCCCGGATCGCCGGTCGACAGCCCGGCTTGCATCAGCACATTGTAGAGCTTCGGCGTGTAATTTTCAGGATCGACGCTCTGTGCGACGGCACGTCCGGCAACCGATTCGCCCATCCGCACCAGCAGCCACGCGCGCTCGGCCGCAAAGTCCGCACCATTGACCCGTGCCGGCGTATCGAGCCGCGATACCAACGTCTTGCGCAGCGCCATCGACAGCCAGCGCGATGCGATCGGCGCATTCAGCCGCCGCATCAATTCCTCGACATAGACACCGTCCGCGCCACGGAAAGCATCGGGCGCCATCGCGCCCTGTTCCGGCCCGGCAACCCCGACCGTGTCGAGCGACCGATGCGCCGACAGCGCCAGCGCATAGGCCTGGGCGGCGCGCAAGGCGGCGGCCGCCTGCGCGTCGGCCAGGACAGCGGCGACCACCGGATCGACCACTTCGCCATCCGCCCCTGGCAGCGCATCGGGAGCCGGCGTCGGCGTCGGGGCCGACGTCGGAGCCGGGCGACCGAGTGTCGCCGGATTGAGCGTCAACCCGCCGGGCGAGGTCGGGCGCGGGCGCGGCTGTGCCGAGGGCGCGGGCGTGTTGGCCGGATCGTTGAAGCCAGGCGGCAACAGCGATTCGGGACTATTCTGCCCCAGCGCCGGAATCCCCGCCCCGACCAAGCAAACGGCAATGGCGAGGCGCGCGGTGTTAGTTCGAGAGATTCGCAAGCGGCACCACTTTCTCGACGCGAACAGGGGCCTTTTCATGCGACAGCCGGGAGAGCGCGAACAGCCCGCCTATCACCACGACCAGAATGACGACGAGCGTAACCACCAAGCGTGACATGAAAAACCTCAAGCGAACAAAGGACGAAGCGGCGCGCCATAGTCTTTTGCCGCAGACGCGGTGCCGCTGTATAGCCCCGGCGCGATGTTGCAAAGCCATCCCCCCACCCCGCCGGGTTCACCCCCGGCGAAAGACGACGGCCAGCCGCCCTATGCGGGGCGGCCGATCGTCCTGATCGGGCTGATGGGCGCGGGCAAATCCACCGTCGGCCGGCGTCTGGCGACGCGGCTGCGCATGCCGTTCGTCGATGCCGATACCGAGATCGAGACGGCGGCGGGCATGTCCGTCAACGATATCTTCGAACGCTTCGGGGAGGCGCATTTCAGGGATGGGGAACGCCGCGTCATCGCCCGTCTGATCGACGGCACGCAAAAGGTGATCGCGACCGGCGGCGGGGCGTTCATCAATGACACGACCCGCGCACTGATCCTCGATCAGGCGTTGGCGATTTGGCTCGATGCCGACGTCGCGGTGCTGGCAGAGCGCGTGCGCCGCCGCGATACGCGCCCGTTGCTGCGCGGCAAGGATTCACGCGCCGTGTTGATCGAGCTCGCCCGCCTGCGCAACCCGGTCTATGCGCTCGCCCCGATCCGCATCGCCAGCCATCACGCGCCGCATGAAAACACCGTATTGGCGATTCTGAAAGCGCTTGGATTATGACCTTAGTCCGCGTGGCCCTTAGTGACCGCAGCTATGACGTCATCGTCGAGAACGGCCTGCTCGCGCGTGCAGGGGATCATCTCGCGCCAATATCGCGGGGCCGGCGCATGGCGATCGTCACCGATCAGAATCTCGGCGTGCACCTTGCCGCGCTGCGGGCGTCGCTCACCGCCGCCGGGGTCGCTTCGGAGGCGATCGTCCTGCCGCCGGGTGAGGGCAGCAAGAGCTGGGCGATGCTGGAAACGCTGACCGACCGCCTGCTCGACCTTGGCGTCGAGCGGGGCGATCATGTCATCGCATTGGGCGGCGGCGTGATCGGCGATCTCGTCGGTTTCGCCTGCGCCATCCTCAAGCGCGGCTGCGGCTTCGTGCAGATCCCCACGACCCTGCTGGCGCAAGTCGATTCGTCGGTCGGCGGCAAGACCGCGATCAATTCTCGCGCTGGCAAGAATTTGATCGGCGCGTTCCACCAGCCTGCGATGGTGCTGGTCGATCCGACCACGCTCGACACTTTGCCGCTGCGTCAGGTGCGCGCCGGATATGCCGAGGTGGTGAAATACGGCCTGATCGACGATCCCGATTTCTTCGCCTGGTGCGAAGAGAACGCCGCCGCTTTGCTGGCCGGAGATGCCGATGCGCGCAGTTACGCGATCGGCCACAGCATCGCCGCCAAGGCGCGTATCGTGGCCGAGGACGAATTCGAAACCACCGGCCGCCGCGCACTCCTCAACCTGGGCCATACGTTCGGCCATGCTTTGGAAGCGGAAGCGGGCTTTTCCGACCGCCTGCTGCACGGTGAAGGCGTCGCGGCGGGCATGGCGCTGGCGTACGGATTTTCCGCCGCACAAGGCATCGCCCCGGTGGCGGACGCGGATCGCGTGAAAAACCATTTCCGCCAGATCGGCCTGCCCGACGGCCTGACCGCGGCGGGCAGCACCGACAGCGGTGCAGCGCTCGTCGCGCACATGTTGCACGACAAGAAGATGTCCGCCGGCACCCTCCCCTTCCTGCTCGCGCGCGGCATCGGCCAGACCTATGTCGACAAGACTGTGGACCTGAAGGCGGTGGCGCTTTTCCTCGACGCGCAGCCGCGCTGAGAAAGGCTTTGTTCCGATGAACCCCGCAAAGATCGCAGTCTGACATGCCGCGCGGCATCGCCAAGGCAAACCTTCCGGAAAAAACCTGCCCGGTCTGCCAGCGCCCGTTCGCCTGGCGCAAGAAGTGGGAACGCGACTGGGACAACGTGATCTATTGTTCCGAACGCTGCCGGCGCGCGAGCAAAAGCGGATAATTCCTGCTTGCAGTTGACGCTACGTCATCCGCTAGGGGTGATTCGCATGGACAGCCTGGACATCTCCGACGTCGCGAACCGCACCGGCCTGACGGCGCGTGCCCTGCGTTTCTACGAAGCGCGCGGGCTGGTGCAACCATTGCGTACCGCCAACGGCCGCCGCCATTATGGCGCGGGCGAACTCGCACGCCTGACCGCGATCGTCGCGCTGAAACGTGCCGGGTTCACGCTGGCGGCGATCCAGCGGTTGCTCGCCGGGCGCGAAACCAATCTTGGGCGGCTCGTCGCGGCGCAGATCGCCGAGGTCGATGCCGCGCGGCCGAACTCACCGACACCCGCGCCTTGCTGGCCAATGTCATGTCCCGCATCGATCGCGGCGAGCCGATCGACGTAGCGACCCTCTGCTCGCTGATCTCCAAAGGGAACACGATGATGGAACACGAAAACTGGAAAATGAACCGCTACATGTCCGAGGAAGCCAAAGCCTACGCTGTGCAGGCGCTGGAGAAACTGCCGAAGGATTTCGATCAGGCGGCCTATTCGGCCAATGGACCGATCTCACCGACCGCATCGAGATCGCACTGCCGATGAATCCGAAATCGGCGCAGGCGCAGGCGTTCTATGCCGAATGGATTGCCTTGCTCGCGCCGTTCACCGCCGTCGCCAGCCCGGCAATGATGGACGGCGTCGGCAAGATGTATGACGGCATGCACAATTGGCAGGACGAGCGGAAGCCGCCCTTCTCGTCCGACGTGTGGGAATTCATCAAATCGGTCGGTCCGGCCCCGAAGGTTTGAGGGCGCCGCGGTCGGTTCCTATGGCCGCGCCGCTACCCACGCCAACCACAGCCACCCGCCGATCAGCAGCGCCCCGCCGATCGGCGTCACCGCACCGAGCCAGCGCGGCAGCCCCAACGCCATCAGGTACAGCGACACCGCGAAGATCGCCCCGCCAGCAAGGAACAGGATCGCTGGGGCCTTCGCGTCGATCCGTAACACCGCCAGCGCGGCGACCGCGTGAATCAACTGGTATTGCCCGCCGGTCTTCAGCCATTCCGCCGCCGCGCCGCTGGCACCATGTGCGCCGAACGCGCCCGCACCCACCGCTAGCGCACCGGACAACCCGGCCAGGAGAACGATCCAGTTCATCGCCCCGTGACCCGCGAAAGCGCGCCCGCGATGTGCGACCAGTGATCGACGACCAGCGCTGCTGCCACAACGATTGCGCCCACGCTCACCGCCAGCACCGCGCCCGCCACCATATCCTTCACCGCCTTGATCTCGGGATGAACATCGGGATGGAGCAGGTCGGCCAGCGCCTCGATCGCGGAGTTGACCAGTTCGATCGCCGCCACCAGCGCGCAGATTATCGCGATGATCGCCCACCACAACGGCTCGGGCCGCAACACCAGCAGGACCGCCACCGCCAGTGCGACCATCAGCACATGCGCGCGAAAACTGCGTTCGCGCCGGAACGCCGCGTACCAGCCGGCGAGTGCGAAGCCGGTCCGCTCGATCAGCGATCGGTTCTTCATGTCGCTCCTCCCGGCGTCGGCGCCGTCGTCGCATCGCCGCCAATATCGGGCCGGACATCCTGCGTGATGATCCGGTCACGCGCCGCGCGCAAATCGCCGGTTTCGTACTGTGCCTTCAGCCGTTCCTTGTCGCGGGCGCGGTAATGGTCCTCGGTGCGGTCGATCTCGTTCTCCTCGATCCCGATAGTCTTCATCGCCATCCGCGCCATCTTCACGGCCGATTCCATCACCTCGCGCACTACGCCGTCGACATGTGCATCCTTTAGCTTGAGCAAGGACCGCCGGTCATAGGCCCGCACGAAGATCGCCGCCTGGGGAAAGCTTTCATGCACTCCGTCGATCAACTCCGCACTCAACTGGTCGCCGTCCAGGCAAAACATGATCAACTCCGCTTCGGCCGCGCCCGCCTGGCGCAGCAGGTCCATCCGCGTGCCATCGCCATAATAGACCTTGGCACCAAAGCCACCGGCCACGTCGATCATTTCGATATCGGTGTCGATCAGCGTCACGGGAACGCCCTGTGCGATCAACATCTGCGCCACCGTCTGGCCGAAACGCCCATAGCCGACGATCAGCGCATTGGCACCGTCCGAGCTTGGCCCCTCGCGATCGCCGCTTTTTACCGGTTCGGCCCGGATACGCCGGGTGATCATCATCAGGAACGGCGTCGTCGCCATGGAGAGGGTAACGATCGCGCCGAACAGGCTCGCGGCCTCGGGCGCGATCAACAGCGCCTGTTGCGCCTGCGCGAACAGCACGAACCCGAATTCGCCGCCCTGGCTGAGCAGCAGGCCGAGCGCGAGCGCGCCGCGCCACCGCATCTTGAACAGCATGCCGATGCCGAAGATGATGAGCGCCTTGGTCGTGATCAGCGCCAATGCCATGCCGACGACGAACAATGGCCGCTCGGCAATCGCGTGCAGATCGAGCATCATGCCGATCGCAAGGAAGAACAGGCCGAGCAGGATCGAGCGGAACGGCTCGACATCGGCTTCGAGTTCATGCCGGTAGGGGCTGTCCGCGAGCATCACGCCAGCGACGAACGCACCGAGCGCCGTCGACAGCCCGAGCGCCTCCATCACCGCCGCGCTGGCGATGACGGTGAACAGCCCGGCGAAGACGAACATCTCGCGTTCGCCCATATTGCCGATGACGCGGAACAACGGGCGCAGGATGAAGCGGCCGGCAACGATCAACCCGGCCACCGCCAGCACGGTGTAGATAAAAAGCAGCCACCCCGGCGGGCCGTTGGCATCCGCCGGATTGCGCGACATCACCGCGACGATCGTGATCAACGGCACGATCGAAAGATCCTGGAACAGCAGGATCGAAAACGCGCGCTCGCCGAATGGCGTGCGCATACGCCCGGCCGACTGCAGCATCGGCAACACCTGCGCGGTCGAGGACAAAGCGAGTGGCAGGCCGAGCGCCAGCGCGGCGGCGATCGTACTATGCGTGGCCAGCAATACGACCGCGGACACCGCGACGCCGCACAACACCACCTGCATCAGGCCAAGCCCGAAAATCTCCTGCTTCATCCGCCACAACCGACTGGGATTCAGTTCCAGCCCGACGATGAACAGCAGCAACGTGATGCCGAGTTCGGCAACGCCGATCTTCGATTCGGCATCGCCCACCAGCCCCAGCACATGCGGCCCAACCACCGCGCCCGCGATGAGATAGCCCAGGGTCGCGCCGAGCCCCAGCCGCCGGAACAGCAACACGAACACCAATCCGGAGCCGAGCAGCACCACGCCATCGCGCAACAGGGAGACGGCATTGCCGGCGTCGTGCATCAAATCTTCCCGTCTTGTCCGGCCGCGGTCGCCGCCGGCGTACGAACTGCCGTCCCAACTGCCGCCCCAGCTGCCGCTGCAGCCGCCGCGTCAGCCGCTGCTTCGAATGCCAGCCGGATCGAGGCGTGGCGCGCGCTGTGCGGCAATGCGGGCACGAACAGGTCGAACCCCGGCCAGTCCGGCACCGGCCCCGCACCCGACAGCCACGCCGCAAGCGCATCCCGCGCCACGGCCAGTTCAGCGGGCGACTTGCCGATTACGTCCGCCGACAGCAAAGACGAGGAGGCCTGACCCAACGCGCAGGCGCGGACCAGCATGCCGACCGCGCTGACCCGCCCGTCCCCACCGAGATTGACGTCCACCGTCACGCGACTGCCGCACACCGCCGAACGTTTCTCCGCGCTGCCCATCGGATCGGCCAGCCGTTCCTGATAGGGGATCGTCGCTGCCAGTCGCAGGATCTCGGTGTTGTAGAGCGGGGCGTTCAAGGCTGCTTGCCCGCTGCGCCATCAGCCGACGCGCCGATGTCATGGCGCGGCCCGAACACCGGCTGGCCCTTGCGCCGCCGGTCCACGAAATCGGCGATGCTCGCACTGGTCGCATTGAGCAACGGATAGGTCCGCGACTGGATCAGCCATTGCGGGCGTTGCGCCGGCCCACCGCTCATCGTGTCGGTTACCAGGACGACGAGCAGGAACACCAGGCTGGACAGGATCAAACCCTTGATCGCCCCGAAGCCGAACCCCAGCGCGCGATCCAGCGGCCCGAGGATCGAGGTCCGCGTGCGCGATCCCAATGCATTCGCCACCATCCGCCCGCCGAAATAGGTCGCGCCCGCCAGAATCGCGAAGGCGAGCACCGCCGCGCCCGACACCGTGCCGACCACACCCGACAATATGGCGGCCAGCGGCGAATGGAACAGTTTGATGACGAACACGATCGCGACCCAGGCGAACAGCGACAGCACTTCCGCCACGAAGCCGCGCAACAGCCCCATGCCCGCTGCGCCCAGCACGGCAATCAAAACCAGAATGTCGAGTGCGGAAAGTCCCATATGCGCCTTCAGAGCCTCAATTAGTCTCCGGTCGTTTCGAACACGGCCGAGATAAGGACCAGGCGGACCCAAGAAGTGGTCCACTGGATTTCCCGACTGCGCTCGAAACGACCGGAGGCAACACGAAGGTAGAGCGTGTGAGCGCCGGGCGCTACCCACGCCCGAGCATATGGTCAACGAAAGCGCCCAGGGTCTTGAACCCGGTCAGGCTCAGCGGCGTCTTTTCCCCCGTCAATGCCGAGGGGACCAGGGCACGTTCGAAGCCAAGCTTCCCGGCTTCCTTCAACCGCAGCGCGCCGTGCGCCACCGGCCTCAATTCGCCCGACAAGGCGATCTCGCCGAACGCCACCGCATCCACCGGGACCGGCCGTTCGGAGAGCGCCGAGACGAGAGCAGCCGCCACCGCCAGATCCGCCGCCGGATCCTGCACGCGGTATCCGCCCGCGATGTTCAGATACACCTCGCACGACGAGAAACTGAGACCACAGCGCGCCTCCAGCACCGCCAGCACCATCGCCAGCCGCCCCGCATCCCAGCCGACCACCGCGCGCCTGGGCGTCGCCCCGCTCGCCAGTCGCACGACCAGCGCCTGAATTTCGACCAATACGGGCCGTGTTCCCTCCAGCGCGGGAAACACCGTCGTGCCCGTAACGCCCTCGTCGCGCTGCGTCAGGAACAATGCCGACGGATTCGAAATTTCCGCCAGTCCTTCGGCGACCATCGCGAACACTCCGATCTCGTCGGTGCCGCCGAACCGGTTCTTGATCGCGCGCAGGATGCGATATTGGTGGCTGCGTTCGCCTTCGAAGCTCAGTACGGTATCGACCATGTGTTCGAGCACGCGTGGCCCTGCGATGCTGCCGTCCTTGGTGACATGGCCGACCAGCACCACCGCCGTCCCGCGCTCCTTGGCAAAGCGGATCAGTTCCTGCGCGGAGGCCCGCACCTGGCTCACCGTGCCCGGCGCGCCCTCGATCAGGTCGCTGTGCATCGTCTGGATCGAATCGATCACCAGCAACGCCGGAGGTTGGCCGTTGCCGAGCGTCGTCAGGATATCGCGCGTGGAGGTCGCTGCCGCCAATTGGACCGGCGCATTGCCCAACCCCAGCCGCCGCGCGCGCAACCGCACCTGGTCCGCCGCCTCCTCGCCCGAGACATAGGCGACCGACAATCCCGCAAGCGCCATCTTCGCCGCCGCCTGCAACAACAGGGTCGATTTCCCGATCCCCGGGTCGCCGCCGATCAATGTCGCCGATCCTTCCACGAACCCGCCGCCTAGCGCCCGGTCGAGTTCCGCGATCCCGCTGACCATCCGCTCCGGCAGCGCGACCTCGGTATCGAGCGACACGAGCTGAAACGCGCGCCCGCCCGATTGCAGATTATGCTTAGCCTGAAACGGCGTAACCGTGCCCCCGCCCGCTTCCTCGACCATCGTGTTCCATTCGGAACACTCCGCACACTGCCCCGCCCAGCGATGGCTGACCGAGCCGCAGGATTGGCACACATAGCGTTTCTGAGGTTTTGCCATCGCGCACCCGTAGCCCAACAAGAACGGGAGGGGAACAAAGCTTTTTCTAAGCAGCTTTCAGCGACATTTTCATTTTTGTTCGCACCTGCACAAAACTATTCGGAACTATACCACGATTCCATCGTTTTGACCCGCTCCGATCCATAAAATAATAAGGGTTTGCAATGCGTAATCTGTTTCTGGCCTCCTGCGCCATCCTGCTGCCGATCGTGGCTGCGCCTGCTATGGCGCAGGACGCGGGCCCCGCTCCCACCGACATGTCGACGACCGAGACACGTACCGTTCCGGCCACCAGCTTCCGCGGCATTCGCATCGAAGGCAATGTCGGCGGCGATCGTTTTCAGTCGCAGGGCGTCCACAATGACAAGCTGGGCTACGGCGGCACGATCGGCTTCGACGGCATGATCGGTAACCGTATCGTGATCGGCCCGGAAGGTAGCTACTGGCGTGCGGACGGCTGGACCGACAATAACACGGCCGTCAACGGTGGCACGCTCAGTGTGCGTTCGTTCGAGGAATATGGCGTCGCGGTTCGCGCGGGTGTCCTCGTAACGCCGCAATTGCTGGTCTTCGGCAAGGGCGGCTATGTGAACAATGAACAGCGCTCGCGCTTCACCGCACCGCTTGCCCAGAACAGCACGTATCAGCATTTCGGGACCGATGGCTATCAGGTCGGCGGTGGTGCCGAACTGTCGATGGCCAATCACTTCTCGGGCCCGCTGTCCGGCCTGTATGTGTCGGGCCAATACGTGTATTCGGACTATCACGATCACACCTCGCGTCAGCGCGTGATGCTGGGCGTGGGCCTTCGCTTCAAGTAAATTGCTTGAAAATCATAACGGGCCGGCGGAGCAATCTGCCGGCCCGTTTGCGTTGGCGCGATGATCCTTTAACCGCGCGCCGGAATCTTCAACCCGCGCTGCACGGCTGGCCTTGCCAGCCCGCGCTCCAGCCACGCCGCGACATTGGCCACCTCGTCGAACCCAACGATTTCGCGCGCTTCATAAAAAGTGATCAGGGCGTTCACCCACCCGATCATGGAGATATCCGCGATCGAATAGCCCTCGCCGAGAAACCATTGCTTCCCCGCCAGGGCTGCATCCATCACGCCGAGCAACCGCTTGGCCTCGGCGACATAGCGGTCGCGCGGGCGCTTATCCTCGAAGTCCTTGCCCGCGAACTTACGGAAGAAGCCGAGTTGCCCGAACATTGGCCCGACACCGCCCATCTGGAACATCAGCCATTGGATCGCGCGCCAGCGATCGCCCGGTCCTTCGCCGAGAAATCTACCTGTCTTCTCTGCTAGATACAGCAGGATCGCGCCACTTTCGAACAGCCCGATCGGGGTGCCACCGGGGCCATCCGGATCGATCATCGCCGGGATCTTGCCATTGGGGTTGAGCGACACGAAGGCATCCGATTTCTGGTCGTCCTTGGCGAAATCCACCAGATGCACCTCGTACGGCAAGCCGGTTTCCTCCAGCATGATCGACGCCTTCACTCCGTTCGGCGTAGGCAAAGAATAGAGCTGGATGCGGTCGGGATGCTGCGCCGGCCAGCGTGTAACGATCGGGAAAGCGGACAGGTCAGTCATGGCGCGAGGCTCGTTCTACTTTAGGAGGAGATAGTCACAGCCTTCGCGCTTCGCTATGGCCCCCCCACTATGCAGCCGACGGACCTCCGCGTCGCCCTCTTCAGCGGCAACTACAATTACACCCGCGACGGCGCCAATCAGGCGCTGAACCTGCTCGTCGGCTATCTGCTGTCCCAGGGGGTGACGGTGCGCGTCTATTCGCCGACCAGCCGCAAACCCGCCTTCGCGCCGACCGGGGATCTGGTGAAGGTGCCCGCCTTCAAGATCCCGGGCGGGCGCGACGAATATAAGCTGGCGCGCGGCATGCCCGCCGCCACGCGGGCCGATGTGGCGGCGTTCGCGCCGAATATCATCCATGTCTCGGCCCCCGAATTCCTCGGTCACCGCGCGGTCAGCTATGCGCGGCGGCACAACATCGCGTCGATCGCCTCGCTCCACACGCGGTTCGAAACCTATCCGCGCTATTATGGTCTGGGCTTCGTCGAACCACAAATCATCCGCGTGCTCACGCGCTTCTACAACCGGGTCGATGAGGTGGTCGTGCCGTCGCCGAGCATCGGCGTGCTGCTGCGCGAATGGGGCGTGACGACGCCGATCGATATCTGGTCGCGCGGTATCGACCATGACCGGTTCGAGCCTGCCCGCCGCGATCTCGCCTGGCGCCGGGCGCTCGGCATCGGCGACGATGACAAGGTCGTCGGGTTTCTGGGACGACTGGTGAAGGAAAAGGGCCTCGACATCTTCGCCGATGTCGCAACCGAACTGCGCCGTCGGGGCGTCGCGCACAAGGTTCTGGTGATCGGCAAGGGGCCCGCGCAGGACTGGTTTGCCGGGCGCGTGCCGGAAGCGGTGTTCGCCGGGTTCCTGACCGGCGACGATCTCGGCCGGGCGGTCGCGTCGATGGACGTGTTCTTCAACCCATCGGTCACCGAAACCTTCGGCAACGTCACGACCGAGGCGATGGCCGCCGGCGTGCCTGTCGTCGCCGCGCGCGCGACCGGCGCCGTCGACCTGATCGAGGATGGGGTGAACGGCTATCTCGTCCCCCCGCGCGACGTCAACGCCTATGCCGATGCCATCCAGCGCCTCGTCGAGAATGACGACGCCCGGCGCGCGGCGGGCGCGGCGGGCCATGCCAAGGCAGCGAATTATGACTGGGACAGCGCCAATCAGGCGGTTCTGGACGCTTATCTGAAGGTATTGGCAAAGCGAGGCGTTTAGGCCGCGATCGAAAAAATCGCGCCTGGCGCGACGCCCGCCGTCCGGTATCCGATGGTGGAATACCCGACGACCTGGGTCATTGCCGTCTCCGCAGCCTTACGCGATGCCGCGACCTTGACCGGATCAGTGCTGCCGCGACTGGTGTCGCTCGCGGCATCCTGGTCGTTCACGCCCGACTTTGGATGCGCCGGATCGATATGCTTGTTCGCGAGACCCACATCCGTACAGTTCCGGCACGAAAAACCGTTCACCGAAACCGGTGAGGCATAATCTACGCTGCCTACTGCCATCGCGCCTCTCCCGAAGGGACAGGATGCGATAGCCGGAAAGGTGTTTGCAAACCGTTACGCCACCGCCAGCCAATCGAACGCCAGCGGTGCCTCGCGGAACGCGAAACGCTCGAGATGCCGCGCCACTGCCCCCTTCAGTCCCTCGAGCTGCCCCGCGACCGAGGCATCGATCCGCACCGCCAGAGCTTCCACCCCAGCGTCGAACGTCACCAGTCCGTCGGCGGGCCAATCCGCCCCCCGCGCGGTCTTCGGGAATAGGATGGTGCCATGATCGGGGGTGAATTCCACCGCCAGGTTATGCTCCCAATGCTTGCACACCTGTTGCAGATATTTGCTCGCTTTGGTCGTCGGTACCGAGGCCGTCGCGCTGACCACACTCATTTCAGCCGCTCGATCTTTTGGGCGACCTCGTCGAGCAATGCCGCGACTTCGTGCAGGCGGTCCGCGTCGATATCCTCAGCGGTCAGCCGGTGGTGCAGCACCTGTCGCAGATTGCCCATCGCGCGCCGGATCGGCCCGCCATCGGTCCGCTGACGCTCGGCACCCGCTTCGGCCAGCCGCGCGAACAGCGCCTCGACCTCGGCATCCCGCTCGGTCAGCAACGCCTGCCCGGCAATGGTAATCGCGAACTGCTTCTTCGCGCCTTCCGCGTGGCGTTCCTCGATCATGCCCATATCGTCGAGCATGGTGATCGTCGGATAGATGACACCGGGACTCGGCGCATAGGCACCCCCGGTGCGTCCCTCGATTTCGCGAATCAGGTCATAACCGTGGCGCGGCTGTTCCTCGATCAGCTTGAGCAGCACCAAGCGAAGCTCGCCGCTGTCGAACATACGCCGGCTGCGGCCACCTTTCGGTCCGCCTTCGTCATCACCGCCCCAGCGCACGGTAAAGCCGCCGCGTCCTCCGAAACCCCGACCGCCCAGGCCGCCACGGTGCATGCCATGCAGTCCGTGCTTGCCGCGCGAGCCACAAAAACCTCTTTCGAAAATTATCATGTGAAATGTCCCTTAGTAATACGATAGCACTAAGATATATCTTGAAAGAGTTTTGGCAAGGGCACCGACCTCAAAAAGCGTCGTCTCCCCGGCTTGATCCGCGGTCCACCGCGTGAAACGCACCGGGCAGGAAGCTCAAACCGCTGAACTCGCGGCACAATGGACCCGGATCACGTCCGGGGTCACGGCTGGTAGGTTGAATGAACTGCCCCTATCTTCACCCTCGATGCCGGACCTCTTCGCCCCCTTCGATCCTCCTGCCCGCGAGGGACCAGCCGAAAACGCACCGCTGGCCGATCGCCTGCGTCCCCGCGCGCTCGCCGATGTCGTCGGGCAGGAGCATCTTACCGGCCCGGAAGGCGCCATCGGGCGAATGGTCGCGGCGGGGCGGTTGTCGTCGATGATCCTGTGGGGCCCGCCCGGCACGGGCAAGACGACCATCGCCCGCTTGCTCGCCGATGCGGTCGACCTGCGCTTCGTCGCTATCTCGGCGGTGTTTTCGGGGGTGGCGGATCTCAAGAAGGCGTTCGCCGAGGCCCGGGACCATGCGCGCATCGGCAAGCGCACCCTGCTGTTCGTGGACGAGATCCACCGCTTCAACCGCGCACAGCAGGATGGCTTCCTGCCCTATGTCGAGGATGGCACCGTCACTCTGGTCGGCGCGACGACCGAAAATCCCAGCTTCGAACTCAATGCCGCCGTGCTCAGCCGCGCGCAGGTGTTGATCCTCCACCGGCTCGATGCCGCCGCGCTGACCAAATTGCTCGATCGGGCCGAGGAAACCGAGCGTCGCCCCCTGCCCCTGACGGCATCGGCCCGCGACGCGATGGTCGCGCAGGCCGATGGCGATGGCCGCTTCCTGCTGAACCAGGCCGAAACATTGTTCTCGGTAGACCTGCCCGAACCGTTCGATCCCGCTGGACTGTCGGCGTTCCTGCAACGCCGCGTCGCCGTCTACGACAAGGATCGCGAGGGGCATTACAACCTGATCAGCGCGCTTCACAAATCGATCCGCGGCAGCGACCCGCAGGCCGCGCTGTATTACCTCGCGCGGATGCTGACGGCGGGCGAGGAACCGCTGTATCTGCTACGTCGGCTGACCCGTGCCGCCGTCGAGGATATCGGCCTCGCCGATCCGAATGCGCTGGTGCAGTGCATCGCCGCCAAGG
>NZ_JANYEK010000199.1 GCF_025363195.1 Sphingomonas sp.
CTTCATGACCGACAAGGACAAGATCGCCCAACTCGTCGCCTCGACCGAGCATTGATCGGTGGCGGATGGCCTCAATCCCGTGTTGGCTTATGCCGCCGGTGCGCTGACGATCTTGTCGCCCTGTGTCCTGCCATTGGTGCCCATCGTGATCGGCAGCGCTGGGCGCAGCCACAGATGGGGGCCGCTGGCCTTGTGCGCCGGACTGGTCGTGTCGTTCACCGCCGTCGGTTTCGCGGTCGCGGCACTCGGGTCATCATCGGGCTTTGACGGGGAGATTGTGCGGACGATCGGTGCCGTCATGCTGTTGCTGGTCGGCCTCTTGCTGGTGGTGCCGGGTGCGCAGGCAGCGCTGACGCGCGCAGCGACGCCGGTCGCGGCCTGGGCCAATCGGCGACAATCGGGGCTCGAACGGTTCGGGCTTGCCGGGCAGGCCGGAATCGGCGTGCTGCTGGGGCTGGTGTGGAGCCCGTGCGTCGGCCCGACGCTGGGCGCGGCCACCGTGCTCGCGGCGCAGGGGCAGAATCTGGTCGAGGTCGCAATGGTGATGGCGGCATTCGGGCTGGGGATCGCCACGGTGTTGCTGGTGCTGGCACTCGCGACGCGTGGTTTGCTGTCGCGCTGGCGCGGGCGGCTGATGCGCACCGGCGGGCAGGGGCGGCGGATCCTCGGCGGATTGCTGATCCTCGTCGCGATGCTGATCCTGACCGGCGGCGATCGCCTATTCGAAGGCCTGATCGTCCAGATCACGCCTGACTGGCTCACCGATCTGACGACTGCCTTCTGATCGCGTCGGGCGGTGTAACCACCTGCCTATCCCCGGCGAATACCTCGCGGGGACCAATATCGGGATTAGATCATGCGACCATATGAAACCATGCCAGCGTTCCACCCTAAGGCGATCGGGGCTAAATTCAGGGCCATGGTACCGGCTTTGGCCATCGCGAGCACCGCGATTGCGGCGTTGGCTTCGAGCGCCGCCATCGCCGCCGATGCGCAACACCCGACGGTGGTAGAACTCTATCAGAGCCAGGGTTGTTCGAGCTGTCCTCCCGCGATCCACAACATCAATCTCATCGCTGGCCGGCCCGATATCCTCGCGCTGACTTTCGCCGTGACCTATTGGGATCAGCTCGGCTGGAAAGATACGTTCGCCAAGCCCGAATTCACCGAGCGCGAACGCGATTATGCCCGCCAGGGCCAGGGGCAGGTGGCGACACCGCAAACCATCGTCAACGGTCGCGCCGCAGCCAATGGCGGCAATGGCGCGGAATTGCTCGCAGCGATCAGGCGAGCCGACCGTGGCACCTCCGGCCCAGTGATCGTGGCAAACGCCGGGACGGCATCGATCGGGCGAGGGACGACAGCCCGTCCGGCGACGATCTGGCTCGTGCGCTACGATGCGCGCACGCTCGACGTGCCGATCCGCGCGGGGGAGAATGGCGGCACGACCATCGCGCACCGCAATGTCGTGCGGTCGCTTACCGCGATCGGCACCTGGAACGGAGCCCCGATGGATGTCGCGATCCGCCCCTCGAACGATACAAATCTGCGGTCGGCGATCCTCGTCCAGAGTGGAAAAGGTGGCCCGATCCTGGCGGCGTCGCGGATTTGATGGGGCGCCATCGTCCGGCTCGTGGATCGGCCGGCGTGGCCGCCGGATGACGAGGATTGCCCGGCGGGACGTGCTCCTGTTGTGCGCCGGGCTGGCGATAACTTCGTCGCTCTGGGCGGCGGATGACGACCGGTATCAGGATCCCGATATGCTCTATGCGGCCCTGCGCGATCAGCCGGGCAATGCTCTGCACTTCGGCCCCAGCACCGTGAACATCGTCTTTGCCGATGGTGCCACGGGCCTGGACCGCGGCCCCGTTTTAGCCTGGGTTCGCGGTGCGGCGGCGGCGCTGTCGGGATATTTCGGGCGTTTTCCGGTGGCGGATTACAAGCTCTTGGTTATTGCCGAGCCATCGGACCGGATCGGTCACGCGACGACCTATGGGTATGATGGCCCGGTGACGCGGATTCATGTCGGGACGAAGGCGACCGAAGCTGCCTTCGCGCGCGACTGGGTGCTGGTCCATGAGATGCTCCACGCCGCTTTGCCCAATCTGCCGCGCCGCGCCTTGTGGTTGCAGGAGGGCAATGCGACCTATGTCGAGCCGATCGCGCGGGCGCGGGCGGGACAATTGCCGTCGGCCGAAATCTGGTCCCAACTGGTTGCCGGGCTGCCAAAGGGCCAGCGCGGGCCGGACCAGGGCAGTATCGACGGAACACAGGATTGGGGGCGGCTTTATTGGGGCGGGGCCATGTTCTGGTTATTGGCGGAGGTCGCGATCTTCGAACAGAGTCGCGGGCGCCATATGCTGCGTGACGCGCTGCGTGCGATCAATCGGCTGAGCGGTGGAAACGCGGTCGTCTGGTCGCCCGAACAGATGATGCAGACCGGCGATATCGCGACCGGTACGAGGGCGCTGTCCGATCTTTATGCCCGATTTGCAGCCGGCGCGGTGGTTACGGATTTGCCGGCTCTGTTCACGCGGCTCGGCGT
>NZ_JANYEK010000007.1 GCF_025363195.1 Sphingomonas sp.
AGCACCCGACGCCTTAAAACCGTCGGACCCGGAGCCGCCGCCCACATGTCCCTTCATCTTAAACCAACAATGTCAAAGAGCGTATTACCGCAGCCGCCGAAACAACCACGACGAATACCGCTCCCCAATCCGTAAACTGGAGGAAGCGTCATCCGAGGTAACACTAACCTTGCCGCCGATCCCCCGGCATGCCGGGGTGGTTTGCGAGGATCCGACCGCTTCAACCGCTAGAGCGTCGCTGCCGGAGGCGGGTCTTTAGATGGGGCGGCGGGGGGTGTCAACAAGCGATTTGCAGAATTTCGCGCAGTCGCCGATTTTGCATTTTCGACGACCCGTCCGGTTCCCATTGGATCTCGTCAATTCATCCTCCAGCCGACGCTGGGGCTCCTGCACGACGAGATCGATGCCATCATCGAGCTTGACCGTCTCTTCCTCGTGGCCAGGCCAAGCCAGCGTCCGAGCAGTCGCCCAACGACGGTTGCTGTGCGATCCAGAAGCGTCCGTCCGCTCAGCGACCTCCGGTGCCGATTGCCCGCCCTGGAAACGGCTTCGCTGCTAGATCCATTGGCAGCCGGCACGGCCCACCGGGTGGGCGCAGGTCAGTGGTCGCCCCCCCGCTGCACCGATGGGAGGTGCTCATCCTTCACGACTTGCCAACGCACAAGGGCGACCAGGTCGGCGAGGCCTTCGCGGTCGGAGCGGCAAAGCTCGTGTTCCTTCGGCCGTATTCGCCGGATTCCAACCAGAATCGAGAATGCCTTCGCAAAACTCAAAACGCTGCAACGCAAAGCCCTTGCCAGAACCGTCGACGACGTCTGGCGCGTTATCGGCAAATATATCAGCGCCTTCACGCCTGCCGAACGCCAAAACCACTTGCCCTCTGCGAATATGACGCCGTCTGATCGGACCATGCGCATCCGAAATGATCGCCTTTTTGCATGGGACGCCACGTTATAGTCCGACCCCACCACCAGGACTGCTTGGACACACAAAAGCCGTCGCCCCTTTCGAGGCGACGGCTCAAGTAACCCAAGGCTGTATCAGGCGTAGGTAACGCCGGCAGGCTGACGCTTGCGCGAACGAACACCAGCACCGATCATGCCGAAGCCGGTCAGCATCAAGGTCCAAGTCGCGGGTTCTGGGACAGCGGCAACGGCCACCGACGCCTCATGCGTCGAACCGCTTGCATCGGCCGTGCCCGAACCAACCAACGTTGTTCCATCAAACAGCTGATACGAATAGATATCGCGGTTCGAGCAGCAGTCGGTACGGCCGAACAGGTTGATCGTCGAAACCAGCGCCCGTGCAAACGAGATCGTCAGGACATCAGAACCCGATCCGGAAGCGCCATGATAGATCGCTGGATAATTTCCGTTGGTGCTCCCGTCGATGGCGTTGCCAGCCGCGGACTCCGCAGAATAAACAGAGGTCGCACTCGCCGTTCCACCGTTGGCCGAGGCCGCGACGTTGGTTGTTCCACTGAAAGCCTGTACCTCTGCGACCTGCAGATAGGACTGAGCAGTGATCTTGATCGAGGTAATGTAAGTCGCTGCGCTAGCGGGTGCCGAGGCAGCGATAGCGACGAGGGATACGACCGCCGTTGCGAGGCGATTTTTGAACCGGTACATACTCAGAAATCCTTAAACAGATAAGCCGAGCACAATGCAGCAAGATCCAGGCCAATCCCGGAAAACCGCCGTTATTAACCCGGTGTCACCAAAACTGTAACCTGTGCCGACAGGTTGATTTTGGCATTATCGCAGGCGTACCCAGCCAAATTCCTCAACATTATGATTTCGTTAGCGAAATGGTCGTTGATACGATGATCGGCCATTGTTTTGCCCCTTCCCCGAGGCGCACATCCCAAGCTCGATAAATACTCGTCCCGCTTCAGTATCGTAAACGAAAAAAGCCGCCAGCCTTTCGGCCGGCGGCTTTCTATTCGATAGCCGGACTGACGCTTACGCGAAGCGTACCGACGTCTTCGTCTTGCGGCTGCGAGCGGCAGCGCCGATCATGCCGAAGCCGACGACCATCAGACCCCATGTCGCAGGCTCAGGAACAGCCGCGACCTGATTGGCGAACGAGAGGTTGCCCGAAAACGAAGCGTTGGCCGGGCTCGACGAACCCTCAGCGCCGACCGTTCCGGAAACGAGCAACGTGTTCGTACCGCCCGATATCAGCGCCTGGTTCAACAAATTGCGGAATTCCTGAACACCCGTCGACAGGATGTTGAAGTTC
>NZ_JANYEK010000008.1 GCF_025363195.1 Sphingomonas sp.
TTCGACGATCGTTCCGACACCTTCAGCACTGTCGAGGTGCATCGCGCCGTCCAGCTGCAGAGCAAGCCCGTGAACCATCGAAAGCCCCAGCCCGGTCCCCTTACCTACCCCTTTGGTGGAATAAAACGGCTCGACCGCGCGCGCGACCGTCGCTGCATCCATCCCCACGCCCGTATCGGCGACCGTCAAATATAAATAAGCTCCACCCGGGAGACCGGAGCGGTGACCAGCACCGATCGATACGGCACTTGCCGCGATACGTAATTTGCCGCCCTCCGGCATGGCGTCCCTCGCGTTGACGGCAAGATTGAGGATTGCCATTTCCAATTGATTAGGGTCCGCCCGGGCGGAAGGAAGCTTGTCTGGCACATCCATCACAACCTCGATCTGTGGTCCCAACGTGCTCGACACCAGTTCGCCCATGCCGAGTATGAGCTGCCCAATATCGACAGCGATGAGCTGAAGCGGCTGTCGCCGCGCGAATGCCAACAGGCGTTGAACGAGCACCCTCGCCCGCTCGGCTGATTGCATCGCCCCTCCGATCAGCCGCTGCTCGCGTTCGCTGCCAAGGCCTTTTCGTTGCAAAAGATCGAGACTGCCGATGATCGGCGTGAGAAGATTGTTGAAGTCGTGCGCGACGCCGCCCGTAAGTTGGCCCATCGCCTCCATTTTTTGGCTGTGCCGAAGCGCTTCCTGGACATCCTCGCGCTCCTGGATCGCTGTGGCGACGCGCGCCTCGAGCGTGGCGTTGAGCTCGCGCAATGCTTCCTCGGCCTCTTTCCGGAGTGAAATGTCCACCGCGGTACCCGCAACGCGCAGGCAGGTGCCGGCGGCATCAAACACGCCGCGCCCTTTGGCCGCGACCCAGCGCACAACCCCGTCTTCTTTCCCCACGGTGCGATATTCCACATCGTATAGCGCGCGCAGCTGAGGGTCTGCAGCCGCCGCATAAGCAGCGGCCGTGCGCTCACGATCGTCCGGATAAAGGCCATCGTAGAAATCCTGCATGGTAACGGGCACGTCTGCGGAAATTCCGAACATCGCTTTGGTACGCGCAGGCCAGATCAGCTTATCGTGGACAATGTCCACGTCCCAAAAGCCGACGTCGGCATTATCAACGGCGAGCCGCAGGCGCTCTTCGCTATCCCGTAATCTGTTCTCCGCTCCGATCCGCTGCACATGGGCCCAGCACCGTTCCACGACCTCCTTTACCAAGGTAAGTTCGTCATCGCTCCAATCCCGCGCCCGGTCTTGATGGACCGCCATCATCGCAGACAAGCGACCGTCCTTGATCAACGGACAGCAAACAATCGCTCCTATACCGATCGATTGAAACATCTCACGGCCTTCCCCACGCGCAAGCTCCGTCACGACGTCTCTGACAACCAGCGTCGTTCCGTCCCGCAATTGCGTTGCGGCTCGACTTCCGAACAGGTCCAGGCTGTATTCGCCGACAGAACTTGCCTGCCCCGCCGCGCAATAATCGCTTCGGATCCAGAAGCGGTCTCCGCCTTCATCGACATCTGCATAGGCGCAGCGAGAGACGCCGAGCTTCATGCCCAAAATCTCGGTTGCCGACCGCATGGCGTATGAGGCGTCAGCGGACTCGAAAAGATGGTCGTTCACATCGGCCAGCAAACGCAATCGCGCCTCCCGGCGCGCGCCGTTTTGAAACAGCCGCTCGAGTTGTACCGCGACGAGTGCAAGCAGCAGGATGAGCAGGGTGACGACGCTGATGGCTGCGGCAAGATAGGTCGGCCCGAAATCGGCTGGCTCGAAAGGCCGATTCTCCGGGCCGACACGGGTAAAGACCGCGGCATACATGCCGGAGTAATGCATGCCCGCAATGGCACTTCCCATCATGATCGCAGCTGCGGTACGCTGGCCTCGCTGATGTTCCCTCACGGCCAACCATACAGCGGCGGTCGCAGCAGCCATCGCGATCATAATCGAAATTATCACCCATAGAAGATTGTAGCTAACGGTTGCCTGCATGCGCATCGCGGCCATGCCAAGGTAGTGCATCGACGCAACGCCAGTGCCGATCAGGAGGCCTGCGACAATCGTTCGACGAAGCGACCTCGACCGCCAGTTTACGGTGGCAAGGCCCACACCCGTAAACCCGATCGCCAAGCCGAGAGATTCAAGCGTCATCGCCAAATCGTAGGTTGTATGCATGCCCGGCATGCGAAATGCCAGCATGGCAACGAAGTGCATCGACCAGATGCCGCCGCCCAACGAGGTCGCCGCCGCGAAGAGCCAGAGAAAGCGCCGCCGACCATTGGACGTTCGCACGCGGTTCGCGAGACTGAGCGCTGTGAACGAGGCACCGATCGCGATGATGATCGACAAGACAACGAGGTAGGTGTCGTGCACGCCCGTCAAGGTCATACGTTCACCGACCATCGTTCACCGCTCCAGTTGTTCGTCCATGCCCTCAGGCACCAAAAAATTGTGATGCATTCCGCAAGTTCGCCAAGAGTACCGGCGCGCCCATATCGCTCGCGAAGACGGATCGTGCAGGCGTAAAGAGGCTTTTGGAAAGAAGGCCGCGAGACATTCCCACCGGGCACCCCAGTACTGCATCAGGCATCGACGAAATCCTCCGTCGCCAGTGCTGCGCGTACTGCTTTGTCCAATGCTTCGATACGAAACGGCTTCTTTAAAACTTTATCGGCATCCATCACCGCTGCGACGGCTGCCATATCCGCGTAGCCTGTCGCCAAGAGTATCGGAATATCAGGCGCGAACGCACGCGCCTTCTGGAAAACCTCGACCCCACTCATACCCGGCATCGCGTAATCCACGATCATGAGGTCCGGTCGCTCGGCGGTGAGCAGGGACAAACCTTCCGCTCCGCCGGCAGCTTCGATGATTTCATAATCGAGCATTTCCAGGCACTCGACGATAAGCTGACGCACGCCATCATCGTCGTCGATGACCAGAATTTTGGCACGCCTCGTTTCGGGTGAGGCACCCACGTCCAGCTGTGGCGCATCCTCTGCGACCGCGGTCGCAGCTGGCAACCAGATTTCAACCGACGCCCCTTCCCCTTCGACGCTGTCGATATGAACGGTGCCGCCCGACTGTCGGGTGATTCCATAAACCTGGCTAAGCCCCAGGCCGGTACCTTTCCCAACGGGTTTGGTCGTGAAGAAAGGATCGAAGACCTTTTCGAGCAGACGCGCCGGGATTCCGGAGCCTGTGTCGCTGATCGTCACGACGCCATACGATCCGGGCGGCAATCCTCTGGACTCCTGGGCCTTGCTCGCGCTGGATATTGTCAAACGCCCGCCGTCCGGCATCGCATCCCGCGCGTTGATTGCAAGATTTAGAAGCGCGAGCTCAAGCTGGTTACCATCGGCCATCACCCAAGGATCGGCGGGATCAAGCGCCATTTCGATGGAGATACGCGTGCCGATCGTTCGAGTCAGCAGGTCATTCATCCCGTTGATAAGAAGGTTGAGGCTGACAGGTTTCAGGGACAAGCGCTGAGTGCGCGAGAAGGCCAGCAGCTGGCTCGTCAGCTTCGCGGCGCGATCCGCGGCCTGCAGCGCAAAACCTGAAAGACGCTCGATTTTTTCGTCACTTGCACGAAGCTGGATGAGTTCGAGATTGCCCTGCACCACAGTCAGAAGATTGTTGAAGTTGTGAGCAATGCCGCCGGTCAGCTGGCCCACGGCTTCCATTTTCTGCGCTTGCGCCAGCGCAGCCTGGGCACGCTCTCGCTCCGCTACCTCCTGCATCAACAGATTGTTTGCGAGCGACAGTTCGCCGGTGCGCTCGCTGATCCGCGCTTCCAGCGTATCGTTCAACTGTGTCAGCCGCGCTTCCGCGGCCTTCAATTCGTCGAGCCGATGCTGCGCCTCATATTGGCGACGCCGGCCCCGCAATGCGGACCCAACCGCACTTGCAAGGGTCTCGCCATGGATGGGACGTTCCAGAACGACCACGTTCCCCAACCCGTGAAGCGTGTCCAACGCCTCTTCCGGACGGCGCCCCAAACGCTTGGTGGCAAGCAGGATGAAGGGAAAATCGGACCAGGATGGCTGCGATCCGAGCCAAGCCGTCAGCGCCGCACGGCCTTGACCCACGAACGACTCCTCGGTGACGACCGCCGTGCCGGCACCGCTTTCCAGTTCGCTGGCAAGCGCGGCTACGGTACCGCACACTGCACAGGAACGACCGTCGGCTATCAAAAGCCGCTCGATCACCTGAGCATCGCGCCCCCGCGAGGCCAACACCAATATGCGCTCCGACACGCTCAACCCCTGGCAGCGGCAGGCTCGGCCGCCATCATCGGCGTCGCGCCGCGATAGTTCGGCAGGCCGGTCAGCACACCTTCGAAATCCGCGAGCGGGTCGCCGATCTGAACGCCGGTACGCGCCAAGCGAAATTCACGGATGCTCGCCTCATGTTCGGTGGTGCGGCTCTTGGCCACCGAGATTGCCTTCAGGACTTTACCCTTGAATTCGAAGTAGCGGAAAAGAACGATCGTATCCGAAAGGTAGCTCAGGTCGATTTCGGAACGGACGTCGCCAACTATGCCGTGCTGCCCCAGGAGCAGCATGGTTATGACGCCCTGCTGGTTCAGGTAACTAAGCATCTCGTGCATCTGCAGCAGCAGATACTTTTCGCCGGGCATGGCCTGGAGAAAGGCATTGAGACTGTCGATCACGAGGAAGCGAACGCCGTCCCGTTCGACCGCCCGGCGCACCCAATTGGCGAACTCGCCCGGCGTCAGCTCGGCCGGATCGATCTGAAATATCTGAAGTGCACCGCTGTCGACATGCGGCTCGAGATCCATGCCCATCGATTTCGACCTGGCCAGCATGGTGGCGATACCCTCATCGAATAGATAATATGCGACCTTCTCGCCCCGCCCGATCGCAGTCAGCGCGCAACGCACCGCGGTCGTCGTTTTGCCGACGCCTGAAGGTCCGTTGAGCAGGGTGTTGGTTCCAGGCGACACTCCGCCACCAAGCATCTGATCCAGCTGATCGACGCCGGTAGATACCAGCGTCTCCGAAAACGTGCGGTGATGCTCCGCTGCGATCAGGCGCGGAAATACCGCGACCCCACCCGTCTCGATCGCGAAATCATGGAAACCGCCCCGATACTTAACGCCGCGCATCTTGACGACGCGCAGGCGCCGCCGCTCGGAGCCATATTCCTGGGCTGCCTGCTCCAGCGTGATGACGCCGTGGGCAATGCTGTGAAGCTGGAGGTCGCCAGGATCCGAGCTACGGTCGTCGAGCATCAATACGGTACAGTGGCGGGTCGAGAAATAGTGTTTGAGTGCGAGGATTTGTCGCCGATAACGAAGCGAATTCTGCGCGAGCAAGCGCATCTCCGACAGGCTGTCGAAGACGACGCGCGACGGTCTCAGTCGGTCCACACAGTCGATCACCCCTTTTATGGTCTCACCGAGCTCGACCTCAGACGGCTCAAGGATCGATTGCTCGCTATCGGGATCGAGGCCCTGCTCGTTGACCAGCTCGAACAACTCGATGCCGTCAAGCACCCAGTCATGGCTTTTCGCGACTTCGCGCAATTCCACCGCCGTTTCGGAAAGCGTGATGTAGAGGCCCTTTTCTCCCGCCGACGCCCCTTCGAGCAGGAACTGCAGCGCGATCGTGGTCTTGCCGCTGCCCGGCGTGCCTTCGAGGAGATAAGACCGATTGGCGGTCAATCCTCCGCCGAGGATGTCGTCAAGCTCGCCGATGCCGGTGGAAATTCTACCGTCAAATCGCCGTTCATCATGGGGTGCTAGCATCTATGCCTCGTTGCGCGTCCTGAAAATCTTCCGTTAGCAACGAGCTTCGCGCAATTTTGCTCCCGTTCAGCGACAAGCGCCCTGACATGCACCTGTGGCGTGCGCCCAAACCCCTGCTGCGCGACCGCGCGGTTCGCTTTTGCCGCCCCGCTTGTAACCGGTGGCATTGCGCATGACTTCAATAACATGCGGTCGATGGTCATCGGCAACCTCAGCCCGGCGGCCCACAGACACGACCAAGGCGAAACAGATATCGTCAGATACATCGATTACGACAGCGACGGCGCGGAGCGGGCCGCCGCGCTGACGCGACGGCTGCTGGCGTTCGCGCGACGGAGGTATTTGGACTCGGGGGCCGATCTTATCTGGAAACCCTTCACGGCCGATCAGCCAGCGAGAAAGATCAGGGCCGCAATCGACCGATGATCAGGCCATAGACAGGGGCACGCGCATCACTGTGGGACACGACATAGAATTTCAGGGCTAGTACTGACTGGTCCAGGAACCGGCAACCGCGAGAGGCGACTGCTTGACGATCGCGGGCGTTTCGAATGGGTGACGCCCTATGCGCGCTCCCCTCTATCGGCAATTGCGCTGGTTTCCTCGCATTCAGGAAGCAAGCCGCCGCGCATTGGTGGTCACCTGATCGTGTATCGGCGCAATCGCGTCACGACCGATCCGCGCCGACTGCTCGAATGTCCTGACCGTGTAGGCGGCCGTCCGCGACGACCAGTTGAACCATTCGCCGAACGTTGGTGCTCGGCCACGCGCCATCATGGCTCCGGCGTGCCCGACGTGCTTCAGGTAGTCCGCTTGCATGCTGAGTAGGCGATCGATCACGGCATTTCCGGACAGGGTGAACGCCTCGACCTTTTCCGGTACCATTCGCGCCAGCTCAGCATGGTCGGCCGACCAAGGCCTGTTTACGGCGTCTGCGATCGTGCGCGACCGCGAGGCTATTACGATCTCCGAAGCAAGTCCCGTCTGCACCATTTGTCGCTGGGTGGTCGCGATGGTCTGCCAGCTGTCAAGCGCGCGGAGCCAGAATGAGATGGGATCGAGCATCGTGTTCTCCAGTGGTTCGTGGACCCGGGGCGCCTAAAGCGAGCGTTGCCGTATTGCCCGTCGCCCCAACGGCATCACATCGCTCATTGTCAGCCCGTTACTGACGGCTACTCGGGCTAGGCGTCTCGATCGACGAAAGCAATTAGCACAGCCTCCGTTCTAGAAACAGCCGATCGGCGACTGCTGACCCCGCCTCGAGGCGGCGAGGCCCCCTGGCGATGCGCCCGAGCGTTGCCGCGTTTTTGAATCACGGACGCTCATTCAGATTGCGGCTGCGGTTTTATGCGTTGGTCGCCAGCCCGCTTTGACCAACCCAGCTCGTGCAGGTGGCAGTCAGGAGGGGCTCGCAATTGGGTCCGAACCGATTCTCCTCAGGCTTACCAAAACGGTTCGCCGCCTTCCCGTCTAGCGCTGGTGTATTTGGTCCATCGCGACCCTATGTTACGCGTTATCCTCCAGCCGCAGACGGTGCCGCGTGTCCAAGCCCATGAAGATCGATTTCGTCTCTGACATTTCCTGCCCGTGGTGCATTATCGGCCTGCGCGGTCTCGAGGAGGCGCTCGCGCGCACCGGCGACCTGATCAACGCCGACATCACCTTCCAGCCGTTCGAGCTAAACCCACAAATGGGCGAGGATGGCCAGAACGTCGGCGAGCATGTCGCCGAGAAATATGGCTCAACGCCGGAGCAGTCGGCCGCCAGTCGCACGATGATACGCGAGCGCGCTGCCGATCTGGGCTTCGCGATGAAGATGTCGGAGACGAGCCGCATCTACAATACCTTCGACGCGCATCGGTTGCTGCATTGGGCGCACCTTGAGGGTAAGCAGGCGGCGCTGAAGCGTGCGATGTTCGTTGCTTATTTCACCGATCAGCAGAACCCATCCGACCATGCAGTGCTGATCGCCGTCGCTGCGAAAGTCGGGCTCGACCCGATGCGTGCCGCCGCAATCCTTGCGTCGGACGAATTTGCAGACGACGTCCGGACCGCCGAGCGACTATGGCAGTCGCGCGGGATCAGCGCGGTGCCGGCCATCGTCATCAACGATCGTTATCTGATCTCGGGCGGGCAGCCGGTCGAAGCGTTCGAAAGAGCATTACGCGAAATCGTCGCTGAAGCCTGATCCCGTTACCTTTTCCGCGGACTCCTGGCTTATGGCGTAGCGATCGCGGCGGTCGAGTTCTTCGTTCTCTCGATCGGCACCTGCTCGACGACCCTGCCGAGCGCGCCCCGCAATGCGGCGAAGGCAGGCGTGTCGTCCTGGGTCTTCCCCAACCGCACGACCACGAGATTCTGGTCCGACGATGCGATTACGAACTGCCCAAGATGCCCCAGGCACGACACCAGAGTGTCCGGCCCGTGCCCCGGAAACAGCGCGGGGTGTAGGTCGACGCCGCCCGGGTGGTTCAGCCAGAGCTGACCGCCATATTCGGCATTGCGGGGCGAAGGCGTCTTCATGAACGCAAGCCAGTCCGGCCTAATGATCTGCGTGCCATCGGGTGCCTTGCCCGCAAGCAGCACTTGTCCAAGCCGCCCATAATCATCGAGGCTCATATAAATCAGCGACCCGCCGATCTGCGTCCCCGCGCCATCGAATTCGAGGACAGCGCTCCTTATCCCGGCAGGGCGGAATAGCCGCTGTTCGGCAAATCGACGATACACCTGCGCGCGGCTCCGCGGGTCGCTGCTCGATGTCAGCGTCCGCGTAATGATCTCCGTCAGGATGATGGTCGTAAGCGAACTGTATTCGAACTTGGCACCAGGACGCGCCTCAAGCGGCACGCCGATAGCGCGTCCTGCCATCGACTGCGTCCCACTGACAAACAGCACTTGGTTCGTATCCGACGCTTCGACCGGATCGCCGACCTCGGTGTGCTGCAGGCCCGAGGACATGTTGAGCAGCATCCGCAGGGTGATCGCGCCGCGCGGGTCCTTCGTGCCGTGCCATTCCGCGATCGGCGCGGGTGCGTCGAGCGACAACCTGCCGTCAGCTACCAACTGGCCGACGAGCATCGCCGTTACGGTCTTGGCCATCGACCAGCTGATAAAGCGGTTTTGGTCCGAATAGCCGGGGGCGTAGCGTTTCTCGACGACGCGCCCATCGCGAATCATCAGGGCGGCGCGGGTTTCTCCCTCCCCTGATCGAAAGAGCGGCGCGAGCGGCTCCCGATCGATCGCCGCGCTAGATCCGGTGGCGAGCATCACGCTGGCTAGGGCAATCCATTGGCTATTCTTTCGCATCGGGCGAGGGTAAGCTCGACCGCGATGAAAGCAAGGTATGCGCTTCTTGGTTCGCTCGTCGCGGTCGTTCTAATCGCGGGCGGTGCGGCCTATGGTTGGGTCGGAGCGCACCGCGAGCAGCTCGAACTCGGCGTGGGCTATGCGGCTCGCGTCGGATGTGGGTGCCGCTACATCGGCGGCCGACCGCTCAAAGACTGCCATAAGGACTTCGAGCCGGGGATGGAACCGATCCGGCTGTCAGAAGACGCTGCCACACATACGGTCACCGCCTCCGTGCCGCTGATCGCCAGCCGCAGCGCGCGGTTCGATCCCGTGCTCGGCTGCCAGGCCGAGGCATTCACCGGAACACGGCTGGTCGTGCCGCACTGACGGACGATTTCGGACCAGCGGCAACATAACCCGCGCCGGCTCGTTTGCGGATCTCGAAGACAATGGAGACGATCGATGAAGATGCGTAAACTTGGCGGCCAGGGCCTCGAAGTCTCAGCGATGGGCCTCGGCTGCATGGGGATGAGCGATTTCTACGGCACCCATGACGACGAACAATCCACGGAGACGATCAACGCCGCGCTCGACGCGGGGGTGAACTTCCTCGACACCGCCGACATGTACGGGGTCGGCCGCAATGAGGAACTGGTCGGGCGCGTGGTGCGGGAGCGCCGCGACTGGATCGTCGTCGCGACCAAGTTCGGGAATGTCCGCGGCGAGGATGGCGCGTTCAAGGGCGTCAACGGACGCCCCGATTACGTCCGGTCGGCCTGTGACGCGAGCCTGAAGCGACTCGGGCTGGACGTCATCGATCTCTACTACCAGCACCGGGTAGATCCCGAGACGCCGATCGAGGACACCGTGGGCGCAATGGCCGATCTCGTGAAGGCGGGGAAGGTGCGCTATCTGGGACTGTCCGAAGCCGCGCCGGACACGATACGGCGCGCCCATGCCGTACACCCGATCACCGCGCTGCAAACCGAATACTCGCTCTGGAGTCGCGATCCCGAGGACGAGTTGCTGCCACTGGTACGCGAACTCGGGATCGGTTTCGTGCCTTACAGCCCGCTGGGTCGTGGATTCCTCACGGGCAAGTTCGCCACGCCGAACGACCTTGAGGAGGGAGACAGCCGCCGCAACCACCCGCGGTTCCAGGGCGACAATTTCGCACGGAACCTCGACCTCGTCGCCGAGGTCGCCGCATTGGCCCGTGACAAGGGGTGCACACCCGCCCAGTTGGCGCTCGCCTGGGTGCTCGCCCAGGGCGAGGACGTGGTGCCGATCCCGGGCACCAAGCGCCGTAGCTACCTCGCGGATAACCTCGGCGCGCTGGACGTCGTCCTCGGCGATGACGAGCTTCGACACATCGAGAAGATCCTTCCGGCCGGCAGGGCTGAGGGGACGCGCTATCCCACGGCATCCATGGCGGCGGTCAATCGCTGAGCGACCGTGGTTCTCGCAGTCTCCGGGGCGCTGCACCGCGTTTCCCTGCGTCCAGCCGTTCGCCAGGTCGCGGTCCTGCCACCGCTCCAGATGGTAATCGCCGCCACCTAGTCCAAGCCGACGACGGTTCGACCGCTGAGTAAGGCCGCCGCGCATCAATCTCTCGATCGCGATCTCGGCATCGAACCGGCTCGTGGCTGCTTTGCGGATCGCTCGTCCGATCGGTGCGTTACCGAGTCCGCACCATCTTGGAGAAGGCAATAATGGAAACGGTTTTGACTGGGCATCGAACTCCGAACCCCGGGACGCACGATCTGGCGACACCGGTGGGCGCCCCCGATCGCAGGCCGAGCGACCCGCGGAGCAAATATGCCTCTCCGCCCTTTGATGAGCAAAAGCAGGCTTGGCCTGGCCTTGCGCGCCAAATGTCCCCCAAGCCCGACCACGGCGAGGAAAGTTATAAGGGTTCGGGGCGGCTGCAGGGGCGTCGCGCGCTGATAACCGGCGGCGACAGTGGCATGGGCCGCGCCGCCGCGATCGCCTTTGCGCGCGAGGGCGCTGATGTTGCGATCAGCTATCTCCCGGACGAGCAGCCCGATGCCGATGAGGTGGTCGCGTTGATCGAGGAGGCGGGCCGGAAGGCCGTCGCCATCCCTGGCGATCTTCGCGACGAAACTTTTTGCAGGACCTTGATCGAGCAGTCTATCGACAAACTCGGTGGGCTGGACATCCTCGTCAACAACGCCGCGCGCCAGCAGACCTTCGCCTCGATCCTCGACCTCTCCAGCGACGAATTCGATGCAACCATGAAGACCAATATCTATGCGCCGTTCTGGCTGATGAAAGCGGCGATCCCGCACATGCCGCCGGGCTCGGTCATCATCGGCACGACCTCGGAACAGGCAATGGACCCCTCTCCCGACATTTTCCACTATGCGATGACGAAAGCGGCGACGACCAACTACATTCGCGGCTTGGCGAAGCAACTCGCTTCAAAAGGTATCCGCGTGTGCGGTGTGGCACCCGGGCCAATCTGGACCCCGCTTCAGGTAAGCGGCGGCGCGACGATGGAGAAGCTGAGGGATTTTGGCGGTCAGGCGCCTCTCGGCCGGCCGGGCCAGCCCGCCGAGCTTGCCGGCATCTATGTCCGCCTCGCGGAGGACGATGGCAGCTATACGACCGGTGCCGTTTACGGGGCTGCCGGCGGTCAGGGCTACCCATAGGGTGTCTGGTCGCCCGTCGCCCTGATGATCTTTAAGCCCATTTGCGCCAACCGGCCTGCAACTTTGCGGTTGGGTCAGGGCTGGCGAGTTGCGCGAGATTGAGAACTTAGCTGATCAACAGTGCTTCGGGCGCCACGCAGCGAAGGCAATGATATGCGCGCGCCGGTCGCGAACGATATGCGGCCAAGTCGTGGGCGGAGCCGTGCAGCGCTCGAACTCCTCGACGTAACGCTGCGTGATCGTCGCCTCATCGGCCCCGGTCACGTCAGCGGCGTAGCGGAGCGCTCTCAGCAAGATCGTTGCGAATGGTCGTCGCGGCCACTCCGCCTTCGCCCATGGCGTGACTTATCTGGTCGAGCCCCAGCACCACGTCGCCTGCGGCATAAAGCCCAAAGGCTGTTGTCCGCTGATGGGCGTCGACGATCAAACTACCCTCCGCGGATCGCTCCGCGCCGAGATCTGCGGCGCGCGCCGAGTTGATCACGGACCCCATCGCCGGATAGATCGTATCGAAGGTTCGTTCGACGATGCCCGCACGCAGATTGATCCCGTCGCAACCAAGCGCGAACCCGCGGGCTGGACCATCGAGAAGGGTGATCCCGGCGTGTGTCGCCGCCGCACGGAGATCGGGCGACAGGTCATGGGGTCCGTCTGGTGCGATCAGCGTGATGTCGGCGCTGTAACTCCGCAAGAAGATCGCCTCCCTTACGCCGCGTTCGCCCGTGCCGAGCACGCCAATCCGCTTGTCGGTGACCTCGTACCCGTCGCAGATCGGACAGTAGCGCACCCTGCCGCAGGCCAAGGCCTGGTCGTGAAAGGCATCGGACATGGTTGGTCGGACATTCGTGACGCCGCTGGCCAGCAGGATCGCCCGGGCCGAAAAAGTCTGGTCGCCGGCGTGCGCGATAAGGTCATCCCCGCAGCGCGCCAGCCTGGTCACGTCGCCGGGGATAAGGCGGGCGCCGTAGGAGATCGCCTGATCGCGCATCCTGTCCAACAGGACCTTGCCTTCGACGCCATCCGGAAAGCCGGCATGGTTCCGGGTGAGCGGAATCGTCGCCATCCGGCTCCGCCCGGAGTCGATAATCAGCACGGACAGATGGAAGCGGGCGAGGTAGATCGCTGCGGTCAAGCCTGCAGGCCCGCCGCCTATGATGAGACAGTCGGTCATGGTCGACGCGACGGTTTATGGGAAAGGCGCTGCGGTCGCGGATCGCCCGTCGCCCCGCTAAGGCTGCACCTGATGCAGCGATGGAGGGCGGACATGCCGAAGAGCCAAGCGTCAGCGAACGATATTGAATCGTCGATGGGTTTGAACAACCCGTCATTCGACCGGAAAGCGCCCGCCGTTAGATCGGTGCGCGGCGAAATCCTAGGCATCACCATGCTCTACCACTCGTCCGGAAAACGGGCACACCCAGTCATCCCCGACCGCGCGACCACTATATTGCCGCGCCTCGGAGGCGGTGCCGTGACGCGCGAGCATCGGGTTCGCGCTCCCCGCCAAAGCGATGTCGCGGTCGATGATCTTGCTGCGGAGCTTGTCGTAGGTGCCGTCACTGCGGAGTTGCTCGAACTGGTCGTGCAGATTGAACACCAGCGCGGGGCGCTCGAACCGGCGCGCCGGCCGGCTTGCCTGAGGATGGAGGCCGACCACGAAGAACCCCTCGCCGCCGAAGCTCAGCGAGAAATGCGGGTCCTCGGGGTCGTCGCTCACGCGCGGATCGCTTTCCTGCCCGAGCCACTCGTCCTTCTGGCTGAGGGACTGCAGTCGGTCCCACAGCATCCCCTCAAAGCCCTGTTCATCAAGCCCGGCGTCCTGTTCGAAGAGTACGACCAGCGACTGGAAGAGCGCAGGGTTGGCACGATACGACCGTGCCAAGTCGAGCAGGTTCGGATATATCCTGAGGTCATCCCACGCCGAGCGGATGTCGCGCCCGACCACGAAGCGCATCTGCCCCCGCGCCAGCGCGGACTTGGCCCCGACGCAAGGAAATTCGGCCGCCTCCACGAAGCGCGTGAAGGACATTGCGAGCGCATGCTGTGAGTCATCGGTTGGTTTCAGCATCGCCAACAAACTCGGAAAGCAGGCGTTGGTTTCATGCATCCCCGATAAACGAAAAAAGCCGCCAGCCTTTCGGCCGGCGGCTTTCTATTCGATAGTCGAACTGACGCTTACGCGAAGCGTACCGACGTCTTCGTCTTGCGGCTGCGAGCGGCAGCGCCGATCATGCCGAATCCGACTACCATCAGACCCCATGTCGCAGGCTCAGGAACAGCCGCGACCTGATTGGCGAACGACAGGTTGCCCGAGAACGAAGCGTTGGCCGGGCTCGACGAACCCTCAGCGCCGACCGTTCCGGAAACGAGCAACGTGTTCGTACCGCCCGATATCAGCGCCTGGTTCAACAAATTGCGGAATTCCTGAACACCCGTCGACAGGATGTTGAAGTTC
>NZ_JANYEK010000010.1 GCF_025363195.1 Sphingomonas sp.
GACGTCGAGTTCTTCGCGGCCCAGCGTGCCGCCCTCGCCGGCATGGGGGTTGAGCCCCGCGACCGCCAGCCTTGGCTGGGCGATGCCGAAGTCGCGCTGGAGGCTGCGCGCCGTGACCCGTGCGCGGCTGACGATAAGCTCGGTGGTCAACGCGCGCGGCACGTCGGCGAGCGCCGTGTGGATCGTCACCGGGACGGTGCGCAGGCTCGGCCCCGCGAGCATCATGACGACGTTGGCCTGCGCGATACCGCAGCGTTCGGCGATGAACTCGGTCTGGCCGGGATAGGTGAAGCCGATCTGGTAGAGTTGCGCCTTGGATACCGGGCCGGTGACGAGCGCGCTGGCAGCATCGGAACGCGCAAGCCCGGCTGCGACCTCTAGCGAATGCAAGGCGCAACGGGCGCCGTCGACATCGGGATGCCCGGGTGAAATCTGGCCGCCATCATCGACCCCCAATACCGGCAATCCACGCACGAAGACGCCTGCCGCCTCGGCCGGATCGCCGATCGACACGATTGGACCGTCCCACACCGCCGCGACCGCGCGTGCATCACCGACGGCGAAGAACGTGGGCAAGCCCTGCTGCTCGCGCGCAGCCCAGGCTTTGGCAAGGATTTCGGGGCCGATCCCCGCCGGATCGCCCATCGACACCGCCAGTGGCTGAACCACCGGCTGCGCTAATGGCGCGGGCGTGCCCTCAGCGATATTCAACGATCGCATCGCGGCGCAAATCCCGTAGCAGCTGCTGGGCGCGGAGATTGACGCGTTGCTGCTCCATCTGATCCTGCAAGCGGCTGGCATTTGGCAGATCGCCGCCGCGGGGCTCGTCCTTCCCGCACAGCACCAGCGCCCGAACGCCATCCTGCGCGGACCCGAAAGGCGGGGTGGATTCACCGACTGCCAGCTTCAGCATGATCTCCTGCAATGCCGGTGGCAGATCGCGGATCGTGGCAGAATCGCTGTCCACCACATCGCCACCCAGACCGGCAGCGACCTTGGCGACGTCGCCGCAACCCTGCATCGCCTTGGTCGCCGCCGCAAAGGCCGTGACACGCGCGCTCGCCTGCGCCTGCGTCGTGCCGGCGGGGAAGCGTACGGTGATCTGTTTTAGCGCAAGCTTGGCATCGCGGGGATCGGCGGTCAGGACCTGACGCTTGTCGGTGAGATAGATTATCGAGAAACCACCAGCGACCGGTATCGGTCCGGCGATCTGCCCGACCTGCATCGTTTCCACCGCCCGAGCCAGTTCGTCGGGCAGTTGCGAACTTCGCACCCAACCGAGATCGCCATCGACACTTTTGGTTGAGGTTTCCGAGTAAGTTCTGGCAAAATAACCGAAAGGAGCCTCGCCCTTCTGGATCTTCTCGATCATCTGTCGTTCGCTGGCGGCAACCTGTTCGGTGCGATCCGGCGTGGCGCTGATATAGATCTCGTTGACGTGATATTCTTCGGTGCCCTTGGAATCCTGCAGACGCTTGAGGATGCCCTTTACCTCTTCGTCGCTGACGTTGACCGTCGGCTCGACCTTGCGGCGCAAATAGCGCTGCCACGCCAATTCACCTTCGATCTGGCGACGCAGCGAGCGTTCCGAGGAGCCAACCTGGCGCAGATAGACCCGCATCTTGTCGGGGGTCATGTTGAAGTTCTTCGCCACGCCGGCAAAGCTCTTCGAGAGCTCCGCGGCGGGAATGGTAACCTCGCTGGCCTTAGCTTCCTGGATTTCCAGCGTTTCGTCGATCAGCTGGTTCAGCGTCTGCGTGCGCAGGCGGGCGGTATCCTCCGGGCTCAGCTTCCACTGGTTGATCGAGACGGCGAGCGCCAGTCGCTGATCGACGTCCGTACCGGTAATGACCGTTTCATTGACGATCGCGGTCGGCTTGCGAACGTTGGGATCGACCTTGCCGTAAAGCTGAAGATTGTCCGGAATGTTCAGGCCGACATCGGGTACGGAATTATCGGATACGATATCGCTCGGCGCGGCGTTGCCGGGAGCACCCTTCGTCGGGGCCGATGTAGCCGGTGCGGGCTTGCCCGGAGCAGGCTTGTCGGCGGACTTGGCCGGCGCCTTCTGGGCCAAGCCGCCCACCGGCGTGCACGTTACAGAGATCGCAGCGAGCAGGGCCACCGCGCGGCCGCTCCTGACCGCCTTCGTCACAGAAATCATCACGTGTTCAAAATTCCCATATCGTGCCGCCAACACATGTTGTGCGTGATAACGGCGTTCGCGGCATGCCCGGCAGTCAGTCCATCAGGCAACGCAGGTGAACCCAAGCTTAGCGTCCAAGATTCTTGAATGAAAGCGACAACAGAAAACCGTTGCCGGCGCGGGCATCGCCGGTGCTTTGGTAATCGTGCTTCCACGTGAAGCCGAGCTTCAGGCAATCATCCTCATACGCCACGCCGAGACGGTGGCGGACCGGCGTGAAACCGTCGGATACCGACAGTGGATCCTGGTTGCGATTGGTGAGATCGATCAATGACGACCCGAACAGCGACCAGAAGCGCGCGAACTGAATGCGACCGGCAACGCGCACCTCCTCGCGATCCCGCAAATCCTCGGTGGTGGTGATGTTGCGGTTGAGCTTGAGATACCCGATCAGCACATAGGTGCTGCGCGAGCCGATCGTCGCGTCGAACTCATTGCGACGTACCGCGAAACTGTCCTTGTCGAGTCGGTAGCGGTGCGTGACGGAAACGAAATCACGATACCGCACCTCGGTCCGCCCGACAAAGTCCGAAAAGCGATCGTTCAGGCCGGTGCCGGGCGGGAAGATGTCCGATCGCGTGCCGAAGCGATAGCTCTGGCCGACATTGGTGGTGATCGCGACGCCCGGCAAATCGAGCGCGTAATCAAGGCCGTAGGTAAAGCGCGTACCGTCATCGATGCGGTCGTAACCGGGGAAGCGGTTGAGCGCGAAGAGGTTGGAATCCTCCAGATCGAAGGCACGCGCATCCTCGTTGGGAATTTCAAGGTTCTTGATGTGTGGCGAGGCGACAAGCTGCACGCGGGGGGTGATGCGCTGCGTCCCGCCGAACAACTGCCCGATCAGTGGCCATTTCACATCCACCGCGAGTGACCCGATCGCACGGGACTGAACGCCGTCCCCGCCGCGATACGCCAGCGTGCTGGTCGCGAGTGTATCGCTGGTGTGATAGAGATCACCGCGTCCAAAGGCAGTGAAGGTGACTTCCTGGCCCCAGCGGGTGAGCTTGCGCAAATCCCAGCGCGCACTGATGAAGCCGCGCTGCGTATCCTGGCCATCGGTGCGCGTGAGCGCCAGCGTGTTGGCCTGGAACGTGAACGTGCCGCCGAGCACCCCCTCGTTCACGCGGCGGCGATAATCGATCTCGGGCAGGGCAATCGGCTGCTGGCCCTGACTATCGTTGACGCGTACCGTCTGCACGGCCCAGCCGGTAATGCCAAAATAGCTGTTGGCGTCGATCCGCTCGATCCGCGCGGTCGAGCGCAGGCGATCATCGTACGAGATATCGTAGCGGCGCAGGAACGTGCGATCGCTGGCCAGCCGGATCGACGCACTGGCGCTCCAGTTGGGATCGAACTGATACTTCGCCACGCCGTCGAGATAACCACGAAAAGTGACGGTGGTGTCGGCCGGGGTCAGCGTGTTGAGATCGTCGCTGCGGCGGCTGTAAGTGCCGTAGCCGGTGATACTGAACGCGCCCTTGGTGTCGAGCGCACTATATTGTGCCTTCAGCAGCGGCAGCGCGCCGGAGAAGATGCGCGGCGTGAGCGTCAACCCGCGATTGGGGGCGAGGCGGATATAATAAGGCTGAGCGTATTCGAGGCCATTGGCGCGGCTGTAGCGGATATCCGGTGACAACAACCCGCTGTCGCTATTGCCACCAACCGGATGGGAAAACGCGGGGAGCGGTATGGCCGGCAAGCCGAAGACGTTGATCTGCGCGCCTTTGTAATAGATTCGGCGCTTGTCCGGCTGGTACGTGACGCGCACCGCGGTGATCTTCCACGACGGTTCCTTGGGGCACCCTTTGGAATTCGTCACATCGCACGGGGTGTAGGCCGCATCTTCGAGCTCGACCCGCTCATTGGGGAAGCGGGTCCCCTTGCGCGCCGCCATGCGCCCACCCCGTTCCAGCACGACGAGCATGTTCTCGACCACGCCGTCCTTGAGCGAATCGGTGAGGTCGACCGAATCGCCATAGGCGATGTCGCCGCCAGGATTGGTGATGGCAACGCTGCCCGTCGCGACGATCTTGCCGGTCTGGCGGTTCCACACCACCTTATCGGCGCGGAGCTTGTCGCCGCTGCGCGCCATGCGCACGTCACCAGTGGCGGTGACGACCTGGGAATCGGTTTCGTATTGCAGGCTGCCTGCGCTGAACGCGACCTGATCGTCGGTCGCAGCTGGCAGATCTGCGGCGGACGGGAGCGGCGTGGGCGGCGTCTGAAAATCCTGCGCCAAGACGGTCTGGGTGGACAGCAGAAGCGCGAAGGGCAGGCCGAACAACCGGGCGCCAGTCGAGAGCAAGAAGGAACGCTTCACGTTGGGAAACACACCCCCTGACGCGCCGGAATGGCCCGCGACTGCCCGCCCTATCGCATCAGCGGCCCCGCGCCGCAATCGCCGGTTCGCCGATGGGATGCTTTGCCCCCGCTTTGCCCCCGCGTTGCAATGCGCGTTGAGCCTCAGTTTTGCCTCTCCACCTTCCCCCTAAGCTTTGCCAGCGCAGGCCTGTGGGTCTAGAGGGAGCGACTCACCGATTGTTTCCAGTGTCCGAGGATAGTTATGCACATCGTTCTCTCCACCGCGCCCGCCGATAGTGGCAGCGTAATCGCTTTTCCGGTCGAGAAGGACGCGCTGAACCGCGCCACGTTCGGTGGCCTGGACGCGACGACTACGCAGGTGGTGCTCGGCGCAGCGAAGGGCGGACGATTCGATGGCGAGGCCGGGGCAGTGGTCGAGGTGTTCGTTAGCGCGGGTGGGGGCGTGCGCCGTATCCTACTGATCGGCGTAGGGGCTGGCAGTGAAGCGGATTACGAGCGGGCCGGTGGCGCGTTGACCGCCAAGCTGCTGACCTCCGGCGAGGACAGCGTTACGGTCGATTTCTCGGGCACCGGCGCAAGCGGCAAGGCCGTGGCGCGATTTGCCGGGGCAGCGGCGCAGCGCGGCTGGCGGCATGATATCTACCGCACCAAGCTGCCCGAAAAATCCAAGCCGACGCTGACCAATATCACGTTAACCGGCGTACCGGAGGGCACGGAGGCGGCGTGGGTCGGCCAGAAGGCCGTGACCGAGGGGATGGACCTGACGCGCACTCTGGTGGCCGAGCCGCCAAACGTGATCTACCCGGAAACCTTCGTCGCCAAAGTGCTGAAGGAGATAGAGGGACTCGGGATCGAGGTCACCGTCCTTGGTGAAGCCGAGATGCATGCCCTCGGCATGGGTTCCTTGCTCGGGGTCAGTCAGGGGTCGGCGAAGGAAGCCCAATTGCTGGCGCTGAAGTGGAGCGGCAAGGGGGAAGGGGATCCGGACCTTGCGCTGGTCGGCAAGGGCGTGACGTTCGACACCGGCGGCATTTCGCTCAAGCCAGGGCCCGGCATGGAAGACATGAAGTGGGACATGGGTGGTGCCGGTGCCGTCGTTGGCGCGATGAAGGCGCTGGCGGGGCGGAAAGCCAAGGCGAACGTTATCGGCGTGTGCGGCCTGGTCGAAAACATGCCCGACGGTAATGCGATCCGCCCGAGTGACGTGCTGACCAGCATGTCGGGCCAGACGATCGAAGTGCTCAACACCGACGCAGAGGGCCGGCTGGTGCTGTGCGATTGCGTGACATGGGTGCAGCGCACGCACAAACCCAAGACGATCGTCGATCTGGCAACGCTGACCGGTGCGATGATCGTCGCTTTGGGCAATGAACATGGTGGGTGCTTCGCCAATGACGATGCACTGGCGGAACAGTTGCTGAAGGCCGGGCTGGCAACGGGCGATAAATTGTGGCGGTTCCCTCTGTCGCCCGCCTACGACAAGCTGATCGACAGCCCGATCGCCGACATGAAGAATGTCGGGCCGCGCGGTGCCGGATCGATCACCGCGGCGCAGTTCATCCAGCGGTTCGTGGATGCGGGCGTGAAATGGGCGCATCTCGATATTGCGGGCATGGTATGGTCCGACAAAGCCGGGCCGAATTACGACAAGGGCGCGACCGGGTACGGCGTGCGACTGCTCGACCGCTTCGTGGCGGATAATTTTGAGGGCTGATGTTCAAACGCCCCGTCATCGTCGTGGAGACGAGGATGACGGGTCGGCACTGAGGGGCGGGGGTGCTGAATGCAGGTCGATTTCTACCACCTCACGGTCACGCCGATCGACCGCGCACTGCCGCAGATTGCCGAGAAGGTGCTGGCCAACGGCGGACGGCTGCTGATCGTCGCGGACAGCGCGACGCAACGCGCGAGCCTCGACCGGCTGCTGTGGAGCTACAGTGCCGAGAGCTTCCTGCCGCATGGTGAGGCGGGTGGGGAGAGAGACGCCACCCAGCCGATCCTGCTTAGCGCCAGCTCCGATCCGGCCAATGCCGCGCGCAATATCGCGCTGGTCGACGGCGTTTGGCGCGATGAGGCGCTGACATTCAACCGCGCGTTCCACTTCTTCGACGCAGACCGGATCGGCGAAGCTCGCTCGGCGTGGAAGGCACTAGCCGAGCGGGACGGGGTCGAGCGCAATTACTGGAAGCAGAACGAGAATGGCCGCTGGGAGAAGGCGGCCTGAGGGCCACGCTTGCATCGCTCGCCTCTCCCGCCTAGGGAACCGCGACTTTTCCAGCACTCAATAACTCAAGGAGCTTCACGGTCATGGCCGCGAACCGCACGTTTTCGATCATCAAGCCCGACGCTACGCGCCGCAACATCACCGGTGCCGTCACCAAGATGCTGGAGGAGGCCGGCCTGCGCGTCGTCGCCTCGAAGCGCATCCACATGACCCGCGACCAGGCGGAGGGTTTCTATGCCGTTCACAAGGAACGCCCGTTCTTCGGCGAGCTGGTCGATTTCATGATCTCCGGCCCGGTCATCGTGCAGGTTCTGGAAGGCGAGAACGCCATGCAGCGCAATCGCGACATCATGGGCGCGACCAACCCTGCGAACGCCGATGCTGGCACGATCCGCAAGGAACTGGCCGAATCGATCGAAGCGAACACCGTGCATGGTTCGGATTCGGACGAGAATGCCGCGATTGAAATCGCCTATTTCTTCAAGCCCGAAGAAATCGTCGGCTGATGCTCGATTGGCGCGTGCGGCAGGCGGATGCGGCGGATGCCGCTCTCCTGTCGCTCGTCGCCAATGCGGCGTTTCTCGATACCTATGCCCCATCGCTGGATGGCGGCGACCTGCTGGCGCATTGCCTGAAGAACAACGCGGTGGAGGTGTTCACCCGCTGGCTGGCCGATGCCGACTCGGTGGTCACGGTGGCCGAACTCGCGCCCGGATATGCGCCGGTCGGTTATGCCGTTCTGACCGCTCCCGATTTCCCGATCGATCGGCTACCCGGCGACATCGAACTGCGGCGGATCTACACCCTGCGCCAGGTTTATGGCAGCGGGGTTGGTGGCGCGTTGATGGAACGGGCGCTGGCCGACGCGCGCGCCTGTGATGGCAAGCGCCTGTTACTCGGTGTTTGGGAGCACAACGTCCGGGCGCGGACGTTTTACGAACGACAGGGGTTTAGCGTGATCGGATCGCGCGAATTCGTGGTCGGCGGCGAAGTGCATGTCGATCCGGTCTACGCGCTGGAACTGTAGCGCACCCTCGTCATCCTGAAATTGTTTCAGGATAACGTCGCGTTGTGTCGCGAAGGCGAAATTTACGTCGTCGGCTTTGGCTTTTCCGCCGCCCAGATCGCATCCAGTCTCGCCGTCGATGCCGTCCGCTCGCGCAGTTTCAGACCCACCAGTTTCAGAACCCGGCCACGCAGAAAGCGACTTTCGGTCTTCCACGTCACGTCGTAGATCGCGCTATCGTGGCGTTGGACATCTCCATCCCAATATTGTGCGACGATCAAGAGGGGCAGGCGCCCTTCCCGAGCATCCTGGCCGCCATCGGCCAGGCCGAGCAACGGTGCGGAGAACCAGCTGGCATCGATCTTCGGATCGACATCCTTTTGCGCGGTGAGGCCTAGCGCCTTGGGGAAATAGACATCGATCGATTGCACGTCGTGCGCGGCATCTGAGAGGGTCAATTGGTTGCCGCTGCCACTGGCTTTCAGCATGACCAGGGTGCGCACTTTGGCTTCGCTCGCCTGTTCGGCATGCTTGGCTGTGGCATCGGCACGGCGGTCCGACCACGTCATCCACAAGCCGAGCGCCGCAATGATCAGCCCAGCGACCCCGACGAGCTCAGCCAGGCTGACCCAGCGGCGGCGCGTCGCGGCAGCCTCGGCCCGGTCCACCGCGACCTGCGCGACGGTCTCCGGGACGACGCTTTCCAGGGTGGCGGTTTCCACGGCAGCGGGCGGTGCGGTCGGGGCGATCGGTTCAGGCGGGATTTGGTCGTTCATCGGCCACCGGCTTCCAACAGGCGGCGCGGGGCGGCGAGTTCCCAGCTGATCGCGATGCGATCCGCCACGCGGTCCGAGTCGACCGCTTCGCCTTCTAGGCGCATCGCCACCCAGCCCGAGGGGCCGAGATAGGGGGGTGCATAGTAGCACTCGGGATCGGCCCCGATGAGCATCTGCTGCTCGTCGCGGCCGGTCGTCTTGACGATGGCGACCGTCTCGCCATCATTGTGGTGATTGCGCCAGAAATACGCGAAGGCCTTCCCGCCCGCGATGAAGAAACCGGGCGAGCCGTGGGACAGTTTCTCGCAGGCCGAAGGCAGCGACAGCGCCGCATCGCAGACTTTGGCGAGGACGGTTTCGGTATCTGGACTCATGGCGTGGCAAAGTCTGCCAGAACCTGCGGGTAAAGGCGATGCTCCGCGGCAAGGACGCGGTTGGATAATATTTCGGGCGTGTCGCCGGGAAGGATCGGCACTTCGGCCTGGCCGAGGATTTCGCCGCCATCGAGGTCTTCTGTGACGATGTGGACCGAGCAGCCAGCGATGACGTCTCCCGCCTCGATCGCGCGAGCGTGGGTATCGAGGCCCTTGTATTTGGGGAGCAGCGAGGGGTGGATGTTGATGATCCGCCCACGCCAATGCGCGACGAAATCGTCGGAGAGCAGGCGCATATAGCCTGCAAGGGCGATGATTTCGACATTGGCTGCGCGCAGCGCTGCGTCGATTTCTGCTTCGTATTCCGCCTTGGGCATGCCCTTGGGAGACTGGGCGAAGGTTGGGATTTTGTTGTCCGCTGCCCAGGCTAAGCCCGGGGCTTCGGGCTTGTCGGAGGCGACCAAGGCAATTTCGTAGCGGCTGTCAGTCGCGCGGGATGCTGCGACCAGCGACATCATGTTCGAACCGCGACCCGAGATGAGGATGCCTATTTTCTTCAAAATTTCCCTCCCGTTTGCGGGACGAGAGACTTCGAACGGATGGCGCTCGTGGAATTGCCCTCCCCCGACCTCTCTCGCAAGCGGGAGGGGAGAAGACAGGAGTTAGGCATGGTAGGTCGCGGTCCAGTTGGCGCGTGCGCCCCAGGTCTCGGTGCTGCCGGTGACGGTGCAGCCGGTTTGACCTGCTTCGATTCTGCCGATTTCGAACACTGTTTCGCCTGACGCTTCCAGTGCCGTCCTGACCGCTGCTGCGTCCTCCATTGCGACGACGACCGCCATGCCGATGCCGCAGTTGAAGGTGCGGGCCATTTCCTCCGGCTCAATCGCGCCTTGCGCTTGCAGGAAGGCCATCAGGCGTGGCTGGGGCCAGGCATCGGCATCGATCCGGGCATGGACACCCTCGGGCAACACGCGCGGAATGTTTTCGAGCAAGCCGCCGCCGGTGATGTGCGCGAGCCCCTTGATCTGACCCTGCTTGAGCAGCGGTAACAGGCTTTTCACATAGATACGCGTCGGGGCCATCAGCGCGTCGATTAGGAGTGTTTCCTGATCGAACAAGGCCGGCCGGTCGAGCTTCCAGCCCCTGTCGGTGGCGAGGCGGCGGACGAGCGAGAAACCGTTGGAATGGACGCCCGAGGATGCGAGACCAAGCACCACATCGCCGGCCGTGATATCACGACCGGTCAGCACTTCGCTCCGCTCCACCGCGCCCACGCAGAAGCCGGCGAGATCATAATCGCCCGGCGCATACATGCCGGGCATCTCCGCTGTCTCGCCGCCGATCAGCGCGCAACCCGCCTGAAGGCATCCTGCGGCAATCGAGGCGATGACTCGTTCCGCGACGGGCGGATCGAGCTTGGCGGTGGCGTAGTAATCAAGGAAGAACAACGGCTCCGCGCCTTGCACGATAAGGTCGTTGGCGCACATCGCGACGAGATCGACCCCGACACCGTCATGACGATCATGCTCGATCGCAAGTTTGAGCTTGGTGCCGACGCCGTCGTTCGCGGCGACCAACAGCGGATCGATAAAGCCCGCCGCCTTCAGGTCGAAGAATCCGCCGAACCCGCCGAGATCGGCGTCCGCGCCCTTGCGACGGGTCGATTTCGCCAGCGGGCCAATGGCGCGCACAAGCGCGTTGCCAGCGGCGATCGAGACGCCAGCCTGCGCGTAAGTATAGGGTTCGGTGTCGCTCATATTGGCGCCCTAGCCATATCCTGCTTGGATTTCCACGCCTGCTTCGCCAAAAGGGCGGCAATGCCGGTTTTCAAATCCTCACGCGGTCTGTCGATCGCCCTGACGCTGGCGTTCGCGGCGACTGGTGGAGTCGTGCTGGCCCAAGGTGAAGCACCGGGCGATACCACGCCCACCGACAGCGCGCCGATGTCGGCCGCCGATGGATCGGGCAGCTATGAAGTGAGCGGCGTCGATGTTGATGTTACCGGCAAGACGGCGGAGGCGGCCCGCTATGCGGGCTGGCGGCTGGCGCAGCGCAAGGGCTGGACGATGCTGTCGCAGCGACTTGGCGGGGGGGGTGGCGGACTTTCGGATGGGACGCTCGACGGAATGGTCTCGGGAATCGTTGTCGAAAACGAACAGATCGGTCCGAACCGCTATGTCGCGCGGCTCGGCGTGCTGTTCAGCCGTGCGCGCGCCGGATCGATTCTCGGCGTCGCCGGGCTGGGGCAAAGGTCGTCGCCCATGCTGGTCGTGCCGCTGCAATATTCGGGCGGCGTGGGGCAGGTGTTCGAAAAGCACAGCGACTGGCTGGATGCGTGGACCCGCTTCCGCACCGGCAACAGCAGCGTGGATTATGTGCGTCCGGCAGGGACCGGGCCCGATTCGCTGCTGATGAATCTCGGCCAGATCGGGCGTCCGGGACGGGTCTGGTGGCGCTCGATCCTCGACCAATATGGCGCGATCGATATTCTCGTGCCGACGGTGCGGCTGTATCGGCAATGGCCCGGCGGCCCGGTGATCGGCGTGTTTGAGGCGCGGCACGGACCGGACAACAGGATGATCGCGCGCTTCACCTTACGCGTGAGCAATAATGATGGATTACCCGCCTTGCTCGATGCCGGGGTGAAGCGGATGGACGAGGCTTATCAGGGCGCGCTACGCGATGGGCGCCTGTCGACCGATGCTGGCTTGTCCTATTCGCCACCGAGTGAAGCGGAAGTGCCGACCGACACCAGCGCGATCGACGATGCCGCCGCTGCGGCCTCCGCCGCCACCCAGGCCATCGCGACGACGACCACCAGCGTGATCAGCGTGCAGTTCGATACGCCGGGCGCGGGTGCGGTCTCCACCGCCGAGGCGGCGCTGCGGGCGATCCCCGGCGTGCGCACCGCGCTGACCAGCAGCCTGGCGCTGGGCGGCATATCGGTGATGCGCGTCGGCTTCGATGGCGATCCTGCGGCTCTGTCCGCCGCTCTGGAGGCGCGCGGGTGGCAAGTGCAGGGCAGCGGCACGACGCTGCGCATTCGACGACCGCTGTTGGCGCCACCCGGCGCAACCCCTGCCGACAATAGCACGGGGTGATGGGAGGCCGCCGATGACGGGCAGCCAGATCGCCCTGCCGTTCGAATGGCCCGCCGATCCGCGCGACGACGAATTCCTGGTCAGCGATTCCAATGCGCGGGCGGTGCAATCGCTCGAACGCTGGGCATCGTGGCCGGTGATGACGGTGGTGCTGACCGGCCCGCGCAAATCCGGCCGCAGCCTGCTCGCGCGCATTTTCGCGGCGAAGAGCGGCGGTACGATCATCGACGATGCCGAGCGCCAGCCTGAGGCGACGCTGTTCCACGCCTGGAACCGCGCGCAGGAGGAACGGCACCCGCTGGTGATCGTTGCCGATACCGCCCCGCCGGAATGGACGGTGAAGTTGCCAGACCTGCGCTCCCGCCTCGCCGCCAGCCCGGTCGCGCGAATCGGCCCGCCGGACGACGTGCTGATGCAAGCGCTGTTCGAACGGCAGTTCCTCCGCCGCGGGCTGGATGCCCGGCCCGACCTGATCCAATGGTTGCTGACCCGCGTGGAAAGAAGTCACATTTCGCTGCTACGCGCGGTCGACGTGCTCGATCAGGCGGTGCTGGAGCGGCGGAAGCGCTTGTCCATTCCGCTCGCACGGGCCACATTGACCGAAGCCAGTTTGATGATCGATCCCGCACCGACCCTGCCATTTCCGACTTCATTCGAGGTTCCATGACCCGCCCAGCCCATATCGCGCGCCTCGCCGAAGACGACGAGCAATTCGCGGCCAGTTTGAAAGGTTCGGGCGGCGGCGAACGTTATTTCAACCGCGAGCTGTCGTGGCTCGCGTTCAACCGTCGGGTGCTGGAAGAAGCACGCAATGCCGCGCATCCGCTACTTGAACGCGTGCGATTCCTGTCGATTTCCGGGTCCAATCTCGACGAATTCTTCATGGTCCGCGTGGCGGGCTTGAAGGGCCAATTGGTCCAGGATGTCGATCGGCGTTCAGCCGACGGCATGACCTCCGGACAGCAATTGGCCGCTATCGTGGCGGAGGCCGACGAACTGATCGAGAGCCAGCGCAATGTGTGGCGCGAATTGCGCCTGCAGCTGAGCGAGACCGGGATCGACGTGCTGGGATCGCGCACGATCGACGAGATGCTGACGCTCGATGAAGTATCTTGGCTGGAAAAGCAGTTTCGCGAACAGATTTTCCCGATCCTGACTCCGCAGGCGCTGGACCCGGCGCATCCGTTCCCGTTCATGCCCAACAAAGGGTTGGCGGTGATGTTCGATCTGGTGCGCCTGTCCGACAAGGAACCGATTCGCGAACTCGTGATGTTGCCGAGCCAGATGCCCCGCTTCGTGCGCGTGCCGGGCGAGCGGGCGCGCTATGTCGCCGTGGAATCTTTGGTCAAGCGCTTCGCGGCCGCCATTTTTCCGGGGTACCAGGTGGTCGGCGGCGCCGAATTCCGCGTGTTGCGCGACAGCGATCTGGAGATAGATGACGAGGCCGAGGATCTGGTCCGCTACTTCGCCAACGCGATCAAGCGGCGGCGGCGGGGGCGGGTGATCCGACTTGAGCTGGAGAGCGGCATGCCGCACGATCTAGGCGAGGCGCTGCGCGAGGAATTGAGCGAACACGCCTTCGTCACGGAAAGTGGCGCGTTCCTGGGCGTGGGCGATCTCGAGTCGATCGTCGACGAAGACCGTCCCGATCTGAAATTCCCGCCATATTCGCCGCGCTTCCCCGAACGGATCCGCGAATTCGGCGGGGATTGCTTTGCTGCGATTCAGGCCAAGGACATCGTCGTCCACCATCCATACGAGACGTTCGAGGTGGTGCTGGCCTTCCTGAAACAGGCGGCGGCAGACCCCGATGTGGTGGCGATCAAGCAGACGTTGTACCGCGCCGGAAAGCAGCCTGCGGTCATCAACGCGCTGATCGCCGCAGCCGAAGCGGGCAAGTCCGTGACGGCGGTGGTCGAATTGAAAGCGCGGTTCGACGAGGAACAGAATATCGTCTGGGCCTCCGCGCTCGAGCGCGCGGGCGTACAGGTGGTCTACGGCTTCATGGAGTGGAAAACGCACGCCAAAATATCGATGGTGGTGCGCCGCGAGGGTGGGGCGTACCGGACATACTGCCACTTCGGCACGGGCAATTATCACCCGATCACCGCGAAGATTTACACGGACCTGAGCTTTTTCACTGCCGATCCGCGCATCGGGGCGGATGCGGCGCAGATGTTCAACTATATCACCGGCTACGTCGAACCGGAGGGGATGGCGCTGGTCAGCCTGTCACCACGCGACCTGCGGCCCAAGCTGGTCGACCTGATCGATGCCGAAACCGACAATGCCCGTGCCGGCAAGCCTGCGGCGATCTGGGCCAAGATGAATTCGCTGGTCGATCCGGCGGTGATCGAAAAACTGTACGAGGCCAGTAATGCAGGCGTCGAAATCGACCTGATCATTCGCGGCATTTGCTGCCTGCGCCCCGGCGTAACCGGCATGTCCGAACACATCCGGGTTAAATCAGTGATCGGGCGCTTCCTCGAACACAGCCGGATCTGGGCGTGCGGCAACGGCAAGATGCTGCCCAATGACGATGCGCAATTGTTCATTTCTTCGGCCGACTGGATGCCGCGCAATTTCGACCGCCGAGTCGAATATATGCTCCCGATCCTCAACCCGACAGTCCACGATCAGATCTTGGACCAGGTGATGGTCGCCAATCTCATCGACAATGAACAGAGCTGGGATCTGAAGCCGGACGGTTCCTATGTGCGTGAGGAACCGGGCGACCGGCCGTTCAACCTGCATCGGTATTTCATGACCAACCCATCGCTGTCCGGGCGCGGCGCGGCGCTCAAGGGCAAATCGGTGCCGAAGCTGTCGTTGCGGCGCGGGCGCTGACCGTGGCTTCCCTGTTTCGCAAAGTCCGCTCCGACGGAGCAGACGAACCGGCGGGCGACCCTTCGAGTGCGCCGCGCACCGGGATCATCGACATCGGATCGAATTCGATCCGGCTGGTGGTCTATCAGGGGCCTGAGCGATTGCCGGCGATCCTGTTCAACGAGAAGGTCATGGCGGGGCTCGGACGCGGGCTGGCCGAAACGGGGGCGATCGCGCCCGAAGGGATGAAGCTGGCGAGCGAGGCGCTGGGGCGGTTTGCAGCCGTTTCCCGCGAGATGGAGGTCACGCGATTGCGCACGGTGGCGACGGCTGCGGTGCGCGATGCTTCGAACGGCGCGGTGCTGCTGGACACGGCGAAGCGTCTCGGTCTCGAGGTCGAATTGCTGTCGGGCGAGCAGGAGGCGATCGCCGCCGGGCAGGGGGTCATGTCGGCCATTCCGCAGGCGGACGGCATCGTCGGGGATCTCGGCGGTGGCAGCCTGGAACTGGTGCGGGTGAAAGATGGCGAGGTCAGCGACCGCGTATCCTTTCCACTGGGTGTCCTGCGCATTGCGGCGATCCGGAACAAGGGACCGGGCGCGCTGGAGCGGCAGGTTCATAAGCTGCTGAAAATGGCGGGCTGGCTAGGACGGGGGCATGATCTGCCGCTGTATCTGGTCGGCGGGTCATGGCGCGCGCTCGGGCGCCTCGACATGCATCTGTGCCAATATCCGCTGCCGGTGATCCACCAATATGCGATGGAGCCCGCCGCGATCGCACGCCTGGGGCGGACCATCAGCCACGTCAACAAAGCGTGGCTGCGCAGCGTTCCGGGCCTGTCTTCGGCGCGGGCGGCGACCTTGGGGGATGGGGCAGCGTTGCTGTCAGTGCTGCTCAAGCATCTGGGCAATGCGACCACCATCGTCTCGGCATTCGGGCTGCGCGAGGGATTGCTCTACGGCGCGCTGGATGTGGAGTGCCGCGCGCAGGACCCGCTGATCGTAGCGACGCGCGACGAGGGCAAGGTGTTCGGGCGCTTTCCGGAACATGGCGACCTGCTCGACCAGTGGATCGCACCGCTGTTCGATCGCGATATTCCGGCGATGGCGCGATTACGGCATGCGGCCTGCCATCTGTCCGACGTGGGCTGGCGCGCCAACCCCGAGTTTCGCGCCGAACGCGGTGTTGAGATCGCATTGCACGGCAATTGGGTGGCGATTGATGCGCGGGGCCGCGCGTTGGTCGCGCAGGCGTTGTTCACCTCGCTCGGCGGGGGCACGAATACACCGGAGCCATTACCGATGCTGGCCCCTCCGGTCGATTTGAAACGCGCGGTGGCTTGGGGGCTGGCGATGCGGCTCGGACAGCGGCTGAGCGGTGGGGTGGCCGGGCCGTTGCAACGATCGCGATTGAGCGAGGACGGCAATTTGGTGGCACTGCATCTGACCGTGGATGACCGGGCATTGTACGGCGATGCGGTCGAGCGGCGACACGTTGCGCTAGGCAATGCCGTCGGACGGAAAGCCGTGGTGGTGGGTTGAGTAAGGCGGCGACCCCATCTTTGATTGGGATGGGTGTTACCCGCAACTGATCCGTTGCGCCTCGCCGTTGAGGCCGATCCACACGTTCACACGGTCCGCACGGAAGTCCATCGTCACGCGCATATCGGGCGCGATGCGCCGGGCGAGCGCGGCGCCGGACTGGCGGCGGACCTTGGCGACCAGGGCCGAGGTGGCGGATTGACCGACGAAGTGTTGTACCCGGCCGGCTTCGCAGGCGCGCGCGGGGCCGGGCAGGGGGTGGGGTCGGCCTTCCACGCAGGCCGTCAGCGCCAGCGCGCTGAGCACGATTGCGGCCGCCTTCATGCCTCGTCCTCCGTGAGCGTCATCTTGAGCTTGCCATTCACCACGGCGAAGGCGAGCCGGCCCTCGACCAGATCGAGCGCATCGCGGCCGAATTGCTCGAAGCGCCAGCCGTTGAGAATCGATAGATTCTCCCGTACGCCGGAGGCCAGCGCCTCCAGATCCTCGCTGCGGGCAAGCAGGCGCGGGGCGACGTCGATTTCCTTGGCGCGGATTTTGAGAAGTAGCTTAAGCAGATCGGCGACCAGGGCGCCGTCCTTGCCGAGCCCCGGCTTGCGATCGTCGCGCTGAGGCATTTCCTCCGCGCTCATCGGTACGGCGGAGTCGAGCGCCGCCATCAGGCGACCACCGATATCGTTGCTCGCCCAGGTAGACGAAAGGCCGCGAACCTTCGCGAGATCGGCCTGTTTGCGCGGCGGATGCCCGGCAATGTCGGCGATCGTTTCGTCCTTGACGATACGGCCGCGCGGCAAATCCTTCTGGCGGGCCTCAATCTCACGCCAGCGTGCCAGCGCCTTCAGCCGACCGAGCAGATCGGGTTTGCGGCCCGGCACGCGGATACGCTTCCACGCCTCTTCGGGGTCGTTGGCGTAATTGGCCGGATCGCCGATCCGCTCCATTTCCTGATCAAGCCAAGCGCCGCGCCCGGTCTTGCGCAATTTGGCGAGCATCCGGGGGAATATGTCAGCGAGATGGGTGACGTCGCCAATGGCATATTCGATCTGGCGGGCATCGAGCGGGCGGCGGCTCCAATCGGTGAAGCGCGCACCCTTGTCGATCGTGAAACCCAGATAGGCATCGACCAGATTCGAATAGCCGATCTGTTCGCCTTGCCCGAGCGCCATCGCCGCGACCTGCGTATCGAACAGCGGGTAGGGGGTCTTGCCGGTGAGATTGTAGATGATCTCCAGATCCTGCCCGCCAGCATGGAAGACCTTCAGAACGTCCACATTCTCGGTCATCAGATCGAGCAACGGCCTCATGTCCAGGCCTGGCACCATCGGGTCGATCGCTGCTGCTTCGTTCACATCGGCGATCTGGATCAGGCAGAGTTCCGGCCAAAACGTGTTCTCACGCATGAATTCGGTATCGATACACACAAAGTCGGCGGTGGAGAGTCGGGCGCAGAGATTGGCGAGCGTTGCGCTGTCGGTGATGAGGGGATGGATATGCATCTTGCGTCCCATAGCGAGGGTCTCGCGCCTTGACAAAGGGCGGCTGGAAAGGGAAGCGCGACCCCATCCATTCCACCGTCATCCCAGCCTAGGTCGGGATCTCCATGGGGCAAGCGTAACGCCCACTTCATGAGACTCCAGCGTTCGCTGGGGTGACGAAGCAAGAAGAACGATCATGCACGCTTATCGCACCCACACCTGCGCACAGCTTCGCGCCGCCGATGTCGGAACCTCGGTCAAACTGTCGGGCTGGGTCCACCGCAAGCGCGACCACGGCAATCTGTTGTTCGTCGATCTGCGCGATCATTACGGTATCACGCAGATCGTGACCGACAGCGACAGCCCGACTCATGCGGTGCTGGACAAGTTGCGCGCCGAATCCGTCGTCACGATCACCGGCAATGTGGTGGCGCGCTCGGCCGAGACGGTGAACAAGGGTCTGCCCTCGGGCGAGATCGAAATCCGCGCGCGCGATGTCGTGGTTCAATCGGCGGCGCAGGAATTGCCGATGCCGGTGTTCGGCGACAACGAATATCCCGAGGAAATCCGTCTGCGCTATCGCTTCCTCGATCTGCGGCGCGAGCGGCTACATGCCAATGTGATGCTGCGCTCGAATGTCATTTCGTCGCTGCGCCAGCGCATGATCGGGCAGGGCTTCACCGAATTCCAGACGCCGATCCTGACCGCCAGCAGCCCCGAGGGCGCGCGCGATTATCTCGTGCCGAGCCGGGTGCATCCTGGCAAATTCTACGCGCTTCCTCAGGCGCCGCAGATGTTCAAGCAGTTGCTGATGGTGGCGGGCTTCGATCGTTATTTCCAGATCGCGCCGTGCTTCCGCGACGAGGACGCGCGGGCGGATCGGTCGCCGGGCGAATTTTACCAGCTCGATTTCGAGATGAGCTACGTCACCCAGGAAGACGTGTTCGCTGCGATCGAGCCGGTGTTGCACGGCGTGTTCGAGGAATTCGCCGACTGGCAGGGCAAGGGTCGCAAAGTTTCGCCGTTGCCGTTCAAGCGTATCCCGTACCGCGACTCGATGCTCAAATATGGCAATGACAAGCCGGATCTGCGCAACCCGCTCGTGATCACCGACGTGTCCGAACTATTCCAGGGCTCAGGCTTCGGCCGCTTCGCCTCGATGGTCGAGGGCGGCGATGTCGTCCGCGCAATCGCCGCGCCGAACACGCATGAGAAGAGCCGCAAGTTTTTCGACGAGATGAATTCCTGGGCGCAGGGCGAAGGCTTCCCCGGCCTCGGCTATGCGACGCAGAAGGACGGCGTGTTTGGCGGGCCGATCGCCAACAATCATGGACAAGAGGGCATGCAGACGATTGCCGAGGCGCTTGGGCTTGGCCCGAATGATGGCATCTTCTTCTCGGCAGGCAAAGAAGCCGCGGCGGCAAAGCTGGCCGGTCTGGCGCGCACCCGCGTGGCCGAACAGCTCGGGTTGATCGACGACAAGACGTTCGAATTCTGCTGGATCGTCGATTTCCCGATGTTCGAATATGACGAGGACGCGAATAAGGTCGATTTCAGCCACAACCCGTTCTCGATGCCGCAGGGTGAGATGCACGCGCTGGAGACGATGAACCCGCTCGATATCCTTGCCTATCAGTATGACATCGTGTGCAACGGCATCGAGCTGTCCTCCGGCGCGATCCGGAACCACAGGCCTGAAATCATGTACAAGGCGTTCGAAATTGCCGGGTATACGCAGGCCGATGTCGACCTGAACTTCGCGGGCATGATCAACGCTTTCAAATGCGGCGCGCCGCCACATGGTGGGTCCGCGCCGGGCGTCGACCGCATCGTCATGTTGCTGGCCGACGAGCCGAACATCCGCGAGGTCATCACCTTCCCGATGACGCAGAAGGCGGAAGATTTGATGATGGGCGCGCCGAATTTCGCGACCGAGAAACAGTTGAAGGAGCTGAACCTCAAAACAGTGCAGCCCATCGGGGTGAAGCCAGCGGGCGAGCCTGCACGGCCGGAGTGATCCAGTTGCGATGAACCGTTTGGAGGGTGGGACGTTCTCATCCCCGACACCTCCAGCTGGGATGCCGCATGACGATCAACCTGTCCGATTACGAAGCCGGCAAGAAATATGACGGTGATTATGCCGATGATCTTGCCGCCTTGCAGACCCGCCTGGCGCACATCCAGGTCGCCCATATCGTCCATAAGCGCCGCGCGATCGTTCTGTTCGAGGGTTGGGATGCGGCGGGCAAGGGCGGGATCATCCAGCGGCTGACCGCCAAATGGGATCCCCGCAATTTCGAGGTCTGGCCGATCAAGGCGCCGACCGACGAGGAGCTCGCGCGGCATTTCCTGTGGCGCTTCTGGCAACGGTTGCCGGCCGATGGCGATATCGCCGTATTCGATCGCAGCTGGTATGGCCGGGTGCTGGTCGAGCGGGTCGAACAACTGGCAAGCGAGGCGCAGTGGCGGCGCGGTTATGACGAGATCAACGAATTCGAGGCGCAGCAGAGCGATTCGGGCACGACGATCGTCAAACTATTCATCCACACCACGCAGAAGGAGCAGGATGCGCGGCTGGAGGCGCGGCTCGACCATCCGTGGAAGCGCTGGAAGACGGGGGCTGACGATCATCGCAACCGCGACAAGCGCGACGATTATCTCGATGCGATGGCCGAAATGTTCCGTCGCACCGACACGCGCTGGGCCCCGTGGCATGCGATCGACGGCAACAACAAGAAGGCAGCGCGGATCGCCGCGTTGACGGTGATAGCCGATCGCCTGGAGGCGGCGGTGGACATGAAACCGCCCGAGCTTGATCCCAAGGTCGAGAAGCTGGCGCGTACGGCGTTGCGGGGCTGAAGCCTGATTGGCCCTTCCCCTTTTTCAGGAAGGGCCGGACGTTGCTCAGACCGGACCAAATTCTCCGTCTTCCCCCATGACATGCAGCACGCCGTCGGCGATGGCGAAATACGCACCGTGCAACGTCAGCGTACCAGCCGCTTCGCGTTCGGGGATACAGGGGAAGGTGCGCAAATTGCGTAGCGAGACGCGCACGGTTTCGAGTTCGAGCGCCTTGACCGCCGCCGGGCCGGTGCCGTGTTCCGCCACGATTCGCTCGCGCGCTTCGTCCAGCATATCGACCCAATGGGCGATGAAGCCGCCTTCGCCAGGTTTCTTGCCGACGAACGCTCCGGTGAGGGCCGCATGCACGCCACCGCATGACCCGTGGCCCATCACCACGATCTCGCTGACCTCCAACTGCGTCACCGCGAATTCCAGCGCGGCGGAGACGCCGTGGCGTTGCCCGTCCAGTTCGAACGGCGGCACGAGGTTGGCGATATTCCGCACGACGAACATCTCGCCGGGTGACGAATCGAAGATCTGCGTCGGATCGACCCGGCTGTCGGAGCAGGCGATCACCATCACCTTGGGGCTCTGACCTTTGCTCAATTGTTCCCAGCGGTCGCGCTCCCGCGCCCAATGGTCGTCGCGGAAGCGTTGATAGCCGTCGATAAGGTCGGTGAATTCGGTCATGACTTCGCCAATCGCACTGTGGGCAGGGACTGGCAAGCGGGCGTCACACTCGCTATCTGGGCCGCATGAACGAGATGACTCCGCTCGCCCCCATTCCACCGGCTCGCCAGCGCAAGCCGGACTGGATTCGCGTCAAGGCACCGACCAGCGCCGGGTTCGCCGAAACCAAGGCGATGATGCGCCGTCTCGGCCTCAACACCGTGTGTGAGGAAGCAGCATGCCCGAACATCGGCGAATGCTGGACCAAGAAGCACGCCACGGTAATGATCCTGGGCGACACCTGCACGCGCGCGTGCGCCTTCTGCAACGTCAAGACCGGCATGCCGCGCAAGGTAGACGCGCTGGAGCCGCAGCACACCGCCGATGCCGCCGCCGAACTGGGCCTCTCGCACATCGTCATCACGTCGGTCGATCGCGACGATCTGCCCGATGGCGGCGCCAGTCAATTCGTGCGGGTGATCGAAGCGCTGCGGCGCGAAACGCCGCGGACCACGATCGAGATCCTCACTCCCGATTTCCGCAACAAGATGGAATCGGCGGTCGAGGCAATTGTTGC
>NZ_JANYEK010000094.1 GCF_025363195.1 Sphingomonas sp.
CACCACCTTCGCGTAACGGCGCTTGCATCGCGGGCCACACCGGCATAAACGCGCCGCCTCGGTCGGGGCGTAGCGCAGCCTGGTAGCGCATCACACTGGGGGTGTGAGGGTCGCAGGTTCGAATCCTGTCGCTCCGACCAATTCTCTCTCTACACTGCTCGATCGCGACGGTGTGTCGGCCGACACGACGACATCGACGCGGCGTCCTGCCACCGGTCGTGCGCTCGTCCGTCTGCCGGTCGGGGGATTGTCGGTAACCGCCCGATCTTGTCGCTATGCGCGCTACGACGAAGCGGTCTGTCGAATGGCGGCGATGAGCGACGCGGCGAAAGCATCGGTATCTTGCAGGCCGCCCAGATCGCGCGTGCGCGTCGCTGGATCCGCAAGCGCGGTGTCGATCGCCGCTTCGATCAGGCGGGCGGCGGCCGATAAAGCGCGGTTGCCATCGCGCCGCCCGCGCCAGTCCAGCAGCATCGCCGCCGACAGGATCAGCGACGTCGGATTGGCGATGTTCTTGCCCTGGATGTCGGGCGCGGAGCCGTGCTGCGCCTGCGCGACGCAGATATCGTCGCCCATGTTGATCGATCCGCCGAGTCCCAATCCACCCGTCAGTTCGGACGCCTCGTCCGACAGGATGTCGCCGAACATGTTGGTGGTGACGATAACATCGAAGCGGTCGGGCGCGCGGATCAACTGCGCTGCGGCGGTGTCGACCAGCATGTCGTCCAGGGCGACGTCGGGATAGCCGGCAGCGACATCGCGCACCGTGCGCAGGAACAGGCCGTCGGACAATTTGAGGACGTTTGACTTGTGGACCGCGGTGACCTTCTTGCTGCGTTCGCGCGCCAAAGCGAACGCCACATGAGCCACTCTGCGGCAGGCGACCGTCGTGATCTTGCGGACCGAAAGTGCGGTGTCGACGTCGGGCATGAATTCGCCACTTCCGGCCACCATGTTGCGATCCGAATAGAATCCTTCGGTGCATTCCCGCACGATGATCAGATCCATCGGCCGGCGCAGGATCGTCAGACCGTCGCGGGTTCGGCACGGGCGGATATTCGCACCGAGGGCAAAGCGCACGCGCAACTCGCCCGAGGGGTTGATGCCGCCGGCCGCACGCGCCGGATAGTCCGCGTGCGACACCGGCCCGAGGATTACGCCATCGACCTGCGGGATACGCTCCAGCACCATGTCCGGGCAGGTCGATCCCTGCGACGCGAGGCTGGCAAAGCCTATCTCCATCGTCTCGAACGTGAGCCCGAGCGACAGCCGCTCATCGACGGCGCCGAGCACGGCCAGCGTGGCGCCGGCGATCTCCGGCCCGATGCCATCGCCGGGAAGAACGAGGATCCTCATCGCCGAACCCTTCCCGCCCGCCGCCGCCGCGATGCGCCTTTTTCCCCGATCACGGAAAAAAGCGCTTCGCGGAGGTGCGATTTGTCTCCCCTGATCGTCAGAATTTGGCCTTCACTGAAACGAAGACGGATCGCCCGACGACATCATAGGTTGCGGCATCGGTGGTCAACGGCGCGGCGCTGATGAACGGGGGCGACTTGTCGGTAAGGTTATTGACCCCGGCCCCGAACGTGAAGCGTTTGTCGACGACGAACTCAAGATTGGCGTCGAAATAGCTGTAGGCGGGAACGCCCGGCGTCGTCGAAGCCGCATTGGCGACCCTGTCCGCATGGATCATCTTGTCGATGTAGCGCCAGCGACCCGTGATCGAGAAGGGCCCTGACGAATAGGTCAGGCTTGTATTGGCCTTCCAGGTCGGGTGCGTGATGCCGCCGCCAACGCCGCCAAAGCCGGCGCTCCCGGCATAATTGAGCGTCGGCGAACCCAGCAATCCGGCGATCTTATAGGTCCGGAGGTAAGCGACGATCGTGTCGAACTGGAGCGAGCCCGCCGACGGCGACAACCCCAGTGCATCCAGCCCAAACTTCCAGTTCACCTGCGTATCGATGCCATCGACCTTGTAGGTCGCGAAGTTGAACAGACCCTGCTGGCCGAGCAGAATCACGCCCGTCGCCGGATCGCGCGTGATACGTTGGCAATAAGAGTTGTTCAGCGAATAGCCGGGATTGCTGACCCCATCCGAATTGAAGCAGCGTGGCAGGATATCGGTGAGCAGCAGTGAGCCGATCGCCCCGTTGATCTTGATATTGTAATAGTCCACCGACAGATTAAAATTGTGGAACAAGGCACCCTGGAATTTCGGTGTGATGACGCCGCCGAACGAATATGTCGTCGCCTTCTCGGGGACCAAATTGGGGTTGCTTCCGTCGCTGCCGCCAACCGAGGCGACGCCATATGTGTAGGTCGGATAGAGCGACGTGGGCACGCCCTGGGCGATGCACAGGGACTGAACCTGCGCGGCATTGGCCCCCGTGCGGAACACGCTGCCGACCCCGCACGGATCGCCAGCACCCGGGGGCGTGCCGATGTTCACCTGTCCAACGCTGGTCGGCCCATAAAGATTGTTGAGGCTCGGCGCGCGGATGGCCCGCGAATAGCTGCCACGGAAACGGATGATATCGGCGGGCTGCCAGGTGCCGTCGATCTTGTAGGTGCTGTTGCCGCCCGACTGGTTGTAATGCGAATAGCGGTAGGCAAGATCGAGCGACAAATCCTTGAAGAACGGCTTGTCGTGCAGGATCGGCACGAGCAACTCGCCAAAGGCTTCGTAAACGGACTGCTTGCCCGAAGCCGGATTGATCGATCCGTACGACAGCGAGTCGTTGGTCACCAGCGTCGCGTCCGGCCGGTAGTTGAATTCGGTTTCGCGATAGTCGCCACCCGCTGCAAAGCGCAGCTCGCCCGCAGGAAGGTTGAAAATCGCCCCTTCCAACGTGCCCTCGACGACCTTCTGCGTCATCGTGTTGACGCTGTGATCGTTGCGCCGGGTATATTGCAGGCAGCCCGGTGAAATCGGGTTGTTGCCCAGCGGATTGAAGGCATAGCCGATACAGGTGCCGGCCGAACCGGAGAAATTGGCGGTCCCGTTGAGAACGCTTGTGATCGCTGCGCGGCTGACATCGCCGAAATTGTCGTTGACGAACCGGCTATGCCCATAAGACCCATACAGGTCATAGTTGATGCGCGTGCCCGGAATGTCGCCACGGACACCCGCAACCGCCTGATACACGTCATATTTGAACGTCTCGACGCGGTTGCCAAACGCACTCAGCAGTTTGGTCACGACGATATTGTTGGTCGGTCGCGGCGTGATCGAGTTCAAAATGCTTTGCAGCGCCGCGTTGCCGGTGACGAACGGATTGTTTTGCGGCACGATCAACGGCAGCGACGGCTTGCTCGATCCCGGACCGGTCTGGTCGATTGCCGACGTTTGCGTGAAGTCGAACTGGCCATAAACGGTAACATGGTCGGCCACCTTGTAATCCGCATGCGCGAAGACGTTATATTTCGTAAGCGGTACTTGAACGCCAAAATATTGCCCGAGCGCAACCTGCGCCGTGGTGCAATTCGGGCTGATATTCGCGCCTTTGACGCCGCCCACACCCTTGTAGTTCTGCGCGCAATTCGCCCCTGCCGCTGTGGTGAAGATCGTCCCGTCGGTGTTGACGCCGATCGCGCCGGGATAATTGCCCGTGCCTGCGATCGGCGTCGTGCCGGGATAACCGGCGAGGACGGCGTTGACGGATGCGATCGTTGGTGCACCACCGCCAAAGTTGCCCGCGCCGATAATGCCTTCGGCCGGCCGCGCCAGCTGGCGGATATTGGCGAAAAACGGCCGCGTTGATCCCTCCACCAAGTCGCGATCCGAATATTCGACGGCCAGCACCGCATTGCCGCGCCCGTCGGCAAAATTATGACCGACAATGCCGCTGATGCGATGGGTGGCGCCGTCTCCCCGCGTGGTCACACCGTTCTGCGCGGAAAGTTCAATGCCGTTGAATTTCTGTCGGATCTTGAAATTGACCACGCCTGCGACGGCATCGGAACCATAGGTAGAAGACGCGCCGCCGGTGATGACTTCGACTGAATCGATCAAGGCCGTCGGAATGGTGTTGAGATCGATCGCCCCGTCCGGGCTGGACGGCATCAGGCGCCGGCCATCCAGCAGAACCAGCGATCGGTTCGGCCCGAGTCCGCGCAGATCGCTGTAGGACTGGCCGCCGTTAAAGCCGAGGCCACCTTGCACGTCGCCCACTTCGCTCGCGCCTTGCGCAGCGGAGAATTGCGGCAATTGACCGATTGCCCGGTCGAGCGATGGCTGGCCCGATGTCGCGAGTTGTGCGCTGCTGATGGTGGAAATGGGGCTGTCAGATTTGTAGTCGCGCCGCGAAATCCGCGATCCTGTCACGATGATGTCGGCGGCGGCTTCCGGGGCTGGGGGCGGCTCGGGCAGCGGAGCCGCTGCGCCCTGCTGATCGGCTATCGGGGTTGGCTGGGGGTGCGGCACCGCTCCACGCACGATGGCCAAGGCGCCCGAACTGTCGCTGCGCGCGGCAAAACCGGTTCCCGACAACAGGACTTGTAACGCCGCTTCCGGGCTCATCGCGCCACGCACGCCTGACGACCACGCCTTCTTGACGTCGTCCACTCTGTAAACGATCTGTCGCTTCGACTGGTGCGCGAAGCTGTCGAGCGTCTTGGAGAGGCTCCCGGCGGGAATATTATAGGTCGTCGCCTGCGCTTGCGCAGGTGCTGCGATAGCGACGATGCACGTTCCGGTCGCCAACATGGCGAGTAGCTGCCTGTTCATGATACCCCTCCTATAAGGCGCGATTTTTCGCGCTCCCGTCAGATCAAGACAGTCGGGCAAGCTCGACCCGTAACGTCTTTAGCTGGAAATTTTCACGCCATCCGCGTGCGGTTCGACATGGATGCCGTACGCATCGTGCAGCAGCCGGACAAAGGCATCGACGTTGGAGGCCTGGAACGTCCCGCCGATACGGATCATGCCGGTCTCGGCATCACCCACGACGATCTTTTTAACATTATAGCGGTTGAACTCGTTGACCGCATCACTGAGCGAGGTCCGGTCGAAATTCAGCATGCCACCGCGCCATGCCAGCTCGGACATGACGCGTTCTTCGGATTTCGCAGCGAGCAGTGTGGAGGGGCCGCGCGCCACCGCGACGTCGCCTGCAGTGATGATCGCAGCGGGCACCGCGTCGGGTTCGACGGCATCCTCCACGCGCACACGACCTTCGACAACCGAAACGGTGACCTTGTCGCCATCGCGACGGACCGAGAATTTGGTGCCGAGCACGGTGACGGTACGACTGCCGGCATGCACGACAAACGGTTTCCCGCTGAGGTGCGCGATCTCGAAATAGGCCTCACCGCGATCGAGCCACACGTCCCGACGCTCTTTGGTGACAGCGGTGCGGACGATCGAGGCGGTGTTCAGTTCGACCTTGCTGCCGTCGACCAGGGGCACCAGCTTCCTGTCGCCGATCGCGGTGGCATAGCGTTGGATCGGTGCTGGCAGCGGGTTGTGTGGGCGGTACATTTGGATGCCGCTTCCCACCAAGGCAACCACAAGCGCGGCGGCGGCCGCAGCGGGGATCCAAAAGGCGCGTCTTCGGGGCCACGTAAGAAACGCCGGTATCGACGCAGGCACGCTCTTTTTGCCCAACGCTGCGATCCGATCCGCCTCGCGCCAGCCATGTTCGAGCCGCCAAAACGCCGCCTTGTGCGCAAGCGATTCCTCCAGCCAGGCTTCAAGCCCGGCCTGGTCGATGGCCGTCCACCCTGCTTCCTCGCGCAGCATGATCCAGCGCGCGGCGTGTTGCTCGATGGCAGCGGCGCGGCTCATTGGTCTTCCACGCGTTGGCGGCGCGTCAGGCTGACGCGACGGATTTTGCCCGATCCACCCAGCATGAAATCCACGAGCGCGCGCATTCCCATCGTCAATTGCCGCTCGATCGTATCGATGCCGACGCCGAGCCGGTCCGCTGCCTCGCGGGTCGACAACCCTTCGATCTTGCGTAACCGAACGACCTCGCGACAGCGCGGCGGCAAGGCATCCAGTCCGGCATGGGCGCGGCGCAACTGGTCGCGTGCGTCCAACATCCGGTCGGTCGCGAAAAGATCGTAGGTGAGGCCGACATTCTCGAGATCCGCGACGAGATCGAACGACACGATCCGTGCGCGCATCGCGGAGTTGATCAGGTGGTTGCGCGCCACCGTGAACAGGAAGGCTCCGGCATTGGCCGGCAAAAGCTCCCGCGCGCCCTTCAGCGTACGTTCGTAAATATCCTGGCGGAGTTCGAGAATATCGTCGCGCACACGCCAGTTACGCTCGATAAAGCGCGTCAACGCTCCTTCGAGCGGCAGCACCTCTCGACAGAACCAGGCGTTCAGGTCAGCGTCTCCCATCATCGCCCCGGCCGAATACCTCACAAATCGAAACGCTCTTAACTTATAGACAGGCGGGAAGCCAAAGCCCGTAACACAGGGATCAGACCTGTTTGCAGGCCGGAATCGCTGCGGCACCGCGTGAAAGGCTCGCAGACGCTCCAGCACAAAACGTGCTGCGCCATTTCTTGAGGAAGTAGCGTCGGGTCAGCTCGTCGCGATCGACGAGCAACGCAGGTCCGACCCGGATTGCGCGCAAAGCACCGTTGCTCGTGGAGGGCGTTCCGCCAGGCAGCGCAAAATCACCCCGCACCGATGGCATCGAGCGTGCGGCGAGAAAGCGCTGGCCGTTCCGGGACAATAAAAAATCGAGGAACAGCTTTGCGGTTGCCGGGTGTCCGGCTGCCTTCGGAATGAGCGCGATCCGCGACATGACCAGGGTATAATCCCGCGGCATGACGATGCCGAGATTGCGATCTTGCCGCGCCTCGTCCTGCGCGTAGGACCCGATGACATTATAACCCAATATGGCATCGCCGCGCCGCACGGCGTGCATGACGTCCTCCGCGTCCGGGTAGAAGCGCGTACCATTGATGCCCATGGCACGGACCAGGCGCCAGATATCGGGCGACGCCTGCTTGTCCTGCATCAAATACAGATACCCGACGGCGGAGCGTTCGAGGTCGTATGTGGCAACCTTTCCGACGATCACGGGCGATCTCGCCTCCAGCAACTGCGACAGCGCGGCACGGGTCGTCGGCACGGCGGAATCCGACATCAGCGCGCGATTGTAGATCATCACGATCGGCTCTGCGGTCGTCCCCCACGCCTCGTCCTTCCAGTTCGCCCAACGCGGCAATGCTGGCGCTTCCGGAGAGGCATAGCTTAGCGCGTAACCGTCGTTGGTCAGCTTGATCTGCAGGTCCATCGCCGACGACCACAAGAAATCGGGCGTCGGAAGATGGCGTGAAATCGCGTCGAGAAACCGATCGTTCAGCGCCGTTGCCGGCATCTCGACATAGCTGATGGCGAATCCGGGATGGGCTCTGCCAAACGCCTTCAGCAACGCTGCGGTCTTGGCGCGGTCCACCGCCGACCAGATCACGAGCCTATGTTCACGGTCAGCCTGTTGCAAGATCTCGGCATAGTCCGACGGATAGCCGTCGGGGATGCGCGCGTCTTTGGGGCCGCACCCGCCAAGGAGCGCTGCGCCAAGCAGGATCGAAAGGATAATGCGGTGCTGCATCGGCGGCGAAAAGCTCTGTGGTGGTGGAGGTCTGGCCAGCGCAGCTTGTCTGCCGCTATAGCCACGCCGTCAATCTAGGCGGGGGGCGGGAGCAGGGATGGCGCGAATCCTGTTGGTGGAGGATGATCCGGCGCTCGCGCGGGGATTGAGCGCCAGCTTGAAGGCGGCCGGCCATGCCGTCGATGTTGCCGATGGTGGAGAACTCGCTTTGGCCCTGGCGCGGGAAGAGCCGTATGCGCTCATCACGCTCGACCTGGGGCTGCCGGACATTTCCGGACTGGACGTGCTCAAGGCGTTGCGACGCGAAGGCAACAAAACCCCGATCCTGATCCTGACGGCGCGCGATGCGCTGGAGGATCGGATCGCCGGATTGGACCACGGAGCCGACGATTATTTGTTGAAGCCGTTCGAACCGACCGAACTCGAAGCGCGCATCCGGGCATTGCTCCGTCGGGCCCAGGGTGATGCCTCCCCGGTCATCACGATCGGAACACTCACCATCGATCAGGAGCGCGCCGTCGCGACCGTGTCAGGACGCGCGCTGGACCTTCGTCGGCGCGAGTGGGCTGTCCTTGAGCGCCTCGCCGCCCGGGTGGGGAAGGTCGTGCCGAAGGACCGGCTCGCTCGCGAAATCTTCGGTTTCGACGAACCGGTCGGGCCTAACGCGGTTGAAGTCTATGTCGCGCGGTTACGGCGTAAACTGGGCCCGGATGGCCCGGAAATCCGAACGATCCGCGGCCTTGGCTATATTCTGGTCGGGACGTGACGGGGCGCGTGCTCGCCGCGTTATCGCGCGGATCGCTGACCGGTCGCGTGTTGCGCGGCATGGTCCTGCCGATGGGGGTGCTGGCGCTGTTGCTGGGCCTCGGCGGGGCGCTGGCGATCCGGAGCGCGGTCGAGACGGTCAACGACCGCATCCTGGGCGCGGCATCGCGCGCCATCGCCGAATCGCTGACCGTCGACGAGGGTGAAATCGCGCTCGATCTCTCGCCCGCCATTTTCGGGATGTTGGAGGATAGCGAGCGCGACAATGTCTATTACAGCGTCCGCGAAGGCGAGCGGGTGGTGACGGGTTATCGCGACTTGCCGAACCTCGCCCCGCTGGGCCTGCGCGACACCGAAGTGCGGTTCGGCAACGGCGTGTATCGCGGTCTGCCCGTCCGGATCGTGAGCGAGGGGCGGCGGATTTCCGGTCTGGCGCAACCCGTCATCGTCGAAGTGGCCGAGACCCTCGCCACACGGCAACGGATCGAACAACGGCTGTTCATCGGCCTGGTCCTGCTGGAGGCGACGCTGATCGGCCTGACGCTGCTGCTGCTGCCGATCGCGGTACGATGGGGAATGCGGCCGCTGACCGCGCTGCGCCAGGAGATGGACCAGCGCGTGGCGCAGGATATCACCCCGTTGCCGCTCGGCGGCGTACCTGTGGAATTGCGCGATCTCGTCATCGCCTTCAACGGGATGCTCAACCGGCTCGACGTCACGCTGCAGCGGATGCGGCAGTTCACCGCGGACGCGTCGCACCAGTTGCGCACACCGCTGTCGATCCTGCGGACGCATATCGCTGTGTTGCGCGCCACGTCGAGCGACAACGCGACCGCGGCGGCGTCGCTGGCCGACATCGACCACGCCAGCGCGCGATTGCAAAGGCTGGTGATACAGTTGCTGGCACTCGCCCGCGCGGAAAATGCCGCGCCGCCCGAGGAAAGTCTCGAGACCGTCGATGCCAACGAGCTGGCCGCGCGGGTCGCCGCCGATCATGCGCCGGAGGCGATTGCCCGAGATATCGAATTGCGATTCGAACGAGCGCGAGCCCCTGTCCTGGTGCGCACACAGCCATTGCTGGCGGCCGAATTGATCGGGAATTTACTCGACAATGCGATACGGTATAACCACGCGCAGGGATGGGTGACCATCGCGCTGGAGCGGGTGTCCGACGGGGTCATGATCCTGATCGAAGACGATGGCCCCGGTATCGCACCGGAAGACCGCGCGCGCGCATTGACCCGCTTCTCCAGGCTCGAACGCGACGCGGCGCGCGTCGGCGGAAGTGGCCTGGGCTTGCCGATCGCCGAGGCACTGGCCGAGACATTGGGTGTGCGCCTGGGGCTGGAGACAGCGACCTCGGGACGGGGGCTGCTCGTGCGTTTATGGTTTCCTGCGGGTCGGCACAGCGGCTGACAGCATCGTGACAGGTTCGCAAACTACCATGCCACCACAACAGAGCCGGGTCATTCGACCGGTCGATTAAACGGAGGGGTTTTCAGTGCGCAAGCTTTTGACGTCCGCTGCCTGTGTAGCGGCACTCGCCGGGTGCCACGGGAATACGGTGGATGGTAATACCGTCATGGCCAATGACACCGCCGCCGCCGGCAACGGCACCACCGCATTCGCGATCAGCAAGGTTGCGCTTCCGGGGGAAGGGCGCGGCGATTATGTGACGGTCGATGCCGATGCCCGGCGTCTGTACGTGACGCACTCGACGGTGGTGCACATTCTCGATCTCGATACATTGAAGCCGATTGCGCAAGTGACCGGACTGAAGGCGGCGCACGGTGTCGCGCTGGCAGACGGCAAGGCGTATGTATCCGATGGCGATCAGAACGCGGTGATCGCGTTCGACCCTGCCACCGGCAAGGTGTTGAAAACCATTCCCGCCGGCAAGAAGCCCGACAGTATCCTGTTCGACAAGGCATCCGGCATGGTCATGGCCTTCGATGGAGATTCGGACAGCGTAAGCGTGATCGATCCCGCCAAGGGCGCGACGGTCAAGACCATCAAATTGCCCAAGGGTCCTGAATTCTCGCAGACAGATGGCAAGGGCAAGGTCTGGGTCAACATGGAAGAAGGTAACGACATCGGCGTGATCGACACCAGGACGATGACGTTGACCGGCACCATCCCGCTGCCCGGTTGCGATGGTCCTGCACCATTGTCGTTCGACCCCGTCAACCGGGTGTTGTTCAGCGGCTGCGGTAACAAGGTGATGACCGTCACCGACGCCGACAGCGGCAAGGTGTTGACGACCGTTCCGGTCGGCGGCAACCCAGACGGGATTGCCTTCGACGCCACGCGCAAGCGCATCTATGTCGCCAACCGCGACGGCGGCTGGACGATCATCGACCAGCAGGCGAAGGACAAATACGTCGTCAACCAGACGCTCAAGATCGACGAATATGCCAAGACCGTGGCGATCGACGCCAAGACGCATCGTGCGTTTTCCTCCACCGCGGATTTGATCTGGGGCCCGACGATTCCAGGCAAGAAGCATCTGCCGAGCGCCAAATCGGGCACCTTCCGGTTGATGGTGGTTTCCGAACAATAAGCGCCACGGCGGGGGCGCGCGACCGCGCGCCGCCCGCCTGATGACGCGCGACAACAGGGGAGAATAGCATGGCGGAGCACCGTATCGTGCAGCCGGTCGATCAGGCGCACACCGTCGACGGCGAGGACGGGCCACGCGGTTGGTGGCGGATCATGGACACGCGCATCGGCATCGTGCCGCTGCCCGTGTTCATCGTCATCGTCGCGCTGATTCTCGCTTATATCGCGCGTGGCAAGGTCCCGGCGGATCTGACCACCAACATCCTGATCCTCGGTGCCGGTGGTTTCGCCTGCGCAGAGGTCGGCAAGCATATTCCGTTCCTGAAGAAGATCGGCGCGGCTGCGATTCTCGCGACCTTCGTGCCCTCGCTGCTCGTCTATCTCAACGTGATACCCAAGCCGCTGAAGCAATCGATCTCGGATTTCACAGAGCAAAGCAATTTCCTGTATCTCTTCATCGGCTCCATCATCGTCGGATCGATCCTGGGCATGGATCGCAAGATGCTGATCGGCGGCTTCTTCAAGATCCTGGTGCCGATCCTGTCGGGCTCTATCACCGCCGCCACGGTCGGTGCGGCGGTCGGCACGGCGCTCGGCCTCGGGTTCAAACATACCATCTTCATGGTGGTCGTGCCGGTGTTGAGCGGCGGTGTCGGCGAGGGCGCTATCCCGCTTTCGATCGGTTATGCGGCACTCTCCGGCGGCAAACAGGGCGATTTGCTCGCGGAAATTCTGCCTGCGGTAATGTTCGGCAGCCTGGCCGCGATTTTGATGGCGGGCGGGCTGAACCTCTATGGCAAGCGTCGTCCCGATCTGACCGGGGAGGGGCAGCTTCAGCCGGGCGAGCATGACGTGGTGCTGACCGACGGCAAGGTCGACAAGCCGGACGCCGTGCGCTTCCTGCCCGATCTGCCGACCATCGGTGCCGCCGTCATGCTGGCCATGACGCTCTATACGATCGGCGCGTTGGTGCAGGACCTGACTAAATTCCCGGGCCCGGTGACGATGCTGTTTCTCGCCATCGTGCTGAAGCTCGGCAAGCTGGTGTCGCCCCAGCTCGAACAGGGCGCTTATCGCAACTATCAGTTCTTTGCCGCCCTCGTGACCTATCCGCTGCTCTTTGCCATCGGCGTTTCCAAGACGCCGTGGGAGAAGTTGATGGGCGCGTTCAACGTACCGGAAATCGTGACCATTCTGGCAACGGTGGTGACGTTGGTCGCAACCGGTTTCTACACCGGACGGCTGGTCAACATCCATCCGATCGAATCGGGCATCATCACCGCGTGTCGCGCCAGCCAGGGCGGCACCGGCGACGTCGCTATCCTCAGCGCGTCGAACCGCATGATGCTGATGCCGTTTGCGCAGGTCGCCACCCGCATCGGGGGCGCGTTGACCGTCACCATCGCGCTCGCCTTGTTCGCGCAGTTCGGCGGCTGAGCGACCACTGGCCGATCACTGGCCCGGACAACATTGGCGAATTGTATAGATAACGAAGTACCTGCCCAACCCAAGATCGTGCAGGAAGAGAGCAAGAGGAGACGCCGTGCTGAAGGTAGCTGATCACCAACGCGTCCGCGCCCGGTTCACGCGGCGGGAATGCGCGCGTTCGATACCGGTGCATGGCCTCGGCCCGGTGATCGCCCTTGCCCGCGGGCATGGTGGCACCGCCGCTCTTCCTGACCATCCACCCGGAGCGACCTTTATGCTCAGCTTGCCGAAAACGCCGCGATGACGCGCCATTTTCTGTATCCGGTCGTCGCGGCCACGCTATTGGCGGGCTGCGCGAGCTATACCCCGTCTGCGCTACGGGTGCCGTCGGACGTGCTGGCCGCACCCGATTTGGCGATCCTGTCCGCCGACGCACAAAAGATCGATCGGCCATATCTCGTCCCACAGGCCATCGACCTGTCGGCCGCGCTCACGCCTAATGCGCTGGCCGTGATTGCGGTGCTGGAGAATCCCGACCTCAAGGCGCAACGCCTGAAGGCTGGCGTCACCGACGCGCAGGTCTTTGCAGCGCGCCTGCTGCCGGATCCGACGTTTCAAGGTAGCTTTGACAAGCTGTTGAGCGGCCCAGACGCGTTTAACGGCTATGCCGCCCAGATCGGGCAAGACCTCACCCTGTTGCGCAGCGCGCGTGTTACGCGGGCGGCGGGCATAGCCTCCAAGCAGCAGGTGCGGCTCGACTTCGCCTGGGCCGAATGGCAAGTCGCGGGGCAAGCGCGGCTGCAGGGCGTGCGGGTATTGGCGCTGACTGCGCAACTCGACATCGCACGAACCAGCGCGGCCTCCGCCCAGCGGCTGTTCGACGCGGCGCAGCGTGCCGCCGGTCGTGGTGACATTGGCGCGAGCGAGCTCGACATCCGTCGGCAATCCCTGCTCGATAGCGCGACCAAGGCACGTACCGCCGAAAGCGATCTTGCCGTGGCGCGGGCCGATCTCAACAAACTCCTTGGCCTTCCGGCGGAGATCGTCCTCAGGCTGGCCCCGCCAGCGATACCGCGTGCGTCGCCATCTGCCGCGATCCTGACCGAGCAGGCGCTTGATCGCCGGCTCGACCTGCAGGCCCTGCGCGCCGGATACGGCGTAACCGAGGCGCAACTGCACAAGGCGGTGCTCGACCAGTTTCCCACGCTGTCGCTGACCGGCGCTGGCGCCCGCGACACCGCGGACAACAAGACGTTCGGGCCACAGATCGGCTTCACCCTGCCGCTGTGGAACCGCAATCGCGGCGGCATCGCCATCGCCAAGGCGACGCGCGAGCAGGTGAAGGCGGAATATGAGGCGCGCCTGTTCCAGACCCGCGCCGACATCGGCACCGCCGTCGCGGGCGTGGCGACCCTGCGGCGTCAACGTGTGGAGTTGGCTTCGCAACTGCCCGCGATCGAGCGATACGCCGCCGCGACCGAACGCGCAGCGAAGCGCGGAGACCTCGCCCCCGTCACCGCCGACACGACGCTTCAGGCGCTGCGCGACCGCAAACTCACGTTGCTCCAGTTGGATCAGCAGATTTCCGAACAGACCATCGCGCTCGAATTGCTGTCGGGCGGCCCAAGCGAAGGATGGACCAAATGAAGACGTATCTGCCGCTTGTCCCGCCCCTGAGTCTGGCCATCCTGCTCGCCGCCTGCGGTGGGGGCACCGCCGATGAGGCGAAGAAACCGGAGCCCACCGCCCAGGTGTACACGGCGTCGGCCACGATCGGTTCGTCGAGCGATGATGTGTCGGTCTACGGGACGTCCGAGGCAGGGCCGGCCGGCGCGCGCGCGGTCATTTCTCCCGCCGAGGCGATCGTCGTCGCGGTCAGGGCGCCGACCGGCACTTCGGTGGGCGCCGGGCAGGTGGTCGTGACGCTGCGCCCGAGCCCCGCCACGCGTATCGAGATCGCCAAGAATGCCAGCGATGTCGCGATCGCCACCACGGCATACCAGCGTGCGATCCGCATGCGTGCGGACGGCCTTGTCAGCAATGCGGACGTGGATACGGCGCGCGGTGCGCTTGCCACGGCGAGCGCGACGAATCGAAACCTGGGTCTTCGCGGCGGTGTGGCGACGATAACCGCCCCTGGTGCCGGCACAGTGCAGGGTCTGACCCTCAAGCCGGGTGATCAAGTTGCGGCCGGTGCCGTCATCGCGTCGATCGGCTCGGTCAGCGATGTCCGGGCACGGTTCGGTGTCGATCCTGCCGTTGCGCAGCGCGTCCACCCCGGCCAACCGATCAAAATCTCGCTGATCGACGGCAGCCGCGCGGCGACGGTAACCGTCGTCGGCGTCGATCCGCAGGTCGATCCGGCGACGCGTCTCGCCTCCGTTTATGCCGGCGTTCCTGCCGGTGCGGGCATCGGCGCAGGCGAACCGCTGCGCGCCACGCTGTCGGTCGGCGCGAGTTCGACCGGCGTATCGATCCCGTATTCGGCGCTATTGGACGATGGTGGCAGGAGCTACGTCTTCGTCGTGAAAGGGGGGGTGGCCAAGGCGCAGGACGTGTCACCCGGCAATTCTTCGGGCGATCGCATCCAGATCCTGAAAGGGCTTAATCCCGGTGACAAGGTCGTCATCGAGGGTGGTACGGCGCTCGAAGACGGTATGAAGGTCGCCGAAGCGGGGGCCGCGAAATGAAGGACCTGATGCAGCGCCATGCACGGTCCATCTGGCTGAGCGTGTTCCTCGTCACGCTGGCCGGGCTGGTTTCGGCGACGCGACTGCCGGTCACCTTGTTCCCCCATATCGACTATCCGCGCGTCGTCGTCTCGATCGACGCGGGCGAGCGTGATGCGCAGCAGATGGAGGTTAACATCACGCGTCCCGCAGAGGTCGCCCTGCGGGCCATCCCCGGCGTCACGAGAGTCCGCTCGACCACCAGCCGAGGCACCGCAGAAGTCGCGATCAGCTTCGCGTGGGGTGACGATATGGTCACCGCAACCAATGCGACGCAGGGTGCGCTTGCAACTATTCTGCCCGACTTGCCGGTCGGAACGCGCTTCAGCGTGCGACGCTCCGATCCGACGATTTTCCCGGTGCTCGGCATTTCGCTGACGTCTACCAAGCTCGACGGCGTGGCATTGGCGCAGATGGCGCAACTGAAATTGCGGCCAATTCTTTCCACCGTTTCTGGCGTTGCCGGGGTCGACGTGCTTGGCGGCGGAAGCCCGGAAATAGAGGTCGAGGTCAATCCAGCTCGTCTCCAGTCGCTCGGCCTCACGATGACCGATGTGACCGCGGCCTTGGGCGCCGCGAACAGCGTCGCCGCCGTCGGCAAGATCGAAGACCGGCATCGCCTGTATCTCGCACTGGTCGAGGACCGGCTGTCGAGCGAAGCGGACATCGCTGCCGTACCGCTCAAATCCGGTGCCGTCGGTGCGACCGGGGCCGGCGTCGCGACGATCGGGCAGGTCGCGACCGTGCGGCGTGCGCCGGCACCCGCCTGGACCAAGGTTACGTCGAACGGCACCAATGCGGTGCTGGTCAACATCCGCCAGACGCCGACCGCCGATGCGGTCGCATTGGTCGCCGAAGTCGATGCCCGGCTGAAGGATGCTGGTGTTCCGGACGATGTGAAGGTCAGCTTCTTCTACGACCAATCCGAACTTGTCGCGGGCGCTGCCAATGCGGTGCGCGATGCGATCCTGCTCGGCGCGGTACTGGCGGGGCTGGTACTGTTCCTGTTCCTGCGCAGCTGGCGGTTGATGGTCATCACCGCGGCGCTCCTGCCTGCGGTGCTCGCGGCGACCTGCCTCATTCTCTACGCCTTGCACCTCAGCTTCAACATGATGACCCTCGGCGGCATGGCCGCGGCGGTCGGGCTGGTCGTCGATGATGCGGTCGTGATGCTGGAGCATCTCATGCGCCGCCTGCAAGAAGCGGATCACGACAAGCAGGAACGACCATCGATGCTGGCCGCCGCCGCCGAGATGGCGCGGCCCCTGCTCGGCTCGACCCTGGCGACGATCGTCGTGTTCGTGCCGCTCGCGTTCATCTCGGGCGTGACCGGCGGTTTCTTCAAGGCGCTCGCGGTGACGATGGTCGCGGCGCTCGCCGTGTCGCTGCTCTACGCGCGTTTCGTGTTGCCGATCATCGCCGAGCGCTGGCTGACGGTGAAGGATGCCGAGGCCGCCGACAAGGCGGAGAAGTTCACCGGCCCGATGGCCAATGGCTATGGCCGGCTTGCGGTAAGGGCCTTCGCCCGGCCCGGCCTGGTCGCGGGTATCGCGGCGGTGGTGATGATCGTGGTCGGTGGTTTCGCCTGGAACAATCTCCAGTCGGGCTTCATGCCGGTCATGGACGAGGGCGGCTTCATCCTCGATTACAAGGCCAAGCCGGGCGCTGCGCTGAGCGATACCGATAAATTGCTGCGCCAAGTCGAAAAGATTGTCCGCGAAACACCGGAAGTGACGAGTTATTCGCGCCGCACCGGGTTGCAACTCGGCGGTGGCCTGACCGAGGCGGACGAAGGCGATATGTTCATCCGCCTCAACAACGGATCGCGCCGCAACATCGATGAGGTGATGGCGGAGGTCCGCGGCAAGATCGAAGAACAGGTGCCGGGCCTGCAGGTCGAAACGGCGCAGCTGATGGAGGATCTGATCGGCGATCTTACCGCCGTGCCACAGCCGATCGAGGTGAAGCTGTTCGGCGACGATCAGCAGCAGCTCGAGGATTCGGCTGGCAAGGTGATCGCGGCGATGAAAAAGATCTCCGGCGTCGTCGAGGTCGCGAGCGGCCTGCGGGTGGCCGGGGATGGGATTCTCATCAAGGTCGATCGCGGCGCCGCCTCGCTCGCCGGGCTCGACCCGGATCTGGTCGCGAAACAAGTCGAGACCCAGATCGGCGGGACGGTGGCGACCCAGATCCTCGCCGGCGAGCAGGTGGTGGGCGTGCGCGTCCGGCTCCCGCACGATTTGCGCCGACGTGCATCCGAGATCGGCGCGTTGACGGTCCGTTCGGCGGACGGACGCTCGGTCGCGTTGCGCTCGATCGCTGCGGTCAGCATCCAGGCCGGACAGCGCCAGATCACCCGCGAGGATCTCGCACCCTTCATCCCGGTCACCGCCCGGCTCGAAGGCAAGGATCTCGGCACCGGCATCCGGGACGTCAAGGCGGCGGTCGCCGGGCTGCATCTCCCATCAGGTGTCCGGGTCGAATATGGTGGACTCTACACGCAACAAAAGCAGTCGTTCAGCGATCTGACGACGGTGTTCATCGCCGCCCTGCTGCTGTCGGCCTTGTTGCTGACGTTGTTGTTCGAGACATGGTCGTTCACAGCGGCGGTCCTCTCGACAGTGCTGCTCTCGACGGCTGCGGTGTTCTTCGGCCTGTGGGTAACCGGCACCGAACTCGATATCTCCGCGCTGATGGGGCTGACGATGGTGATCGGCATGATTACCGAGCTGGCGATCTTCTATCTGGCCGAGCTGGTCCCCGGCGCTCCGATCGACGCGTCGGCGCTGCTGGAGGCGGGCAAGGCGCGCTTGCGCCCGATCGTCATGTCGGCGCTGATCGCGATTCTGACGCTGGCACCGCTGGCGCTCGGCATCGGACGCGGCTCGGGATTGCAGAAGCCGCTCGCCACCGCGATCATCTTTGGCCTCGCGATCGGCGCGCCCCTCGTGCTGACGGTGCTGCCGATGCTGCTGATGGTGTTCGGACGACCGTGGCGTCGCGGCACCGCCCAGCCGGCGGCCCGGGCGGCCCCGGCGGCCCCGGCGATCGCGTGATCGCGTGATCGCCCGCGCTGCCCCGGCGATCGCGTGATCGCCCGTGTTGCCCCTGCCGTGTTGGCATTGCTGCTGATCGCCGCTGCTCCCGGCGAACTGCGGTACGGCGACACCCTGGTGGCGCAGGCGGGACGACAGGCGGGAGACGCGGCGCTGCGGATCGACGCGCAGGGCGGGGACGGGACGCCGATCGTGATCGGTCCGGCGATCTCTGGCGGGGTGACGGTGCCGCTGGCCGATGCGCTGGGCAAGCCGATCGGTACGCTGACCGTTCCCATGCGGTTGCGCGCCCGCGCCCCCGGCATCGCGGCGTGGCTCGCGCGGCGCGTCTATGTGGCGGAAAACCTCGCCGAGCCGGATCCGTTTGTTCCGGGCGTAGCGCGTGCCCGCCGGGCGCAGGCCCTGGTCGAGCGCAGTCTCGCGCGCTTTCCCGATCTGGTGACGCTCGCGCTGCACGTCGCGCCGTCTGGGGACCACAACAGGATCGTCGCGTCGAATTTCGGGCGGATCGGCAAGCCGGGCGACGGCGACGACCTGCATGTCGAGCGGGACGGAGCAGTTCTGCGTGAGGTCACCAATGCCGGTCGGCGGCTCGCGGTCGAGTTGCCACTGCTTGACCGGGCCGGGCGACCGATCGGCGCGCTGAGCACGAGCTTTGCGGTGCCGCCCGGCGCGGACCCGCAGAATCTGTACCGTCGCGCCGTCGCGGTGCGCGATGCTCTGTCGCGGCGGATCGCATCGCGCGCTGCGCTGTTCGCCCGTTGAGGCGACGACAGCTTCGCGTCAGCTTGATACGATAAGCTGGTCCACGACGCAGCGATAAGCGTCGTGGAGAGGACGATCATGAACAAGGCGATATTGGCGCTTGCCGTCTCGGTCGGCATGCTGACGGCGAATGCAGCCGGTGCGGCGGACACGAAGAACTGGACCCCGCCCAGCTACAAGATTTACGCGCAGACGCTGTCGGATCAGACGATGAAGGCGCATCCCGCCCTGCTTAGCGTCACGTTGCACGGCGTCGCGCCGGGCACGCCCGATGCCTATACCATGTTCGCCGGCTCCTATCCTGATCGCATCGGCAATGCCGATGATCCCGACGATATCGACGTGTCGAAAAAAGGCATCACCATTGTCGACCCGCGCTGGCATCGGACCAAGGACACGAGCCCCAAGTTCGTCGTGCTGATGCCGATGCGCGATGCCAAGGGTGAGAATATCGGCCTGATCGTCTATGCGTTCAAAGTCCCGGTGGCGGGCAATCAGTACGAGCGCACGCTGTACACCAAGGCACTCGATCTGCGCGATGCGATCGCCAAGAAGATCCCGAGCTACGACGCGTTGTTCGCGCCCGTCAAATGACCGAGACGCCCAATCCCGCCGCACGCCTGTCGCGCGCGGCGGGGCGCACCGTGTTCGGCAGCGATGTCGCGGGCTATCATACCGCCCGCTCCGGCTATCCCGACGCGGTGTACCGGCTGATCGCGGCGCGACTGCCGGCGTTCGACGATATTGGGGAGATCGGGCCGGGGACCGGCCTTGCGACCGAAGCCCTCGCGACGTTCGCCCCGAAACGCTTCGTCGCATTCGAGCCGGATCCGGTGCTGGCCGCACATCTGCGCACCCGGTTCGTCACGCTTGACGTCGTTGATGAGGATTTTTGCACCGCCGATGTCGCGGGTGGGTTCGACCTGATCGCGTCCGCCTCGTCCTTCCACTGGCTCGACCCGGAGATTGCGCTGCCCAAGGTGCGGGCCTTGCTGCGGCCAGGCGGCTGTCTGGCGATCTGGTGGAACGTCTATCGCCAGGTCGGCATCGGCGACCCCTTCGCGGAAGCGGTCATGCCGCTGCTGGACGGGATCGACCTGCCACCGTCCGAGGCGGCCGACCGCCATTATTCCCTCGATCACGATCTGCACCGGGGGCTTTTGGCGGCTGCCGGGTTCGAGCATATCGAACATCATGTCTTTCGTCGTGAGAGCATCCTGTCGCCCGATCAGGCACGTGCGCTCTATGCCAGCTTTTCGCTGGTGCGCCTGCTTCCGCAGGATCGGCGAGACGCGTTGCTGGACGCTATCGCCGCGCTGGTCGTCGAGCAGTTCGATGGGGCAGCGCCAAGCGTATTGCTGACGCCGATCTACCTCGCCAGTGCCCCGTCCAACTGACGGCCAGTTGACGCATCGCACGTCCAGTGGCCGCGCCGACCAATTCCGTAGGACGTTCGCATGGGATAAGCGCGCTCGAACGAACCCGATTCAAAAAAACGGCGGCGCCCGGCTTTTGCCGGTCGCCGCCGCGTAAGTCGGCAGGAAAGCGAACTTCTAGAACTTCACCGAGGCCTGAACATATCCGGTCCGTCCGATCGGCGAGTAGGTCGAAACGTCGGCGGTGTTGTCGGTATACGCCGCGCTCGGCGTGAAGACGTTGCTCGAAACGGGCGGCGAGCGGTCGAAGATGTTGTTCACCCCCACCGCTACCGAGAAACCACTTGGGGCGCCATCCCGGTCCCGGACGGTGTAGCCGACCCGCGCGTCGAACGTCGTATAGGGTTTCACGCGACCCGCAAAGGCAGTCGGCGGGGTCCGCGCAGCGTTCGTCTGATAGGTAATGCCGCCAACGCCGAGATCGGTCACGCCGGAAATATAGGTATTGGCGAGCGTGACGTCGAGATTCTTGAGACTCCAATTGACCGAGGTATAGGCCCGGAACTTGGGCAGCGTTCCCTGCACCCCCGTGCCGCCATTGGTGGCGGTACCGGCATATTCGTAATAGCTCTGGCTGGGGATCGCCTGGAACTTGTAGCTGAGGAACACCGCCATGATCGAGGTGAAGGCGAAGGTGCCGTGCGTCGCCGTCGGCAGCGAATAATCGATCGTGCCATTGAGCGTGCTGGCCTTGATCCCGCCGAGATTGGTGAAACGGTCGATCGCATAGACGTTATTGTAATTGGCCGGATCGGCGGCGAGATAGGCACGCAGGTCGCCCGGATTGGCAAAGGCGGTCGCGCCCGGCGATCCGGGGAAATTGCCCTTGGCGATGTTGCTCGCGAATGGCGACGCCGCACCGTTCTGGTTCACATCGAGGAAGATGTTGCTGAACCCGATGCCGCCGGGCAGCCCGGTCTCCTTGATGTAGGAATAGTCCACGTCGATCCGCAGGCGCGGTACGAAGGCCGGCTTGAACACGACACCGAGTGAATAGGATGTCGCCTTTGCCGGTTGCAGGCCGGGGTTTACGCCGTCCTGCACCGGTGACAGGCCGGCGGGCAGGCCGGGGAAGGCCGCCGGGATGATGCCCGGTCCGGCCATTCGGTTATTGACCGGGCCGTATTCCTGATAAAGCGGCGGCGCGGTGAAAGACTTGGAGAAGGTGCCGCGGAGTGTCAGGCTGTTATCGATCGGTTGCCAGAAGAAACCCACCTTCGGGACGGTCGAGCTGCCGGCGTCGCTGTAATGTTCGTGGCGGATCGCCCCGATCAGGTCGAATGCGTGGAAACCGGGAATGGTGAAGTCCTCGCCGAAAATCGGGATGCGCGCTTCGGCGAATTCCGACGTGATCCTGCGCCCGCCCTGGCCAAGCGATCCGGCGGCAGCCGAGGTGCATCGCACCGGGAACGGATCGGCTTGCTGCCCGCCGGTATAGGTGGCGGGGTTGCTGACGAACGAGCCGCCGTCATTGCAGTAATTGGGGTCTGAGTGAACATAGCCGGTCGGGTCGGTGATGCCCGACAGCGATTCCTTGCGATACGCGCCGCCCACTGCAACGGCCAGCTTGCCACCCGGCAAGTGCGCGAGCGTTCCGCTGACCTTGGCGTCGAACGAGTCGAGCTTGCTCTTGGCGTGCAATTGCTCGGTCGCGAAAATGTAGCCGAGCGTCGTGCGATTGGGTGTGCGCGACAGCGCATCGAGCGCCGGTACGAGCACGAGCGGGGAACTTGGCGCGAAGCCCGAAAAGACCTTGCTATAGGCGCCGCCGGTGACCGCATTGCCGCTGGCATCATATCCACCGGCAATCGCGAGCGCGACATTGGGAGCATAGATCACATTCTTCTGCAACTGGGTCAGCGTGTTGACGCTGTGGACGTAGGCCGCCTCCCAATTCCATCCCGATAGGCCGGTCCAGCTCAAATCGCCGTTGAACCCGATCGTCGCGCGCAGGCTTTCATTGTGGTTGAAATATTGCTTCGAGTCGGCGGGGCTGCCGAACGTAACGCCGCCGAGCGGTCCAGCTACGGGGTTGAACGGCGAATTCTGCGGGAGTGTGACGCCCATGGTCACCGGTTTGAACTGGGTGAAGCTGCGATTGTCGGCCAGTTGAACGTCGCCGAACAGCACCAGGTTCCGACCGAATATTTCGGCGTTGATGCTGGCATCGAACGCCTTTTGCTCCTGACCGAGCAGGATCGTCTGATATTGAGACAGGTCATATGTGCCGCCGAGCCCGGTGCCGGCAACGGGAATGTTGCTGTTGGCGCTCGCCGGGTTGGTCTGTGCGGATATCGTGGTCGGCGTATTGATATAGGTGCCGTTGGCGACGAGCGCGGCGAAGTTCGGCGCGGTCGCCAGGATCCCGGTCGGGTTGCGCGACCCCGCGCTGTTCAGGCCGGAAGCCAGCACGCCGAACAGGCCGCTATTGACCACAGCGCCAGGTACTGCCGTGGAGGTGCTGTAAAAGGGCGAGGTGAAGCTGCGCTGATTCTGGTAGAGCGGGTCGCTCTTTTGATAACTGCCCGACAGCGTGATGTTGAGCCCGGGTTTGAGGTTGTGGCCCAGCGTGAAGTTGGCGCTGCGCTCTCGATAGCCGTCGGCAAATCCATAACGGCCATCGACCGACAGCCCCTCAAAATCATCCTTGAGGATGAAGTTGATGACGCCGCCGACCGCGTCCGACCCGTAGATCGAAGATGCTCCGTCGGTCAGGACCTCGACGCGTTTGATCGCGCCGGCGGGGATTTGCGAAAGATCGACGAACACCTTGCCGCCAAGTCCGGCGATCGCGTTGACCGCGGCGCGCCGGCCGTTGATCAATACCAGCGTATCGAGGTTGCGCAGCTGCGCCTGCGATCCGCCACCGGTATTCTGGTTGGTATTGTTGGCGTTGCTGTTGCCCGCGTTGCTGCGCCCGGCGAAGGAGGGGATCTGTTTGCGGATTAATTCCAGGACATTGTTGTCGACGCCGCCGCGCTTGATCTGCTCCTCGCCGATCACGCTGACCGGAACGGCGACCTGATCGGGGCTGGTCGGCAACGCCGATCCGGTGACGATGATTTCCTGGGCGGTCGCATCGTCGATGGCGGGCGCTTCCTGAACGGCGCTCGGGCCGACGGGTGCCGCGGGCGCGGTTTGCGCCGCGGCAGGAATTGCGAGCAAACCGAAGCCGGATGCAAGCGCGGTGGTCAGCGATAGGCGGGCCAGCGCCCGTTGAGTTGAATTGGTCATCATTTCATCCCCTCCAGTTGTGCCGCACGCGCCGATTGCCCCGGCGTCGTGCGCTTTTACGTACGGTCGCGGTGCCTCATCGCGGTGCGATGTCGAACCACAGGACCTTACCCATGGCCTTGCTGTCACCCGGCGATGCCGCGACCCACAGGCGGTTGTTGGCCGCATCGACGATTGCGGTCTTGGCGCCCGGCAAGGTCTTGATCTGCGCGGCTTCCCTGTAGGTGTCGGGACCGTCCTGCTCGATCACGCTGGTATAGCCCTCGCCGCCAGCGACATAGGCGCGGCGGTTGGCGCCATCCCATACGACTTGATCGACCCGGGCCGGCGCCGTGAATTCGGCGATCGTCGCGCCGCTCTCGCTGTTGAGCACGAGCGTCTTGCCCGGCTTGCGCGTAATCACGAACAAGCGGTTACTGGCCTCGTCATAGGCGATCGGCGCGTTTTGCTCGGCTTCCTTGATATGCCACTGCTTGACGACCTTGCCCGAGGCCTTGTCGATCACCGCCAGGTAATTCTTGTCGGTGACGTTGATGTAGATGTTCGGGCCGTTCTGCTCGATCGCCAGCGCCTCGACATGGTCGGCGTCGAAATGCACCGACTTGATCGTCTTCCCGGTCGCAGGATCGATCTCGATGAGGTTCGAATCCTTTTGCGGCACGTCCTTGCCGCCGGTGACCACCCAGAGGTGCTTGGTCGAACTATCATAGCCGGCTGAGTCCGCACCAGCAGGCAACGGGTAGGTGCGCTTGACCTTGAGCGTGTCGGCGTCGAGCACGGTCGAAGGCTTCTCGCCGTCGATCACCAGCATTTCGTTGGCCTCGGGCATGTACAGCAGGCTGTGCGGCGCACCGTAGCCGGGGATGCGCTTGAGCAGCTTGCCGGTGGTCCGGTCAAGCACTTCGACCTCGTGGAATTCCTCGCCCGCGACGAACACCTTGTTATCCCTGGTATCGATCGCGAAATGGTCGAAATCGCCGGTGTAACCCGGAAAATCGGTCGAGCCCGCAAGCCTGAGGGGAGCAGTTGCCGCCGCATCGGGCAGGTTGGCGCCTGCGGTATTGCCCATCGCCGTTGCCGCAGTTTCGGGTGATTTGGCGCAGGCTGCGACGGCGCCGATTGCGCAGGCCAACATCAACGTAAACTTGAGTATCATGAGCGTAGCTCTCCGGTATCGAATGTCGCGCGGTCAGCGCTGGCGGAACAAGGCGGCACTGGTCGGAATTTCCCGGGCCAGTTAGTCGCGAATGGCAAGGCCGTGCCGGTGGATCGCTTCCTGATTCTCTCCGGCCTTCAGCGGAAAGACGAGGCCGAGCGCCCCGATGCGTTTGCCGGTCGCGTCGTTCAGGGGCAGCTCGGTTTCGAACCGGTCCTTGTCGCCACCGACTTCGAGGTTGGTCGACCCCTTGTCGATGACGCGGGCGTCGTCCTCGTCGGCCTCTTTGCCGAAGCGGCCGATATTGGAGCCGATGATGATGTTCTTCGTGCCCCCCGGCGGCGTTGCATGAATCATCATCACGAGCAGATCGGGATGTGCGGCCGTGAACTTCTCGGTCAGCGCCTGCGCGTACGTGGTCGGGCCGTATTTGACATCATAGGGCCACGGGTCGGACGCGTTCTTCGGACTAAGCGTCACCCTGGTCATCTGCGCCACGATCCGGTTGGCGAGCGCGTCGAATTTCCCGGGTGAC
>NZ_JANYEK010000098.1 GCF_025363195.1 Sphingomonas sp.
ATGCTCCGCCACTTCCGGGGCGGGCTCGGCGGTGTCTTCGCGCAGATCTGCTGCGTCCACTACAATCTTGTCGTCTTCGATCATTATACTTCCTGAAATCCCATTTAACCCATGAGCCGCGCGAGCGTGGCTGCCGTAAAATCCACCATGGGCACGACGCGGGCATAGTTCAACCGCGTCGGCCCGATCACGCCGACCACGCCGACCACCCGACCGTCCAATCCGCGGAACGGTTTGGCGATCACCGACGACCCAGAAAGCGAGAACAATTTGTTCTCCGCGCCGATGAAAATCCGGGTCGCATCGCCCGCGCTGGCACTGTCGAGCAAACCGGCGATTTCCTGCTTGCCCTCCAGATCGTCGAGCAATTCGGTGATGCGCTGCAATTGCGCCGCGTCCGCCGCATCGATCAGCCGCCCCTGCCCGCGCACGATCAGCACCGGGCGGCGATCATTATCCTCGCTCCACACCGCGAGTCCGCGCTCGATCAGCGTCCGGGCCGCGCTGTCGAGCATCGCGCGCTCCTCGCCGATCTCGCGTTCGATGCGGTCGCGCGCCTCGGCCAGCGTCAGGCCGGAGAGCATCGCGGTCATGTAATTTCCCGCCTGCACCAAGGCGGATGGATCGACCGCGCCAGGCAGGTCGATCACGCGATTCTCCACCGCGCCTTCCTCGCTGACCAGCACCGCCAAAGCCTTGTCGTGCGACAAGGGTACAAAACTCATTTGTCGCAGCACCAGTTCCCGCTTCGGCACCAGGACCAGCCCGGCGCAAGCCGACAGACCGGACAGCGCCAGCGTCGTCGCTGCGAGGGCAGCCTCGACCGGCCCCGGCTGCGACACCTGCCGCTCGATCGCCGATCGTTCCTCGGCATTGGGTTCCAGCGCCTGCATGATCCCGTCGACGAATAGCCTTAGCCCGGATTCGGTCGGCAGCCGTCCCGCGCTGGTGTGCGGCGACGCGATCAGCCCCAGCTCTTCCAGATCCTGCATCACGTTGCGGATCGACGCCGGCGACAGGTTCAGCCCGGACAATTGCGCGATCGTCCGCGACCCCGTCGGCACGCCGGTGTGGAGATAGCTCTCCACCACCACGCGGAAGACGTCGCGGGCACGGTCGTTCAAATCGCTGATCGGGGGCGCGGGCATGCCCGGTATATGGAGGATCACGGGGCCAGGCTCAACGCCCCGTCTAACGCCGCCGCTTGCCGCACCGATATCGCTCTGATAGCCACGCCATACGGCTGCGTGTCCGGAAAAGACCGGCTGCGCCCGTCGATTACGATGAGGTCTCTGCATGATCATCTCCCGTCGCGCGCTGATGTCTGCCGCCACCGCAGCCGCGGGTGCCGGTCTTGTGGTCACCAACCGGGCATGGGCCGCCGACCCGGCACAGACATCGCAGGTGAAACCAATCGAAGCGCTCGATCGCCTGAAGCGTGGCAATATTAACTTCGTTAACGATCGCACGAACGGCCAGGATATGTCGCGAACACGCCGATTGAGCCTGGCCGAGGGACAACATCCGTTCGCTACCCTGGTGGGCTGTTCGGACTCTCGCGTCGGCCCCGAACAATTGTTCGGGGCGGGGCTGGGCGAATTGTTCATCGTCCGCTCCGCCGGCAACAATGTCGACACAGCAGGCATGGGCTCGATCGAATATTCCGTCGCCGTACTCGGCGTGCCGCTGATCGTTGTATTGGGCCACGACAAATGCGGAGCGGTATCCGCTGCCATCGACGTCGCGACCAAGGATGCACGCTTCCCCGGCAGCATCGGACGGATGATCGAGCCGATCGTCCCGGCGGTGCTGGCCGCCCAGCGTTCCACGAGCGACGGCACGCTGCTCGCGAAATCAATCGATGAAAACGTCCGCCGCGTCGTCGAACGATTACGGAAATTCTCCGAACTCATGCTGCTCGATCCTCAAAAAACGGGCGCGTTGATGGTCGTCGGTGCGGTATACAGCTTGTCGACTGGCGAGGTGCGGTGGCTTTGACGCCGCCGATACTTTGACGTTGAAAGCGTGACACACGTGGTTTCGGTCGGTACGGCCACCGCCGAACATCCACGGAGATTGCCCATGCGCCCATCCGGCCGCACGCCCGACCAAATGCGCGTCATCACGATCGAGCCGCGCTTCACCAAGCATGCCGAAGGCTCCGTGCTGATCGGCTTTGGCGACACCAAGGTGCTGGTCACCGCATCGGTCGAGGAAAAAGTCCCACCTTTCATGCGCGGCAAGGGCGAGGGCTGGGTCACGGCGGAATATGGCATGCTGCCGCGCGCCACCAACACGCGCAACAATCGCGAAGCCGCCAAGGGCAAACAATCCGGCCGCACGCAGGAAATCCAGCGCCTGATCGGACGGAGCCTGCGCGCCGTGACCGATATGAAGCTGCTCGGGGAACGCCAGATCGTGGTCGATTGCGACGTGATCCAGGCCGACGGCGGCACCCGCACCGCGTCGATCTCCGGCGCATGGGTCGCGCTGCGCCTCGCCATCGACGGCTTGATGGCCAGCGGCAAGCTGACCGCAGATCCGCTGACCCAGAAGGTCGCTGCGATCAGCTGCGGGATTTATCAGGGCACGCCGGTGCTCGACCTCGATTATGACGAAGATTCGAATGCCGATGCGGATGCGAATTTCGTGCTGCTCGAAAACGGCAACATCGCCGAGGCGCAAGCCACCGCCGAGGGCGCGACCTATGACGAGGAAGACCTTTTGCGCCTGTTGCGTTTGGCGCGTATCGGCTGCGCGGATATCTTTGCGGCCCAGGCGAAGGCAGTGGCAAAATGAGCGGTGAAGGCGATGTTCCCCAGGCGATCCGCAAGCTGAAGCCCGGCAAGCTGGTCATCGCCACGCACAACTCCGGCAAGCTGCGCGAAATCCGCGAGTTGCTCGGGCCGTACGGGATCGAACCGATTTCCGCGGCCGATCTCGATCTGCCCGAGCCGGAGGAAACCGGCACCACCTTCGTCGCAAATGCCGAACTGAAGGCGATGCAGGCCGCCGATCTCTCCGGCCTGCCCGCTCTGGCGGATGACAGCGGCCTTTGCGTCGATGCACTGAACGGCGACCCCGGCGTGTACACCGCCAATTGGGCCGAAACGCCCGAGGGTACGCGCGACTGGCTGCTGGCGATGGGCAAGGTCGAAGACAAGCTCGGAGCGCTCGGCCCGGAGGTCAGCCGCCGCGCGCATTTCGTCAGTACGCTCGCTCTGGCGTGGCCGGACGGTCATGTCGAATGGTTCGAGGGGCGCGTGGACGGCATGCTCACATGGCCACCGCGCGGAGACATGGGTTTCGGCTACGATCCGGTGTTCGTCGCGGACGGCCATGACCAGACCTTCGCGGAGATGGACCCATCGGCCAAACAGGCGATCAGTCACCGCACCGAAGCGTTTCGGCAACTCGTCGCGGCGGTACTCTAAAGGATTAGTCGCACTCAGCGCAGCGCCCGCACCTCCGGCGTATCGAGGCAGCGCACCACCGCGTCGCGCGTAACCACTGGCGACGTTCCCGCGGCCACCAGGGGAGCAATCTCCACCGGTCGCCCGATCTGTGCGGGCGCGAACGTCCGGACGGCGTCACCCGCCAGCTTGCTGCAGGCCATCGCCTTGGCCAGCAATCGCGGCGGCGTCAGATAACCCTCATAGGTCTGGCGGAACGTGCCCCAATGGATCGGGATCGCCGTCTGCGCGCCCAACCGTCGGAACACCTCGACCGCATCGACCGGCCCGATATGCGCCGCCGACGCCATTTGCCCAGGCACGAACCGGAACGCCCCGATCGGGATCAAGGCAAGCCGGATTCGCCCCAGCCGCGCTGCCTGGTGCGCCCAGCCGAGATCGCCGGCCCCGGTGTCTCCGCCGAAGAACACGTTGCCACCGGGCAATTCGACCACGAAGCTCGACCACAAGGTCCGATTGCGGTCGGCAAGATACCGCGTCCCCCAATGGTGATTGCGCGTCACATGCACCCGCGCAGCATGACCGGGCACCGCGACTACACCGCCCCAGTCGCGCGCGACCGCGTCAATCCCCACCGATCGTAGCAGCGCATCGTTGCCCAGGCTGGTGACCATCAACGGACGGTCCCGGGCCCATAATGCCTGCAGCGTCGGCAGGTCGAAATGGTCGTAATGATCGTGGCTCAGCAGCACGACGTGGATCTTGGGGAGGTCCGCCATCCGCATCCCCGGCTCCGCGACGCGCTTCGGCCCGAGCCCGAAAGGCCCGGTCCTCCTGCTCCAGATCGGATCGGTCAGGATGTTGAGCCCGGGCACCTGTATCAGCACGCTGGAATGGCCGATCCACGTCACGCGCATCCGGCCCGACGCCGCATTTGGCGGAAGCAGTTCGGCGGGCTCAGCGGGACGCACCGCCACGTTGGCAGGCCAGGCGGGCCGCCCGTCACTGCCGGTCAGTTGTCGCCACAAGAACGCCACGCGATTGTTGCCCGGCAAGCGCAGATCGTCATCGCTGCCATCGGCATTGAAGAAATGCGCGCCGTCATAATGGCTGCTGCGTGGCCCCTGATAATAGACCCGGTCGAGGAAGCGCGGCACGATCGTTATCGCCAGACACGCGGCGATCATCAGAAACATTATTGCGACCAGAACGACGTGCTTCACGCGCCGGGGAATCGATTGGGCAGTCATCGCCACCCCGTCCCACAGCCGCACGGCGGCGGCAAGCGCTACAGCGCTCCAGCCAGCGCCAGCACCACGCCGATCGCAACCAGCATCAACCCTATGCCCTCGCTACGCGCCATCCGCTCTCCCAAATAGAAATGCGCAAACGCCATCGTAAAGGCGATCTCGATCTGCCCGACGATGCGCACCAATGCGACAGGCGCGGATGCAAAGGCGGTGAACCAGCAGGCCGATCCGAGCGAGGACATCATCCCCACCTGCCCCGCGATGCGCCAGTTGGCGAACACCAAAGCGACCTGATCGCGCTCACGCCAGCACAGATAGCCACCCTGCAATAACGTTTGCAGCGTGATCGTCGCGGCTAAAGTCAGCACCCCCGCACGGATATGATCTTCGGTGCCGATTTCCATCGTCGCGCGCCTGATGCCGATCGTGGTCAAGGCAAAACAGAAGCCGGAAGCGATACCGTAGATCGCCGCCTTCTGCCCCAGCGCACGCAGCAACTCGCGCAGCCCCATCCGCTTGCCACCGGTCGAAAGGATCATCACCCCGGCCACCCCGCTGGCGATACCCAGCCACACCAGCGGCCCGAGCCGATCGCCGAGCAACACCACCGACAAGAGCGCGCTCTGCACCGCCTCGGTCTTCGAATAGGCCGTGCCGACGACGAAATTGCGCTCTTCGAAGGCCATCAGCAGCAGATTGGTAGCGATGATCTGTGCGATGCCTCCGGCAGCACAGAACAGTAGAAATTGCGCACCGAGATGCGGAAACGGCGCCGGCGCGATCACCCATTGGTAAAGCCCGGCAATGGCGAACGCGAATGGCAGGCCGTACAGATAGCGCACCAGCCCGGCGGCATTGACCGACAGCGCCTTGCCCACCCGCCGCTGCACCGCGGTCCGCCACGCCTGCAACGCGCCCGCGAATAACGTGGCAGGTATCCAGATCGGTGCGGCGATCACGCGCCTTCCAGCAATTTCTCCCGCGCGATCTTTTGCTTCCACACCAAAGGCGCAAGCTGGTGGACATTGGCACCGGTCGAATCCACTGCCACCGTCACCGGGAAATCCTGCACCTCGAACTCGTAGATCGCTTCCATCCCAAGGTCGGCGAAGCCGACCACCCTGCTGCCCTTGATGGCCCGGGCGACCAGATAGGCCGCGCCGCCGACCGCCATCAGATAGGCGCTTTTCCCCTCGGCGATCGCCTTGGTCGCATCCGGCCCGCGTTCCGCCTTGCCGACCATCGCCAGCAAGCCCTGATCGAGCATCATCCGCGTGAACTGGTCCATGCGCGTCGCGGTGGTCGGGCCTGCCGGGCCGACCACCTCATCGCCAACCGGATCGACCGGACCGACATAATAGATCACCCGTCCGGCGAACGCGACCGGCAGCGGTTCTCCCGCATCGAGCATGTCCTTGATCCGCTTGTGCGCGGCGTCGCGCCCGGTGAGCATCTTGCCGTTCAGCAACAGCCGGTCGCCCTGCTTCCATGTCGCGACGGTTTCCGGCGTCAACATATCGAGATCGACGCGGATCGACGCCGCATCGGGCTTCCAGTCGACCTTGGGCCATTCATCCAGCTTGGGCGCTTCGAGAAACGCCGGGCCGGAGCTGTCGAGCGTGAAATGCGCGTGGCGCGTCGCGGCGCAATTCGGGATCATCGCCACCGGCTTGCCCGCCGCATGGCACGGCGCGTCCAGAATCTTGACGTCGAGGATGGTGGACAGGCCACCCAGCCCCTGCGCGCCGATGCCGAGCGCGTTGACCTTGTCGAAGATCTCGATGCGGAGCTTCTCAATATCGGTTTTCGCACCGCGCGCTTTCAACGGTCCCATGTCGATCGGCTCCATCAACGCCTGCTTGGCGAGCAGCATACAATGTTCCGCCGTGCCGCCGATGCCGATGCCGAGCATCCCCGGCGGGCACCAGCCCGCGCCCATCTGCGGCAGCATATCCAACACCCAATCGACGATTGAATCGCTCGGGTTCATCATCTTGAACTTGGATTTGTTCTCGCTGCCACCGCCCTTGGCCGCGACATCCACCGAAACCTTATTGCCCGGCACCATCTCGACGTGCAGCACGCACGGCGTGTTATCCTTGGTGTTGCGCCGCGTGAACGCGGGGTCGGCCAGCACGGAAGCGCGCAGCTTGTTCTCCGGGTTGAGATAGGCCAACCGCACGCCCTGATCGACGATCTCCTGCAACGACCGCGTGGTTTCGTCGAAGCGGCACGCCATGCCCCATTTGACGAACACGTTGACGATTCCGGTATCCTGGCAGATCGGGCGATGCCCCTCGGCACACATCCGGCTGTTGGTCAGGATCTGCGCGATCGCGTCCTTGGCGGCGGGCGATTGCTCCGCTTCATAGGCGGCGCCCAGCGCATGGATGTAATCCATCGGGTGAAAATAGCTGATGAACTGAAGTGCGTCGGCGACGCTGTCGATCAGATCGGCTTCGCGGATGATAATCGTCATTTGGGATCCTCGGCCACAATTGACGCCTCTTTATGCGCGCGCGTTGCCACGGCCAACTGTTTCACCGGTTATTTATGCCGCAGGATTTCCTTAACCAGAACCCGAAAGCAAATCCCAAACCCGTGTCGTTACACGGGCGTCAGATGCGAACCTTCCGCCCCTCCCCCTCATCGATCATCCCCGCATTACGTGGCCTGTGGCGTGACCTAATGTTGAGTGCGGGCGAGGATCGCGGGACGGACGCGCATCAACAGCAATTCAACCAGCTCGCCACCGCCTGGCCCGCCGCGCTGATCGCGCAGCTTTTGGCGAGCGCGCTGATGCTGTGGACCGCGACCCAGCTCGACGGCCCCGGCCTGATCGAACGCTTCGGCCTGCATTGCGGACTTGTTTTGATGCTCGGCATTTTCGCATTGGGCCTGCTGAAATTACCGGTTTTGCGCGATTGGCAGCCGCATCACCAAGTTCGCGCCGCGACGGCCTGCGGGGCCGGGCTTGGCACCGGACTGTTCGCGATGCTTTGGATCACCGTCGATATCGGCCACCCCATGCTGCAATTGGCGAATTTCGTCGCCATCTTCAGCGCGATCGTCGTCACCGTCATCGCGCTGCAACCGGTGCGCGCCGGATTGCTCGGCTTTGCCATGTCGCTGGTCGCAAGCATTGCGGTGTTCAGCGGGTTCAACATGGTCAGCGGCATCGCCCTGGTGTTTCTCGTCTGCCTCACCGTCGCCATTGTCGGCCTCGCGCGCCTGGATCATGTTCTGGCCGAAGCGCGCCGGGCGGGCGACAGCCATGGCGCGCTGGCGCGCCGGCTGGTCCACGAATTCGAGGATCACGGCAGCGGCTGGTTCTGGCAGACCGATCGCCAGGGCTATCTCGTCTATCTCTCGACCAAGGTCGCCGACGAAGTCGCGGCTCACGGCACACCCGCCATCGGCCAGTTGCTGACCGCAGTGTTCAAGGTCGACAGCGCATCACCCGATACCGAGCGGACGCTCGGTTTCCATTTATCCTCGCGCACATCGTTTTCGGATTATTCAGTAAGACCGGTGGCAGAGGTCGCGGAGCGCTGGTGGTCGATTTCGGGGCGTCCGATGATGGATTCGATGAACCGCTTTCAAGGTTTTGTCGGCAGTGGCAGCGACCTGACGCTGAAGCGGCAGTCGGAGGCGGAGATCACGCGTCTCGCTTTGTTCGATGGCCTGACCGGCCTGGCCAACCGTCAGCGCATGCGCCTGTCCCTCGATCAAACGCTGGCCGCGCCGCAATCCGGTGGCCAAGCGACTTCTTTGTTCCTGCTCGATCTGGATCGGTTCAAGGCGGTCAACGATACGCTGGGCCACCAGACCGGCGATGCCCTGCTCAAGCAGGTCGGCCAGCGGCTGCAACGCAGCGTCGGTGATGCCGGGCTGGTTGGGCGACTGGGTGGCGACGAATTCCAGGTCGTGCTGCCGCGAGAAGCCAATCGCGATCGCCTCGCCGAGCTGGCGAGCACGATCATCGGCGCAATCTCACAACCCTATTTCATCGACGGATCGTCGATCACCATCGGTTGTTTGGCCGGCATCGCCATCGCGCCGGAAGATGGGGCAGATTCGGAGACACTGGTCCGCAACGCCAATCTCGCATTGTACGCCGCCAAGGCTGACGGGCGCGGTATCCATCGCTTCTACCGCGCCGAACTGTTGCTCGGGGCGCAGAACCGCAAGCTGCTCGAAGATGATCTGCGCAAGGCCCTGGCGCAGCACGAATTCCACGTCGCCTACCAGCCAGTGGTCAGCGCGAAGACCGAGCGGATCGTCGGTTACGAAGCGCTGCTGCGCTGGGACCATCCGACGCGCGGGGCAGTATCACCGGCGGATTTCATCCCGGTCGCTGAAGATTCCGGGCTGATCGGGGCGATCGGAGAATGGGTGTTGCGCACCGCCTGCGACGACGCCGCGACCTGGCCCGACGACATTCGCGTGGCGGTCAACGTCTCGCCGCTCCAGTTCGCCAATCCCGCTCTGCCCGCAATCGTGACCAGTGCGCTGGCCCGGTCCGGGATCCGCGCCGAGCGGCTGGAACTCGAAATCACGGAAGGCGTGTTCCTCAACGAAAGCGCATCGTCCGAGAAGATGTTCAAGAGCCTGAAGGGTCTCGGCGTGCGCCTCGCGCTCGACGATTTCGGGACCGGCTATTCCTCGCTCGGTTATCTCAAAAAGGCACCGTTCGACAAAATCAAGATCGATCAGAGCTTCGTGAAGGGCGCGGCGATCCCCGGCAACCGCAACGCCGCGATCATCAAGGCGATCGTCACCCTGGCCGATACGCTGGGCATGGAAACGACGGCCGAGGGCGTCGAGGTGCAGGACGAAATCCAGCTGATCCGCGATCTGGGTTGCAGCCATATCCAGGGCTATGTCTACGGCAAGGCCGCCCGGGCCGAGGCGGTGCTCGAGCAGTTACACGCCAAGCAGGGTATGGCCACCGCGAGCGGATATCGCGCCAGCCGGTCGCCACGCACCACGATATTGCGCAGCGCCCGCATCGCCACCGAAGGCGTCGAGGGTGAGGTGCGCATCCGCAACATGTCTGCGACCGGCGCGCTGATCGACGGGATCGAGATCGACGGCGAGGCTGCCGGCATCGACATCCTGATCGAGCTGCTGGAGGACCAGATGTTCCCGGCAAAGCTGCGCTGGGCAGCGGATGGCAAAGCGGGCATCGAATTCGCCCAGAACTTCAACATGGAGCGGCTGAACCCCATGATGCCCGCAACCCCGACCTGGGTCCGCCGCTCGGCCTGATCAGTCCCGCCCCTCCGGCGCACCGAGCGGAAACATCCCGCGGTACGGGCGCGCCTCATCCAGCGCCCGCGCATAGGATGGTCGTGCCAGCAGCCGCGCCCGATAGGCCCACAGACCGGCGAAGCGTGCAGGGATGGCGTACGTCCAATCCGCATAGAGCAACGCCGGGGCGGCGCCGCAATCCGCCAGGCTGAAGGTGCTGCCCGCCGCCCATTCGCGCGTTGCCATGCGGCGGTCGAGCCATTCGTAGGATTTGTCGAGCATGGTCCGCGACTCCGCCACCATCTGCGGGTCGCGGTGCCCCTTCTCGCGCAGGCTGTCATAGACGATGCGTCCTTGCGGCGTGTGGATGTAATTGTCGAAAAAGCGGTCGAGCATCCGCACGTCGATCGCGGCGTCGGGATCCTCGGGGATCAGCCGGGACGGTCCGGGATATTTAAGGTCGATATATTCGATGATCGTGGTGGCCTCGACGATCAGCCGATCGCCATCGGTCAGGATCGGGAAGCGCTTGATCGGCCACAGTTCGGCAAACGCGCTTGCCACCGGTTCGCTGCCATCGATCAGCTTGATCTCCACCGCCAGGTCATGCTCGTAAAAGGCGGTCAGCGCCTTTTGACAGTAAGACGACAAGGGATGGCCGTAGAGCGTGAGGGTCATCGGGCAGCTCCTGCATCGGCCGATCCGGGCGACCGATCCGAGCCGGCGCTCACCGCTGCGGCCGGGGTTTGATGTCGGCGGACTTCAGATGCCATGTCTCGTCGGTCTTGTCATCGCCGACGCCCGGCGCGATGCGGTGCAGCGTCACGGTGCCGAGCATGTAGATCGGCGTTCCCTCCTTCTTCAGCCGGGCGTAAACCTGCACCGGCACGGTCACCCAGCGCTGGCTCATGCCCGCATCGACCGCACCCGGCGCGCCGACGTTGGCGTGATAGTCGCTATATGGGTCGAAGCTCGCCGCGAATGCCGCCGCGGTCATGCCGGAATCCTGGCCGCGATGGCCCCACAGCGCCCAGGCCTGGCGGTATTTGCCCGCGCCGAGCAGCGCATAATAGGTCTGCACGACGTTGGCGGCCCCTTGCGCACTGTCGGGGGTGAAGCGGGCTTCGGACAGCGGCGTGCGATCATCCGGCAGGCCACCGGGCGTGCCGGGGGCGGGCGGATCGAGCGGTTCGAGGCTTGCCGCCGCGCCCGGTCGCGGGATCGAGTTCGGGGCTGGTTTCGGGGCTGGTTTCGGGGTCGGGTGGACGGGGGTCGCGGCGGCGTAATTGTCGATACTCAGTTGCGCCTGTTCGGCGGCGGCGTTGATGTCGACCGCCGAATGGTCCGGGCCACCGGATTGGGGGGAACACCCGGCCAGCACGGCGAGACACGCTGGCAGCAGCGCGGGGGCGAAACGCATCATGAAACTAACCTTAACCTGCGACCGGAACGTGGCGACCTTAACGCAGGGCAAGTCTGGGCCGTTCCCCTCCCCGTCTGCAGCCCGACGCTTCCACCCAGCCGATCAGCGCAGATCGCCGAACTTCGCGAACCGATCGTTACCGATAAAGCCGAGCCGCGTGACGCCCGCCCGGCGGATGACGCCCAGCGTCTGATCGAAGCGTTCATACCGGGCATGC
>NZ_JANYEK010000238.1 GCF_025363195.1 Sphingomonas sp.
GCTCGGCGTGATCGGCACCACGCTGCGTGCCCTGGGCGATGCGATCGCGCCGCCGTTGATGGCCGCATTGATCATGGCAACGACGGTGCGGCTGGTCGACGAACTCGTTCTCCCGCCCCTCCATCCTTTCGCGCGGCTGGCGGTGCTCGTCGCAATCGGCGCTATCGCTTATGGCGGCTGGCTGATGCTGTTCGCCCGCCCGCTGGTGCGAGAACTGATCGCGGTGGTGCGAAAACAGCCGCTGGAGGGATGAGCCTCAAGCCTGCTGGATATAACTCCGCATCGCTTCGGCATCGGCCTCGATCCGGTCGATACGGTATTTGACGAGATCGCCGATCGAGACCAACCCGACCACCACGCCATCCTGCACCACCGGCAGGTGGCGGATCCGTCGCCGGGTCATCAGCGACAGCGCGCCGATTGCGGGTTCGCCGATGTCGACGGTAATCGCGGGCGAGGTCATTACCGCGCCGACCAGCGCATCGAGCGCCGCCGGACCATGCGCCTCGAGCGCGTGGATCACATCCCGTTCGGAAAAGATCCCGACCACCCGCCCGCCGTCCATCACCGGCACCGCACCGATGCGTTTTTGCGCCAGCAAGGACACCGTGTCGCGTACGCTATGTTCCGGAGTTACCGATACGATGTCGCGGCCCTTGCCGCCGAGGATCGTCGCGATCGTCATAATGCCGTCTCCTTGGGCCACCCCGCCCGGATTAGCTTCCGAGTCCGTCGCCGCTGAACGAAGACTCCACCTTTGCGATCGAAAGCGCAAACGAAAAGGGGCTCCGGACCCACCGGCCCGGAACCCCGCATTCTGCTCCACGCTCGCTTCGCCTCAGCCGGCGGTCGAGGTCTCGCTGGCCGGCGGACGACCGCGACGGCGGCGGGGCTTTTCCTCCAGCTCGTCGCCGGTGGCATCATTGGCCGGGGCGCTGTCGATGTTCGTAGGCGTCACTGCCGAGATATTGAGCGACGGCGGCAAGATCGCCGAATCGAATGCGACCGGTGCTTCGGCGACGGGCTCGCGACGCGGCCGACCACGGCGGCGCGGCGCTTCGACCGGCTGTTCGTCAACGACCGGGGCGGATTCGACGACGGCTTCGTGCTGGACGGGCGCGCGATCCTCGCTCTGGTAACGGCGACCTTCGTTTCGGCTTTCTGGGCGGCTTTCTGGGCCGCTTGCTGGGCGGCCTTCTGGGCGGCCTTCGGGGCGATCTTCGTTACGCCCCTCGTTCCGGGAGCCGCGATCGTCGCGGACGTAGCGCTCCCCTTCGTTGCCATAGCTGGTGCCGGCGTTGTTAACGTTGCCGCTCCCATTGCCATTGCTGCGGCGCGGGCGATCATCACCTTGCTGACCGCGATCATTGACCTGACGGTCCGGACGTTCGGGGCGATCCTGACGATCAGAGGTCTGGCGATCGGAAACCTGGCGATCGGAAACCTGGCGATCCTGCCGGTCCGGGCGATCCTGACGTTCCTGACGATCCGGACGTTCCTGGCGGTCGCCCTGATAGTTCTGGTTGCCGTTCTGCTGGACCCCATTCTGCCGCGACGGTTCGGCGACGATCGGCGCACCGTCATCGTCATATTCGGTCTCGTCGTCCTGAAAGGTGTTCGCACCACCCTGCTGGGGTGGACGATTATTCTCTTCGAAACGCGAACGCGTCTCGGCCAGCACGCGGAAATAATGATCCGCGAACTGCAGATAATATTCGGTGTTCACGCGATCGCCGGACATTTGGGAATCGCGGGCGAGCGCCTTGTATTTTTCGAGCAATTGGGCGGCATTGCCGCGCGACCGGTTGTCGATGCGATTACCGTTATCGCGTACGCCACCCGAATTACCCTGCGGGCGCTGTTGCTGCCCGCCACGACCGCGACGGCGACCGGCCTGACGATTGTTGTTGATCAACTGTGTATATCCCTGATCTTCTTGGCCCTGATCTTCGATTTTGGGTCCGTGATAACCAACCGTGCTCCGCAACGATGTGGATGCAATGCTCTTGGGCCCATATCCGCCAAATCTCGGCGAAACAGGCCTGCCACGGTCGCCGGACGATAGCGACTGCATGACTTGGAGGTGAGCAACAGCCCGTTTTCAACGGCTTATGATGAAAACGTATGCCCCTGCGCATTCAATAGCGGGTGGCGCGGCAATCTCCAAGCGGAAATATACGTCGGCAGTGTTACGCTTTACTTCGCCATCAAGGCGCGCGTGTTCCCGGCGAGATCACGGGCCAGCGCGACGGCGAAACCTTCCGCTTCGAGCAGTGCGGTCACGGGCACCGACTGGGTGTGGCCGATTTCGAGGATCGCCACGCCGCCGGGGGCGAGCAACGCGCGGAGTTGCGGCGCGATGATGCGGTAGTCGTCGAGCCCGTCTGCACCAGCGAACAACGCCGCGCCGGGTTCGTGCGCGCGGACGTCCGCCGGCAGGTCTTCCGTGGTGCCGATGTAAGGCGGGTTGCACAGGATCAGGTCGAATTGGTCGGAAAGCCCTTCCGCCCAGTTTCCGAGGCGGAAGCGAGCCCGCGCCGCCAGGTCGAGATCGGTGGCATTGCGCCGCGCATAATCGAGCGCGATATGGGAGGCGTCGATGCCCATCCCCGTCGCCCCCGGCCATTCCGCCAGCGCCGCCAGCAACAACGTGCCGGGGCCAGTGCCGAGATCGAGGATCGTCTTTGGCCCGACCTTGCCGAAATGCATGACCGCCGCCTCGATCAACGTTTCGCTATCAGGCCGGGGGATGAGCACGCCGGGGCCGACGGCGAGGTCGATCGTCCAGAAGGCGCGGGTGCCGGTGATATAGGCGACCGGCTCATGGGTGAGGCGGCGGACGATTAGGGGGCCGAAGTTCGCCGGGGTTGGGGCGTCGAGATGGTTTAGCAGGAGCACCTCGCGCGCAATGCCCAGTGCGTGGGCCATCAGGAGTTCGGCGTCGAGGCGCGGGGTTTCGGTGACGGGGGCGAGGTGTGCGGTGGCTTCGGTCAGGGCCTGACGAATGCTCACCACGCGCGCCCATCTACGCCCTCGTCCCGGACTCGCTCCGGGATCCAACGCGCGGCCAAGCCTGACTCCGGAAAATCGGGGTTGGAAAAAGCGGCACGTTGGACCCCGGAGCAAGTCCGGGATGACGGAGGTGACAAGTCTGGCACCCCGCTCACCCCTCGATCGTCGCCAGCCGCTCCGCCTCGTCCTCGGCGATCAGCGCGCCGATCAGGTCGCCCATCTCGCCCTCCAGAATTTCGGGCAGGCGATGCAGCGTCAGGTTGATGCGGTGGTCGGTCACGCGGCCTTGCGGATAATTGTACGTGCGGATCCGCTCCGACCGATCCCCGCTGCCGACCATCGATTTGCGCGCGCCCGCGCGTTCCTGATGCAGCCGCTCGCGTTCCGCCTCGTACAGGCGGGTGCGCAGGACCTTCAGCGCCTTGGCCTTGTTCTTGTGCTGCGACTTTTCGTCCTGCTGGATCACGGTCATGCCCGTCGGGATGTGGACGATGCGCACGGCGGAATCGGTGGTGTTGACCGACTGACCGCCCGGCCCGGACGAGCGATAGACGTCGATGCGCAAATCCTTGTCGTCGATCTTCACATCGACCTCTTCCGCCTCGGGCAGCACGGCGACGGTCGCGGCCGACGTGTGGATGCGCCCCTGCGTTTCGGTCGCGGGCACGCGCTGCACGCGGTGGACACCGGCCTCGAACTTCAGCCGCGCGAACACGCCGGAGCCCGTGACGCTGGCGACGACTTCCTTGTAGCCGCCCGCTTCCGAATTGCTCGCCGAGATGAGTTCGACGCGCCAGCCCTGCGTTTCGGCGAAGCGCTGATACATGCGCAGCAGATCGCCGACGAACAATGCCGCCTCGTCGCCGCCGGTGCCGGGGCGGATTTCGAGCATCGCGGCGCGCTCGTCGGCGGCATCGCGCGGCAATAGCGACAGCGCGAGCGCGCGCTCCGCATCGGGCAGGGTCGCGCGGATCGTGTCGATCTCCTCGCGCGCCATCGCCCTGATCTCGGGATCTTCGTCCGCCTCCATGCCCGCGAGCACGAGCAGTTCGGCGCGCAGCCGCCGCACCTCGCCCGCCGCCCGCGCGACTGGTTCCAGCTCGGCATATTCCTTCGACACCGCCACGAAGCGGTCGGACGGCAGATCGCCGGTCGCCATCAGCGCCTGCAACTCATCCCGCCGCGCCTCGATCTGCGCGATCCGTTCGGGGGAGATGGTGGTCATGCTGGCCGACCGCGCCGAAACCGTTCCCCGGCGCAGGCCGGGGTCCAGCCCAAAACGAGAAGACGCGCAATAGCGCGATCGGCGCCCTGCGCCGAGCCTGGACCCCGGCCTTCGCCGGGCAACAAGGGGAGTGCGATTTGCGCGATGTGTTCGGGGGAGAGGGTAGTCATCCGTCTCGCGCCATCTCGCGCAATACGTGTTCTACGGCGATAGATTGTTCAGTAAACGTTGCCGACTGCTGCTTCCAAACCAGATTTTTTCCATCAAAATTGATGGAGAGCAATACTTTAGCGTTCACTTTCATTGCTTTGTCGTATCTTTTTCGGGGCGACCCATTGGCAACCATCTCTGCGGAAAGACCGGCGTTGCGCAGCAGCCTGAGAACACGATGACCAGCACCAATGGCACGATCATCTTCAACGGCAATGATAACATCCTGTCTTTGCGTTTCCGGCTCCTCAACCAGCATAGCCAGCCGCTCGACCCCCGCCGCCCAGCCCACACCAGCCGTCGCCGGACCACCCAAACTCTCGATCAGCCCATCATAGCGCCCGCCCGCCAGCACGGTGCCCTGCGCGCCCAACCGGTCGGTGACGAATTCGAACGCCGTGTGCCGGTAATAATCCAGCCCCCGCACCAGCCGCGCGTTGCGCGTCCACTGTACGCCAGCCGCGTCGAGGCCTGCCGTTACGGCATCGAAAAACGCACGGGCTTCCACGGTCAGATACGCATCGATGTCGGGGGCGGAATCGGCAATTGGTCGGTCTCTCGGGTCCTTGGAATCCAAGATACGTAACGGATTGCGATCCAGACGCGCGATGCTGTCTTCGGACAATTCCGCGCGGTGGGCCTCGAAATGGGCGACCAATGCCGCACGCCACGCATCGCGCGTTTCAACGTCGCCCAGCGTGTTGAGCTGCAACGTTACGCCGTCGGCAATGCCCAATTCGTGCAGCAACTGGTCCGCCAGGACGAGCAGTTCGACGTCCGCCGCTGGTTCCGCCGCGCCGATCACCTCGGCGTCGATCTGGTGGAACTGGCGGAAGCGGCCCTTTTGCGGGCGCTCGTAGCGGAACACCGGACCATGCGTGGCGAGCTTCAGCGGCGCATATTGCTGCCAGCCCTCGGTCAGATAGGCGCGCGCGATGCCGGCGGTGAATTCCGGACGCAGCGTAAGCGAATCTCCGCCGCGGTCCTCGAACGTGTACATCTCCTTCGACACGACGTCGGTCGTTTCCCCCAGCGAGCGCGCGAAGACGGCGGTGCTTTCGAACACCGGAATGTCGACGCGCTGGAAACAATAGAGTTTGCGAACACGTTCGAACACTTCGAGCACGCGCGCGAACCGGCGCTGTTCCTCGCCGAAGATATCCTGCGTTCCGCGAATGCGTTTTGGGGTTTCGATACGGGCCATGATGCGCGCGTCTTATGCGAGCGCGCCGAGAAGGGAAAGCGCCCGTGATGTGCCCCCCGCCCGACGCCTCAATGCGCGGCAGACGTATCCACCGGGCGGGCAGGACGTGGGGCGAGCCAGATGATCGCGGCGGAGATGAAGAACACCACGGCGGCGAGCGCGAAGATATGATCCGTCGCCAGCGCATAGCTTTCCTGATCGACCAGCCGCTCGATCAGCCCCCGGCCCTGTTCCGCCGAGAATCCGTGCTGCGTGGCGTTGGCGATCACCTGATCGCCATGATTGAGGATGTTGGTGAGTTCCGCGCGGTTCGATTGCGCGCCGTTCTGCCACAAGGTACTGCCGATCGAGGTCGCGATCGCCGCCGCCAACGTGCGCAGGAAGCTCATCACGCCGGCCGCCGAAGCGGTCTCCTCCGGATTGACCGCACCCAGCGCGATGATCGTCAGCGGGATGAAGAAGAATGGCATGCCCAGCCCCTGGACGAGTTGCGGGAACGCCAGAATCCAGAAATCCGCGCCGCTGAACCAGAAGGTCCGCAGGATTGAGGTCACACCGAGCCAGAAGATGCCGAAACACACCAAGGCGCGCGGATCGACCTTGGTGCTGAGCTTGGCCACGATGGGCGAGAAGATCACCGCCAGAGCGCCGTTGAACGCGGTGACAAAGCCCGCATCGGTCGCGGTGTAGCCCAGCGTCGATTGGAGCCATTGCGGGATGATGACGACCGATGCGAAGAACGTACCAAAACTGAAGGCGAGTGCCGTCACCGCGACGGTGAAGCCACGGTGGCGGAACACGCGCAGGTCGACGATCGGATTGGCCGCCGTCAGTTCCCAGATCAGGAAGGTGATGAAGCCGATCGCCGCGATGATCGCACAGCCGACGATAAAGCTCGATCCGAGCCAATCATGCTCGCGTCCGAGATCGAGCATGACCTGCAACGCGGCGATCCACACGACCATCAGGAACAGGCCAAACTTGTCGATCGGCACGATCTCCGTCTTGGTTTCCGATTTGCGCAGCAGCGTGAATACGCCGCCGACGCAGAGCATCGCGATCGGCAGGTTGATGTAGAAAATCCACGGCCAGGACCAATTGTCGCTGATCGTGCCGCCCAGGATCGGGCCGAGAATCGGCGCGGTCACCGTGGTCATCGCCCAGGCGCCCATTGCGGCGGCACGCTGTTTGGGCGGGAAGATGGTGAGCAGCAGCGTCTGCGTCAGCGGCATCAATGGCCCGCCGCAAAACCCCTGCCCGATGCGGAACGCGACCATCGCGCCGAGCGACGTAGCCAGTCCGCACAACGCCGAGAACACCGCGAAACCGATCATCGCGGTCATGAACACGCGGATCATGCCGAATCGCCGGACGAGCCAGCCGGTCAACGGCACGCAGATCGCCTCGGCCACCGAATAGGAGGTGACGACCCACGTTCCCTGCGTCGGCGAGACGCCCAGCCCGCCCGAAATGTGCGGCACCGACACGTTGGCGATGGTCGTATCGAGCACGACCATGAAGTTGGTCAGCGCCAGCACGCACCCCGCGAGCAGGAGCGGCGTGCCGGTCAGCGACTGCGCGGGAGTGTCGTCAGCCATCGAATCGGATCCTAGCGCGCGTCCGAAATGTCGATCTCGGCGTTCATCGACAGCCCGACCCGCAACGGATGATCGCGCAGCTCCTTGGAATCGAGCGCGATGCGCACCGGCAGGCGCTGCACGACCTTGATCCAGTTGCCGGTCGCGTTTTGCGCCGGGATCAACGCCGACGACGCCCCCGTGCCGCCCGCAAGACCGACGACGCGACCGTGATACACGACATCGCCGCCGTGCAAGTCGGAAGTCAGTGTCGCGTGTTGCCCGATCCGGACATGCTGCAACTGGCCTTCCTTATAGTTTGCGTTGACGTACAATTTATCGACCGGGACGATCGCCATCGCGGCGGTGCCCGGCGCGAGCCGCTGGCCGATCTGGACGTTGCGCTGCGAGATGATCCCGTCGATCGGCGCGCGGACGACGGTGCGTGACAGATCCAGCTTCGCCTGGCGCAGTTTCGCCCGCGCCGTCAGCACCTCGGGCGCGGTTGCCTGGGTTGTGCCGTGCGTCAGCGCGGTGTTGGCGGCACGATCCTCCAAAGCGGAAGCGCGTGTCGCGGTGGCCTGCGCGATTCCCGCCTGCGCCACGACGATGTTGGCGCGCGCCGTGCGCAACGCATTGGTCGCCGCCGTCACCTCGTCACCCGAGACGGCACCCGCCGCCACGAGCGCCTGGCGCCGCCGATAATCGGTCTGCGCCCGCTCGAGATTGCCCTGCGCCACCAGCAATTGCGCGCGCGCGGTGCCGATCTCGGCACTGCGGGCATCGACCTGCGCCTGCAACGCGTCACCGGTCGCCGCGGTCTGGCCATAGCGCCGCTCGGCCCCCGCAAGGTCCGCCTCGGCCTGCGCGACCGCGATCTGCTGATCGGAATCGTCGAGGCGCATGAGCACGTCGCCGCGCTTGACGTTCTGTGTATCGCCGACCGCGACCTCGATCACCTGCCCGCTGACCAACGGCATGACCTGCGCGGTTTCGGCCGCGACATAGGCGTTGTCGGTCGACACCCGCTTCGACAGCACCAACGTGTCGTAGAGGAAATAGCAGATCGCGATGACGGCCAGCACGATCGCGAAGATCAGCAGCAGCCGCTTGCGCTTGGCCGGATCGGCGGTGGTGGCCTTCGGCTCCTCGGCGGGAGTCTGGTCTTGATCGCTGGATGGCGTGTCCATCATCGTGTCCCGCTGGTCTGGAGAGTGGGTTGGAAGCCGCCGCCGAGCGCGCGCACCAACTGGATATCGAGCATGAACCGACGCGCTTCGATTTCGGCGAGCGACCGTCGCGCGGTCAGCACGGCGTCTTCGGCGCTCAGCACGTTGAGATAGGTCGACAGCCCGCCGCGATAACGCAATTGCGCGATCTGATAGGCGCCCTCGGCATCGGTAAGCGACGCGCGCGCGTCGATGGCTTGCATGCCGACCTGACGCCGGCTCGTCACCGCATCGGCGACCTCGCGCAGCGCCCCGATCAGCGTGCGATCATAGGTCGCCACCGCTTCGTCGTAGCGCCCGCGTGCCTGGCGGTACTGGCCCTGCAGCGCACCGCCGTGGAAGATCGGCAGGCTGATCGCCGGGCCGACATTGCCGATGCTCGACCCGTTTTTGAACAGATTTCTTAAACCGAGCGACTGCAGCCCGATCAAGCCCGACAGGCTGATATTCGGGTAGAAATCGGCGCGCGCGACCTTGATCCGGCTCGCCGCTGCTTCGGCGCGGACGCGGGCGGCGGCAATGTCCGGGCGCCGCCCGACAAGCCCGATCGCCGCGTCCGTCGGCAAGTCGGTTGCCAGCACCGGCACCGTGGGACGCGTGATCGACAGCGCGCGGTCCGGCCCGGCACCGATCAGCGCCGCGATGCCGTTCTTGGTCAGCGCGATCTGTTCCGCGTTGGCGGCCAGTTCCACGCGCGAGGCGGGCACGGCGGAGCGCGCCTGTTTCAACTCGCCCTGCGTATCGAGGCCGATCGCGACCCGGTCGCCGACCAGTTTCGCGCTCGCGCCGCGCACCGCAAGCGCGCGCTCAAGCACATCCTGTTCGGCATAGAGCCGAGCCAGATCGGCATAGCGCGAGGCGATATCGGTCGCGAGCGTCAGCGCCGCCTGCTCACCGTCCAACCGGGTGGCCTCGGCATCCGAGGTGGCGGCGACCAAAGACGCACGGTTGCGCCCGAACAGATCGAGATCGAGCCCGGCGTCCAGCGCCAGCCGCCCGGTATCGTTCCACCCCTTGGGCACGAACTGAACGGGAATGCCGTTATTGTAGCTCTGCTTGTTCAGCCCTGCCGAACCCGCAAAATCCAGCGTCGGCAGGTTGGCGGCACCAGCCTGCTGCACGACGCCCCGCGCAGTGCGCACGCGCGCCGCCGCGATCGCGATATCGGGCGACCCCGCCAGCGCTTCGGCCATCAACATATCGAGTTGCGGATCACCATAACCACGCCACCACCCCGCGACCGGCCAGGCCTTGTCGCGCGTCGACGCGATGCTGGCGCCTGCGGCGTAGCTGGTCGGCGTCGCCAACTCGGGACGCGGCCCCAGATCGGGCACGGCGCATCCGGCCAGTACCGCCAGGCTGCTAATGCAGCAGGTGAATCGAATCAGGCGCATTGAAATACCGTACTCCTAGGTACGGCGGGCAAATGGTCGCGCACCAGCGGCTTGTCAATCGATAATCGTACCCTATAGTACGACAATGTTCGAAACCAAAACACGCCGCGATCAAAACCGGGAGTCGCGCCGGGCGGCCATCGTGTCCGCAGCGCGCGATGCGTTCCTCGAACAGGGTTATGCCGCCACGTCGATGTCGACGATCGCCACGCATCTCGGCGGATCGAAGGGCACTTTGTGGGCCTATTTCCCGTCGAAGGAGGATTTGTTCGCTGCCGTTCTCGACGACGTCACCGCCAGCTTCCGCCGAAATCTCGACGATGCCTTGCGTCCCGGGCGCGACTGCCACACCACCTTGGTCGATTTCGCCGAACGCTTCCTGCTCAAGATTCTCAATCCCGACAATATGCGGTTGCACCGCCTGATCGTCGGCGAAGGCGGACGTTTTCCCGAGATCGGCCGGCTGTTCTATGCGCGTGGACCGCAGATCGTGCTGGAACGCCTGTCCGATTATATTCGCGGGCGCATGGAGGCGGGTGATCTGCGCAGCGACGATCCGCTGAAAGCCGCGATAACCCTGATCCAGCTCACGCAGACGCAACACAGTCTGCGCTTGTGGGGCGTCGCCGAAATCCCCGAAACAGAAGACGTCCGCGCTCATGCGACGGAGATGGTGGCCCTGTTCAACCGGGCATATGCGCCCTGACCACGCGCCGACGCGTCGCAATTTCACCGCACCGGTCGCCCCGATCCTTGATATTACTCTAATTGAGATCGCCCAACCGAGATCGGGGCTTCGGCGAGTTCCACGCGGCCATCCGTCAGCGCGCGCCAGCCGCGAATTTATCGCGCCGGCGCCGACCGACCAGAAGGCCGTTTTCCAGGCGTGCACAGAGTGCCGCGTAATAATCGGCAAGGAATGTCTCGTCCTGGCCATCGTCCGCCAGGCCCGCTTTCCGCCGGATGGTGTCCGCCACCGCCGCCACCGCCTCCGGGTCGCCGCCGCGCAGCACGTTCTCGAGCGTCTGCAATTCATATTCGCCGTACAGCGCCAACGCGGCATCGGAGAAGACGCGCCTTGGTCTAGCATCGCCCGTCGCCAGGTCCGCGGCCAGAGTGCGAACCGACGAATGGACCACCCATGTCCCGGCCACCAGATCGCCCACACGCAGCCGATCGCGGTTGAACAGCGGAAAAAACAGGAAGATGCCGCTCCACAGCAGGGCAAAGATGGTGAGAAAGGAATCCGCGACACCCTCCGCGGCCTGCGAGGCCAGAAAGGACAAAGGCAGGAATACCTCGATCTCGCGCATCGCGTTGCGCGCCAGCACCGCGCCTGCGGTCAATTGTGCACCATCGCGCGCGACCACGCGCAACCCCATCAATCTTTTGCCTGGAGTCGCGCCGCGCCCGCCCATTTCGAACAAGGCAAACCAGCCGTTGCGCAGCACGAACGCGCCGATGAGCCAAACGATCGCCGCCATATCGGCTTTCGTCGTCGTCGCGATCAAGACGAGCGCGATCGTCACGACGACCAACGTCGTGAAAATCAGGAACGCGTCGATCAGGAACCCAGCCGCGCGCGTGCCTGCGCCCCCCAGCTCAAGTTGCAGATCTACCCCCTCCGGCGTCACGAAGCTGCGCCGCAACGAAACGGGAGTCTTAGGCCGGCGATCGCTGCGCATACCGCCTCCCGATTCCGTAATAATAAGAAAGCCACCCGACGAGCATCGCTACGCCGATGCCGAGCCGCGTCGCGTCGGCCTGGACCACCTGCCGCCCGACGCCTTCGAGGATCGCGGCGATGGCTAGCATCACCACCACCCCGGCGACTGCGATCGCCGATATGCGCCCTGCTTCGACCAGCGCCACCATGCGCTCGCGGCGGCCGGGAAAGGCGATGGCGGTGCCGATCCGCATACCCGCCGCACCCGCAAGCATGATCGCGAACAATTCGGTGGTGCCGTGGATCGCCAGCCACGCGATGAAGTTCGGCCCCAGCCCCTTCGAGGCGAACACCGCGATCATCGCGCCAAGCATCAGGCCGTTATAGAGGATCAGCAGCGCTGTCGGCACCACGAACGCAAAGCCAAGCGCGAAGGCGAAAATCGCGATCTGCGCATTATGCCCGAACAGGAAGCTCGCGAATAGTCCGAGCCCTTCATCCTTGGTGCCGTATAACGTCGCCCGAAGCGTCTCGGCCGACGCGCTGGGATCGCGCCCGCCCGACATGGATTCGGGGATCATCCCGAAATACCAGGACGGGTCGGAGCGGACGAGGACATAAGCAGCCAGCGCCCCGGCAACCGTCAGGAACAGCATCACCAGGGTCTCGCGCCACAGGCTCGCGATCGCGCCGGGCCAGCTTTGGGTGAAGAACCGGCCAAGATCGCGCCAGGTCGAATCCGAGACGCCATAAATCTGGAAATAGGCCCGCGCGCAGAGTTGCTCGAGATAGTCGATCAGTGCCCGGTCGAGCGAGGTTTCCCGCGCCACCGACAAGGACGATAACGCTGATCGGTAGAGCAAGGGCAGCGCCAGCAGATCGTCATCGGACAAGGCCCGGACCGAGCGTTTCTCGATCCGACCGATCAGCACTTCGAGCCGGTCCCAATCCGCATTGTGCGCTGCCCGGAACCTGCTGGCATTGAGCATCGGCGGCGGCAGGTTGACGATCGCGCTCACAACAGGCTCCTCCGCTTGAGGTCGATATATCCCTCGACCAGCCGCTCCCCGACGCGATCATGTTCACTCTCGATGACGTGCACACCCATATGTTGAAGGCGCAGCAACACCAGCCGCCGGTCGCGCAGCAACGCCGCCGCCGTCACCGCGCGAGTGACGTCCGCCGCAGCGACGGGCGCGCGATCGACGATCGTTTCCAGTTCCTCGTCGCGCAGAACGACGATCAGCACGAGGTGCGTCTTCAACAGCCGCGCGATCGCGCGCACCATGAAGTCGGCCGAGGTCGGATCGGTGAATTCGGTGAACAACACGATCATCGACCGGCGCGTCAGCCGCGCCGCCAGCATCGTCAGCGCGAAGGTGTAGTTGGATTCCTCACCGCTATACTCGATTTCGGCGGCAAGGTGCTGAAGCTCGGGAAAGGCGCGCGCGCCGCCGATGAAGCCGCTCGCAACGCGCGGGCGCGAATCGAACGCGTTCAAGGCCACCCGGTCGCCCAGCTTCAGCGCGACCCAGCCGGCGAGCAGCGCCGCCGACACCGCCCGGTCGATGCGTGGAACGCCCGCCACCGGATCCGACATCTGCCGCCCAGCATCGATCGCAAAGACGATCTGGCTGTTGCGTTCGGTGCGATATTCCTTGGCATAGAGCCGGCGGTGCCGAGCCGACTGTTTCCAGTCGATCGCACGCCGATCCATGCCCGAGCGGAATTCCACCAGCGCATCGAAATCCTGGCCGTCACCGCGATCGACCTGCGCCATCAGCCCCTGCACCGCGTGGCGCTGGAAGATCTGCGCACCCTGGTCGTGGATCGCCCGTACGTCCGGCAGGATCGCCAGCGATTGCTTTGCCACGATCCGCTTTTGCCGCCAGACGAGACCGAGCGGTCCAGCCCAGCGCACCCACAGGCTGCCCAGATGCGCGGTGCCGCGGCGCCGTGGTGTCAGCATGATCTCGCCCACGCCGCGCCCCTGTTCCAACGGCACGGTCAGTCGCGCATCGTCGTCGAACGCCAGCAGCACATCGGAGGCCAGGGCGACCTGCGCGGATCGCACATCGCGGCCCCCTGAAAGGGCGATCGAAACCCGCACCGCCAGCGGCACGCCGACCGCCGTCGATCGCGGCAGCGCCAGCGTGGCATTCGCCCCCGCTCGGCTGATCCACGCATCGACCAGCACCAGGGCCAACACCGCCAGCGGCCAGCCGACACCCGCATACCAGATATCCGGGCGGAGTATGGCGACCAGCAAGGCGAACGGAGCCCCGATCACCGCCGCCAGTACCGCCATGCGGGTCGGATAGATCAACGCGGTGCCTCGATCGTCTCGATGATCTGCGCGACGACATCCTCGACCGCGCGGCCGTTGATCTCCGCGGCGGGGGACAGGATCAGGCGGTGACGCAGCAAGGCCGGGGCCAGCGTCTTCACATCGTCCGGAATGACGAAGTCGCGTCCGTCCAGCGCCGCGCGCGCGCGCGCCGCACGAGCCAGCATGGCGCCCGCCCTGGGCGAGGCTCCGCTCTCCAGGTCGGCGACATCGCGCGTGCCGCGGATCAGCGCGACGATATAGTCGATCACTTCATCGACCAATTTGACTCCGGCAACCGTCGCGACGGCGTCATCGATCACGCGCGCATCGGTGCAGCGTGTAACGCCCCAGTCGGCCGGGGACATCGTACCCTGTCGCACGCCATGCGCGGCGACGATCTGGCGCTCTTCTTCTGCGGTCGGATAGACGACGGACTGCTTGAACAGGAAGCGATCGAGCTGCGCCTCCGGCAAGGGATAGACGCCCTGCTGCTCGATCGGGTTCTGGGTCGCCACCACCATGAAGCGATCCCCCAGTGACAGGCTTTCACCATCGATTGTGATCGTGCGCTCCTGCATCGCCTCGAGCAGGGCCGCCTGGGTCTTGGGCGACGTACGGTTGATTTCGTCGGCCAGCAGCAACTCGGTGAAGATCGGCCCGCGCGTCAGCGTGAAGGTCGAGGTCTGGAAATTGAACAGATTGGCCCCGATGATATCGCCGGGCATCAGATCCGGGGTAAACTGGATCCGTCCGAAATCCAGCCCGACCGTCTGCGCGAAACTGCGCGCGAGCAGGGTCTTGGCCGTGCCCGGCGGCCCCTCCAGCAGGATGTGGCCGCCGGCGAACAGCGCCACCGGCAACAGATCGACGGTTTCGTCATGGCCGACCACGGCCTTGCCGATCTCGCCCCGGATCGACCTGCCGAGCGCCTGAACCTCTTCCACCGTCACTGTGTCTTCTCCCATTGCCATTGATGCAGCGCCTGTGCCGCCGCGAGCATATCCGCCCGGTGCCGGGCCCGATCCGCATCGGCGACCAGCGTGCTGAACTGGGTCGCGCCCTGTAATCGATCGAGATACTGGTCCGCCTCATCGTCCGGCAACCGCGCCGGCACGCCGAAAATCACCCGCGATCGTTCGCGGACCAGGGCTGCATAGCGGCCACCCAGAACGCCCTCGCGCCCTGCCTTGCGCAGGATCATCGCGCTATTGTCGATCAGCGCGCTCTTGCCGAAGGCGATCGCGCGGTGGCGCGGCTGTGGTGCGCCGAACCGGATCAGCGCCTGCCATCCGGTCAGCGCCAGCGCGACGATGATGCTGAGCGTCATGGCGAGAAACGGTGGCTCGAGCGCGAGCTTCAACGGGCTGCGCGCCCGTCCCAATCCGTTCAGCGTCACGTCGAACGCGATTCCGCGCGCTCCGGTGGCGTTGACGAAATCGAGCAGGTCGAGCGCGGCGCGGGCGCGGTCCAGCCGGCGGATGCCGTAATTGTCGAGCAGATCGGGATCGGTCAGTACATAGATGGACGATGTGCCGATCTTGCCCAGCACGATCCGCCCGGCATCGTCGGTGATCAAGGGCGTCAGCGCCGCCGATGTGACGGTCTGGAGCGGGCGCGGGGCCGCAACCGCCAGCGAGCGCGGCGCCCAGGCGACGGGTTGGAGCGGCCGCCCACCGCTCGGCTGGCGGGTCACCGTCATCGGAGTAGCCGGTGCCAGCACGCCGGCCGGGTCGGCTGCGGGCAGCAGACCGACGACGTTTACCCACCCCTTCACCTGAGCATCGGCGACAATCGCCCATTTCGGCAGCACGATCAGCGTCGCCTTCGCGACCCGTACCGTCATGATCTTGCTCATGTCGGTATTGGCCGACTCGGGTGTCACGACGACCAGATCCTCGGTGCCCCAGCCCTGCTCCGTGCGCAGGATGCGCGGATGCCGCCCGGTCGCCCGCGCCAATTCGACCAGTCCGGCATAGCCCGTGGCGGCATTGGACAGTGCATGCGCGCCCGCATTGCGCCCCGATCGCAGATCCGGCGCATAGGCACCCAGCAGCAGAAATCCGGCAAAACCCAGCACGCCAATGACCAGCAGCAGCGCGATGGTCCGTGACGGCAGGACGCTGTCCGGCCCGCGCCGCTCCCCGATGGCGATCTCGCTCATGTTCGCCACGCTTTGGGAAGCGCCAGTTCGGCATAGGCCGCGCGCGCCGTCCGCCACTCCGCATCCGCGACCGGACGACCGCCGAACAGACTGGTTTCGACCAACGTGGCGATGCCGGCGAACAATGGGCGCACCGTCGCGGGGAGCAATGACGTGGATGCGAGTTCTCGGCTGGTCAGCGAGGGGCGACGCAATTGCGGACGTCGCTTGGCAATGTCCTCGATCGAATGGAACAACAGATAATGGATCGCTTCGGCATAGCGGCCCTCCCCGGCCAGCCGATCCGCCTCGCGCAGCCAGGCGCGCGCCGGCGCAGGATCGGGCTGCCAGGTTTCCGGGTCCGATGTGACCAACGCTGCTAAACCGCGTCGTCGCACCGGCAAGCGCCATTCGCCGGACCGGATGCGATCGACCACCATCCACAGGATCGCAACCGCGATGATCGCCAGCATGCTCCACAGCAGGATGCGGGCATAAGGCGCATCGGGCATCAACCCCGTCAACCAGCGCAATAACCGCCCGATCGGCCGAAACAGATCCGCCAGCCAGCGCCCGACCGCGAGCAGCCAGGCGGGTGGCTCGGGGGGCAAGGGCCGCGGGGGCAGCGTGAACTGGATCGACGGATCGGCCCGCAAGGCAGCATGCGCCGCCGCGAGCCGGTCGGCGGCGGCCGGATCCTGTGCTGATGCCCCGATGATTCCCTCCCCGCCGCAGTCGTAATGCCTTGGCGGAATGCTTAGCCGGATCATCTTGGGACGCAATCGACTAATCTATCCGAAGGAAATTCAGCTTCGGGCTGGACAGCTGGATATTCCATCGTCACTTTTGGTTAACAAAGTACAGGGGGGCGGGATGGCAAGCACAGCAATGACGGGCATGGATGAAGGCGTGACGGTCGGTCGCGTCTTCGGTCGCAGCATCGCGGTGATCAAGGACAATCCGCTCGCAACGCTCGGCACCACCTTCGCCCTGATCGCGCTGCCGCAATTGCTGATCGCCCTGACCGGCCAAAATCTGGCGATGGTCGGTAACTTGCGGAGCGGTGCCTATGCGGTGGTCGCCGTTTACGGGTTGTTCGTCAGCGTGTTGTGGCTGGTCGCCAGCGGCGCGATCGTGCAAGCGACAGTGGCGCACGAACAGGGGCGCCCGGCGTCCCCGACCGAGATGATCCGGATCGGCGTCCTGCGCTGCCTGCCCCTGATCGCCGTCTATATCCTGTTGCTGATCGGCGTCTGGATCGGAATGATATTTCTCCTGATCCCCGGGATCATGCTGGCGGTGCGTTGGTCGGTCGCGCTGCCTTCAATCGTCGCCGAGAAAACCGGTGTGTTCGGTGCTTTCAAGCGCAGCGCCTATCTCACCAAAGGCGCGCGCTGGCACGTCTTCGGTATCCTCCTTCTGGCGTTCGTGGTCTATATCCTGATCCTGCTGGGCTTCAGCCTCGTCTCCGGGGCGAGCAGCGGGTCGCTGGCCGCCCTGACCAACCCGAATGCGATGCGGGCGCCGTCCCTGTCGATATTTGCCCAAATCATACAGACGCTCGTGACGACGGTAATCGCCACCTGGATAACGACCGTCGGCGCCTCGCTCTTCGTCGAG
>NZ_JANYEK010000148.1 GCF_025363195.1 Sphingomonas sp.
GACGAATTCGGCGCGCCGATCACCAGCATCGCATCGCACATCGCGGCGATCGCCTTCACCGCCGTCTGGCGATTCGACGTGGCGTAGCAGATGTCGTCCGGGCGCGGCGCCTGGATCGCCGAGAAGCGCCGTTGCAGCGTCGCGACGACCTCCGCCGTATCGTCCACCGACAAGGTCGTTTGGGTCAGGAAGGCGATGTTGTCCGGATCGACCGGCATGAATGCTTCCGCGTCCACCGTCGTCTCGATCAACGTCATCGCGCCCGGCGGCACCTGCCCGAACGTGCCGATCACCTCGGGATGCCCGGCATGGCCGATGAACACGATATGCTTCCCCTGCGCCACCAGCCGTTCGGCCTGGCGATGGACCTTCGACACCAAAGGACAGGTCGCATCGAGATAGGTCAGGCCGCGATCCTCCGCGGCCACCGGCACCGATTTGGGCACGCCGTGCGCCGAGAACACCACCGGCACGCCCTCGGGCACTTCGCTCAGTTCCTCGACGAACACCGCGCCCTGCGCGCGCAGCGTATCCACGACATATTTATTGTGGACGATCTCGTGCCGGACATAGACCGGCGCACCGTGTTTCTCGATCGCCAGTTCGACGATCCGGATCGCGCGGTCCACGCCCGCACAGAAGCCGCGCGGCGCAGCGATCAGCAATTCGAGCGGTGGTTTCGGAGCGGTTGCCATGGCGCTTGCCCTACGCGATTGCTTGCGCGGGCGAAAGCCGGTTCCTATGGTGCGCGCCATTCCCGAGGGCCGGTGCTGCATGCACCCGGCCTCATCCCATGAGTTAAGGTACGTATGCCCGTGACAGCCCGGAATTCCCCCGTACTTCTGATGACCGGCCTCGCGGCATTGCTCGGCGGCTGCGCCTCGAAGGGCGAGATCGACTTGACCGGCGGCGTGGGTATCACCGCGATCCGGTCGGCCTGCCCGACCGTCGGCATTCCCGCGTCGACCGGCGATGTGACGATGTTCGATCCACCCGCCAGCCGCGATGCCTCGGCGATCGACGTGACCGCGCTGATGACCAATGTGCGGTCGACGTGCAACGACGTGGGCACGGACATTCAGACCAATGTGACCTTCGACGTGCGCGCCAGCCGCGTGAACGCGGTCGCTGCACGCGATGTGACGCTGCCATATTTCATCGCCATCGTGCGCGGCGGGACGTCCGTGACCGCCAAGCGCGTCGGGCGGGTGACGATCCATTTCGCCGCCGGCCAGACGCGCGCCTCGACCAATGGTCAGGCAAGCACGAGCATCGCGCGGTCCGCCGCGACTCTGCCGGACGATGTGCGCAAGAAGCTGACCGAGAAGCGCAAGGCCGGTGGCGACGATGCCGCGGTCGATCCGCTGTCGCGCCCGGAAATCCGCCAGGCCGTGAAGAGCGCCAGCTTCGAGGCGCTGGTCGGCTTCCAGCTCACCGACGATCAGCTGAAATATAACGCGACGCGGTGATCTGATCACGGTTCCGGCCCAAACAGATTGACTCGATTGCTGCACCGCGTCACACCGCAAGTGTCGATGGCGGGCAACCGGCATAGGCACTGCGCGGGAGAGTGTAGGGGGTCTTAAAGGCCTGCCCGCCGCCGAAGGAGCAACCGCCCCGGAATCTCTCAGGCAAATGGACCGCGCAGGGCTAACGACACTCTGGAAAGCGCTGCCGCGACTGCGGGAGCCACCGAAGGGGTAAGCCAGGCGGTTTTCGCATGGTCAAAGCTCTCAGGTTCCGTGACAGAGGGGGCAGCGGACGACGGCGCGGATGCGTCGTCATGTTCGTTGCACCTGGCCACGGAGACCGATCGATGAGCGACTATAATGATGGCGCCGGGGAAGATGGCCCCGAAATCGAAAACCAGCTGTTGCCGCTCGATGCGTGGCACCGGGCCAAGGATGGCCGCATGGTTCCGTTCGCCGGATATGAGATGCCGGTCCAATATGAAGGCATCATGGCCGAGCATCTATGGGTGCGCGAATCGGCCGGGTTGTTCGACGTATCGCATATGGGCCAGCTCTATCTGTCTGGCGACGGGCTCGACGCGGCGCTCGAAAAGATCATTCCGGCCGATGTCGCCAGCGTTCAGCTCGGCCAGCAGAAATATTCGCTGCTCCTCGCCGACAATGGCGGCATCCTCGACGATCTGATGTTCTCCCGCTGGCCGGAGGGGATCTACATGGTCGTCAACGGCGCAGTGAAATATGACGACATCTCCCACCTGCTCGATCATCTGCCCGACGATATCACGATCAACCATATGGACGATCGCGCGCTGTTCGCGTTGCAGGGCCCCAAGGCGTTCGAGGTACTGAAGCGCCACACCACCGGCAAATGGCCGCTAGAGGCGTTGGTGTTCATGCGCGGCGGGCCGTTCGAGATCGCCGGCGTCGAAGCGTATATCAGCCGTTCGGGCTATACCGGCGAGGACGGGTTCGAGATTTCGATACCCGCCGAATCCGCCGAGATGATCGCCGATTTGCTGACCGCCGAGCCGGAAGTGAAACCGATCGGCCTCGGCGCGCGGGATTCGCTGCGCCTGGAGGCGGATCTGCCGCTTTACGGCCACGATCTGGATACCTATACAACGCCGATCATGGCGGCTCTGGGCTTTGCCGTCGCCAGCAAGCGGCGGCGCGAGGAAGCCAATTTTCCCGGTGCGAAACGCATCCTGATGGAGCGTGAGTCGGGCCCCGTCGCCAAGCGCGTCGGCCTGGTGATCGACGGTCGCCAGCCGGTGCGCGAGGGTGCGGCGGTGCTCGACAAAGACGGCTCCGAAGTCGGCAAGGTCACGTCTGGTGGTTTCGCGCCATCGCTCGGGGCACCGATCGCCATGGCCTATGTTCCGCTGGCGATGGCCGAAATCGGGACGGTCGTTCAACTCGTGCAGCGCGGCAAGGTCCATACCGGCACCGTCACCGCAATGCCGTTCGTTCCCACCGCTACGTTAGAGGAAGCAAGTGAGATGAGCCGTTATTTCACCGAAGATCATGAATGGATCGACGTCGATGGCGACGTGGGCACCGTTGGAATCAGCGAATATGCGCAAGGTCAGCTCGGCGACATCGTGTTCGTCGACGTGCCCGAGGACGGCAAGGAGCTGACCAAGGGCGATGAGGCGGCGGTAGTCGAATCGGTCAAGGCCGCGTCGGATGTTTATTCGCCGGCCAGTGGCACGGTGGTCGAAAGCAATGACGACCTGACCGACACGCCGGGGCTGGTCAACGAGGATCCCGAAGGCGACGGCTGGTTCTACAAGATCACGCTGAGCGACCCGAGCGAACTCGAAAGCCTGATGGACGAAACCGCCTACGCAGCGTTCGTCGCGAAGCTGTAATCTTCTTCCCCCCTCCCGCGTGCGGGAGGCGTCGGGGGAGGGGCCGTCCAACCCTCCACCGTTTGCCCTTTGAGGACACGGCTTCCCTTGGCCCCTCCCGCACCCGGGAGGGAGGAGTAGAAAATGCGTTACCTGCCCCTCACCGATACCGACCGCACCGAGATGCTCGCCGTCATCGGCGCCTCCAGCATCGATGATCTGTTTGTCGATGTGCCCGCCATCGCGCAGCTCGATGGGCCGATCCACGGCCTACCGATGCATGCCAGCGAACTCGCGGTCGAGCGCCACATGACTGCACTCGCCCGCAAGAATATCGCGGCGGGCGACGGGCCGTTCTTCCTTGGTTGCGGCGCCTACAAGCATCATGTTCCGGCCAGCGTCGATCACCTGATCCAGCGTGGCGAGTTCCTGACCGCTTACACGCCGTATCAGCCGGAGATCGCGCAGGGCACGCTGCAGATGCTGTTCGAATTCCAGACGCAGGTCGCGCGGTTGCTGGGCACCGATGTTGCCAATGCGTCGATGTATGACGGGTCGACCGCCTGCTGGGAGGCGATCGGCATGGCGCGGCGCATTACCAAGCGCGGCAAGGCGCTCCTGTCGTCTGGCCTACACCCGCATTACGTCTCGGTCGCGAAGACGATGGCGAAGTTCACGGGTGACGTGCTGCAAACCGCTGCCCCGAAACTCGCGCCGGAGGGCGACATCGCCGACCTGATCGCGGCGATCGATGGCGATACGTCGTGCGTCGTCGTACAATATCCCGATATCCTCGGCCGTATCGCCGATCTGTCGGAACTCGCCGCCGCCTGTCAGGCGAAGAAGGCGTTGCTGATCGCGGTCGTCACCGAACCCGTCGCCCTGGGCGCGATCCGTTCGCCGGGCGAAATGGGCGCGGACATCGTCGTCGGCGAAGGCCAGTCGATCGGCGTCGGGCTGCAATTCGGCGGCCCCTATGTCGGGCTGTTCGGCTGCAAGGAAAAATACGTTCGCCAGATGCCGGGCCGGTTGTGCGGCGAAACGCAGGATGCCGATGGTCGGCGCGGCTTCGTGCTGACGCTGTCGACGCGCGAACAGCATATCCGGCGCGAAAAGGCGACGTCGAACATCTGCACCAATTCCGGGCTGTGTGCCCTGGCCTTCTCGATCCATATGACGTTGCTCGGCGAAGCGGGCCTGCGCGCGCTGGCCGAAACCAACCATGCCGGCGCGGTCGCCGCTGCCGAGCGGCTGGCGCAGGTCCCGGGCGTGGAAATCGTCACGCCGTTGTTCTTCAATGAATTCACGCTGAACCTCGGCCAGGAAGCCCGCCCGATCGTGCGCGCGCTGGCCGACAAGGGCATTCTCGCGGGCGTATCGCTCGGGCGGCTCTACCCCGGCGAGGACGCGCTCGCCAACGGGCTGGTCGTCGCGGTGACGGAAACGACGACGTCGGGGGATGTCGAAGCGCTGGCGACGGCATTGCAGGAGGTTTTGGCATGAGCATCAACGCAAGCGGCTGGCGCCCGGAAGCGCCGCAGCAGGGCACCAAAGCCGCGCCGACCTTCACCGGCAACAAGGCGCTCATGCTGGAGGAGGCGCTGATCTTCGAGATCGGCGACACCACGACAACCGGCGTCGAAGTCGCAGCCCCCGCGAGGGTCGCCTCGCGCCTAGGCGATCTCGCGCGTAATAACACGATCGGCCTGCCGGGCCTGTCCGAGCCGGAAACGGTGCGGCATTATACCCGCCTGAGCCGCCAGAATTACGCGATCGATCTGGGCCTGTTCCCACTCGGCTCCTGCACGATGAAGCACAATCCGCGCCTCAACGAGAAGATGGCGCGTCTGCCCGGTTTTGCCGACGTCCACCCGCTCGCTCCCGTCGATACGGTGCAGGGGGCGCTCGAGGTGATCCACCAACTGGCGCACTGGCTGGTCACGCTGACGGCCATGGATTCGGTCGCGATGAGCCCCAAGGCCGGCGCGCATGGCGAACTCTGCGGCATTCTCGCGATCAAGGCTGCGCTGGAGGCCAGGGGGCAGGGCCACCGCACGGTCATCCTCGTGCCCGAATCCGCGCACGGCACGAACCCGGCGACGGCGGCGTTTGCGGGCTATACTGTCGAGGATATTCCCGCCACGGCGGATGGTCGCGTCGATACCGCAGCGTTGAAGGCGCGGCTCGGGCCGGATGTCGCGGGGGTGATGATCACCAACCCCAATACGTGCGGCCTGTTCGAACGCGACATGCGCGACATTTCGGATGCGGTCCACGCGGTCGGCGGCTTCGTCTATTGCGACGGCGCCAATTTCAACGCGATCGTCGGGCGGGTCCGGCCGGGCGATCTCGGCATCGATGCGATGCACATCAATCTGCACAAGACCTTCTCCACCCCGCATGGCGGCGGCGGGCCGGGTTCGGGGCCGGTGGTCTTTTCGAAGGCGCTGTCGCCGTTCGCGCCGCTGCCCTTCGTCGAGAAGACCGCCGAGGGCTTCCGCCTGATCGAGGAGGAAACGGCCGAGGATCATCATACCCAGACGTTTGGCCGCATGGTCGCGTTCAATGGCCAGATGGGCATGTTCACGCGGGCGCTGACCTACATCCTGAGCCACGGCGCGGATGGCCTACGGCAGGTGGCGGAGGACGCGGTGCTCAACGCCAATTACATCCTGCGCTCGCTCGACAAGACGTTGGTCGCGCCGTTCGGACCGTCGGGGCCGTGCATGCACGAGGCGTTGTTCAGCGACGATAATCTCGCCGAGGGCTTCTCGACCATCGACGTCGCCAAGGGCCTGATCGACGAGGGCTATCACCCGATGACGATGTATTTCCCGCTCGTCGTCCATGGCGCGATGCTGATCGAACCGACAGAGACCGAGAGCAAGGCTGCGCTCGACCAGTTCATCGGAGCGCTGCGCAGCGTGGCGGAACGGGCCAAGGCGGGTGACGTGGCACTGAAATCCGCGCCGCACTTCGCCCCCCGCTCGCGCCTCGATGAGACTATGGCGGCAAGGAAGCCGATGCTGGTGTGGAAGGATCCGTTGCTGGCCGAAGCCGCGGAATAAGGCTGGAGTGCGTGTATCGTTCTGCTACGACACTTTGGTCGTAGCGAAGGAAAATCGCGCATGCAGGTACACACCGTCCAGCCCAATCAGTGGATCCAATACGCAATCACGGCGGTGATCGTGATGATCGTGCTGGCGATCAGGTTGCGCGGCATGCGGAAGATGCGGCGGTTGCGGTTGGAAACCTTGTGGGTCGTGCCCGCGATCTACCTGCTGTTCGCCGGGATTATGTTTTATGAATTTCCGCCAACCGGCGTGGCGTGGGCGGTGTGTGCGGCGGCGCTGATCGTCGGCGCGGGGATCGGCTGGCAGCGCGGCAAGTTGATGCAGATCCAGGTCGATCCTGAGACGCATGCGCTCAACCAGCGGGCGTCGCCCGCCGCATTCCTGGTCATCGTCGCGTTGATCGTGGTGCGCATGGCCGCCAAGAATGTGCTGGCCGGAGGAGACGGCGGCTATGGCTTCCATCTCAACGCGATGGTCGTCACCGACGTGCTGATCGCGCTGGCGCTCGGCCTGTTCGCGGCGACCCGGCTGGAAATGTACTTGCGCGCCAAACGCTTGCTCGACGAAGCGAGAGGCGTGCGCGCCTAACCTTCGGTCACCGCCTGATCCGTCTCGGCCCGGTGACGGACATGTTCGCGCCACACGATATACAGCCCGCTGGCGATGATCACCGGCGCGCCGACCCAGGTCCAGGTATCGGGCAGTACGCCGAACACGACCCATCCGGAAAGCGTCGCCCATAGCAAACTGGAATAATCCATCGGCACGACCACCGATACGGGGCCGAAGCGCAGCGCGCCGGTCATCGCCAGTTGCGCCGCGCCGCCGACCAGCCCCACGCAGGCCAGCAACAGCCAGATCAGCGGGCCGTGCAGCTGCATGACGAACGAATAGACGATGCCCAGCGGCACCAGCGAAAGGGTGGAGAACCAGAACACCGTCGTCGTCGTGCTTTCGGTGCGCGAGATCTGGCGCAGCAGGATCGACACGCTGGCGGTCAGCAAGGCCGCGCTCAACCCGGTCAGCGCCCCGATCAGCGGGAAGTGCCCGGTGCCCGGTTGCGCCACGATCAGCACCCCGACGAACCCCAGCATCACCGCGCCCCAGCGATGCCAGCCGGTCGGCTCGCCCAGCACCAGCGCGCCGAGGATCGTCGCGAAGATCGGCATGGTGAAGCCGATCGTCGTCGATTCGGCCAGCGGCAGCGCGAGGATGGTGGAAAAGGTCATCGTCATCGCACACAGCCCCAGCACGGCGCGCAGGACATGGGCGGGAAGGCGGCTGGTCGCGACCGATCGCATGCCCGGACCACGGGAGATCACCAGGACCATCAGGACGGCCGCGCCCGCCTGACGGAAGAAGAGGATTTCGCCGAGCGACGCCCCCCCGGCTTCGCACAGCTTGATCAGCGTGTTCATCCCGGCAAACAGCAGCACGGAGACCAGACGCAGCGTGACGGCGAGCAGGACGTTGTCGGGAGAAGCGGTCGCCATCGCAGCCTTTCGTGATGCCGACATGCGTGTTTGATGGATCAATCGCATCCGTTTCGGACTGAAAGTGGTCCGTGACGGCGACGTCCCTTCTACACGGTCTGGCGAACTTTGGGAGGGCATCACCGGTGGAACTTCAGCTGCATGTGCGGGGGGATCGCGCCTGTTTCACGCGGCCGGAATTCGCCGCGGATATGGTGAGCTACGACGTGATCACGCCGATGGCGGCGCGCGAACTCATCGAGACGATCCACCCGGCGCTCGGTCTGCGCTGGCGGATCGACGAAATCGAGGTGTTGCGTCCGATCCGATCGACCTGGCTGTCGATGATCGTCGATGGCGAAGGCGACCGACGGATGGCCAATGTGCTGATCGATGTCGGCTATCTGATCACGGCACATACCGTGTCGGGCGTCTCGGGCCAGGCCTGTGAAGCCGTGCAGGCCGCCGCGATCCAGCAGCATCTTTCCGACCGGGGCTGGCTTGGTGCACCCTATCTCGGTCTGCCCGAGTTTGCGGCGCAGATCGCGGTGATAGCGGCAGCGGATCCGTTGCCTGACGCTGCGCTGCGGGGAACCGGCCCGATCGATCTCGGCTGGATGCTGTACGACAGGGAAGCTGCTGCGCCACGCTTCTTCCGCGCGATCATGATCGACGGGGTCATCGACCTCCGGCGCTTCGATTCGCTGATCCTTGCCGGATAGCCCCGATCGTCTTAGGGCCTCGCGCATGATCAAACGCGCTCTCCCCGTCACCCGCGAAGCCGATTTCGCCGCTTGGTATCAATCCGTCATCTCGGAGGCCGATCTGGCCGAGGAAAGCGGCGTGCGGGGGTGCATGGTCATCCGGCCATGGGGCTACGGCATCTGGGAGCGGATCCAGCGCCTGCTCGATGACCGGATCAAGGCGACGGGGCATGAGAATTGCTACTTCCCCTTGTTCATCCCGCTCTCCTATTTCGAGAAGGAGGCCGAGCATGTCGAGGGCTTCGCCAAGGAGATGGCGGTCGTCACCCATCACCGGCTGATCTCGAACGGCAAGGGCGGGCTGGTGCCCGATCCCAGCGCCAAGCTGGAGGAGCCGCTGGTCGTGCGCCCGACCTCGGAAACGGTGATCGGCGTCGCGTTCGCCCGCTGGGTGCAATCGTGGCGCGACCTCCCGGTGCTGATCAACCAATGGGCCAATGTGGTGCGGTGGGAAATGCGCACGCGGATGTTCCTGCGCACGTCGGAATTCCTGTGGCAGGAAGGGCATACGGCGCACGCGACGGCGGACGAGGCGCGCGAAGAGACGTTGAAGATGCTCGAAGTGTATCGCAGCTTCGCCGAGGATTGCCTCGCGCTACCGGTGGTGGCGGGCGAGAAGCCGGAGAATGAACGCTTCCCCGGTGCCGTGGCCACGTACAGCATCGAGGCGATGATGCAGGACGGCAAGGCGCTGCAAGCGGGCACGTCGCACTTTCTCGGCACCAATTTCGCGCATGCGCAGAACATCCGCTTCCAGAATGCGGAGGGTGAACTGGAGTTTGCCAACACGACGAGTTGGGGCGTTTCGACGCGGATGATCGGCGGCGTGATCATGGTGCATGGCGATGACGACGGCCTGCGCGTACCGCCGCGCATCGCGCCGTGGCAGGTGGTGATCGTCCCGATGCTGCGCGATCAGCCCGAAGACGAGGCGATCATCGCTTATTGCAAGGACTTGCAGGTGGATCTGGCCAGGCAATCGGCGCTGGGCGAACCGGTGCGCGCACTGCTCGACTTGAAATTCGGCAAGGCGGCGTCCAAGCGCTGGGGCTGGGTGAAGAAGGGCGCGCCGGTGATCGTCGAGGTCGGCGGGCGCGACATGGCGGGCGGCAATGTCTCGGTCATCCGCCGCGACCGGCTGTACCGCGAGGATGGCAAGCTCGACAGCGCAGTACTTCCGAAGAGCGATTTCGTCGGTAACATCGCGGCCCTGCTGGAGGAGGTCCAGATATCGCTCCACACCGAGGCACGCGCGCGGCTAAAGGCGAACATCGCCCCCGCAGCGGATTTCGCTGCGATTGAGGCCCACTTTGCCGAGGGGAAGCAGAATCCCGGCTGGCTCGAGGTGCAATGGTCCAGGCCGACCGGCGCTGCGCTGGAGGCCGTGGTCGAAAAACTGAAGGTGCTGAAGCTGACGCTGCGCAATGCCCCGACGGAGCAGGTCGCGATCGACGGAGCTTGCGTGTTCACCGGTGATACGGCGGTGGAGCGGGTGCTGGTCGGGCGGAGTTATTGAAATATCGCGGGCGATATGATATTTCGCTATAATGATTGTGCTCGATACTGATGTGATCCTCGCGGGTATCCGGAGCCGCACCGGCGCATCGGCCAGGTTGATCCGTGCCGCAGTGCGTGGTGAATTGCCGATCGCGCTCTCCGTAGCGATGGCGCTCGAGTATGAAGCCGTAGTGACACGCGCTGAGCACGTCGCCGCGAGTGGCTTGAACGTGTCAGAGATATTGAAGGTGATCGATGCGGTGATCGCTGTGGCATCGCCGACCGTTCCGCATTTTCGTTGGCGACCACAACTGCGCGATGTCGGGGACGAGATCATCTTGGAGACGGCGGTCAATTCGTCTGCCACCGCCATCGTGACGTTCAATCGCCGGCATTTTCTGCCGGCGGCAGCGCGGTTTGGGGTCGATATCCTTTTACCGGGCGAAGCTTTGGAGATGCTGAAATGACGATTGCCAGTAATTATGCGCTGCGTCTGCCCGCGTCGCTCAAGCGCGAACTGGAAGCGGTGGCGCGCGATGATGGCACCAGCCTGAACCAGTTCATCGTCACCGCCGTGGCCGAAAAGCTGGCGACACTGCGAACCGCCGATTTCTTCGCTGAACATACCGCGCGGGCCGATAGAGACGCCGCGCTGGCAATCATGGATCGGGTTGGCGGTGAAGCGCCACGGGAGAATGATCGGATCGGTTAGGCCTTCGGTCTGGCGACCGCCCCGACATGCGCCTCCCCCCGCGCCTCGGCCATCAGGACCTGCCGGTGCCGTTCGGCATAGCCCGCGCGCTGTTCGTCATCGCGGGTGGCGTGGCAGGCGGGGCAGCTCAGGCCGTCTTCATATAGCGGGGACGTGCGGTCCGCTGGGCTGACGGGCATGCGGCAGGCGTGGCACAGGCTGTGCGTGCCGATGTCCAACCCGTGGCCCACGCTCACGCGCTGATCGAATACGAAGCATTCGCCTTCCCACCGGCTCTGTGCGGCGGGGATTTCCTCGAGATATTTCAGGATGCCGCCTGCGAGGTGGTGGACGTCGTCCACCCCTTGCGCCTTGAGGAAGGCGGTGGACTTCTCGCAGCGTATGCCCCCGGTGCAGAACATCGCGATCCGCTTGCCGACCAGCTCCTGCCGATGCTCGCGGAACCAGGCGGGGAATTCGCTGAAGCTCTTCGTGGCGGGGTCGACCGCGCCGGCGAAGCTGCCGACCTTCACTTCGTAATCGTTGCGCGTGTCGATGACGATCGTGTCGGGATCGTCGATCAAAGCGTTCCAGTCGGCGGGCGTCACATAATGCCCGGTGCCGGTGAGCGGATCGACATCGGGTTGGCCCATCGTCACGATCTCGCGTTTCACGCGCACCTTCATGCGGTGGAACGGCATCGTCTCGGCGGTGCTGAACTTCACCTCAAGGTCTGCGCAGCCGGGCAGGGTGCGGATATGCGCGAGCACCGCGTCGATCGCTTCGAGCGTACCGGCAATCGTGCCGTTGATCCCTTCCCGCGCGAGCAGGAGCGTGCCCTTGATACCGTTGGCAGTGCAGGTTTCGAGCAGGATCGGGCGCAACGCGGCGGCGTCTTCGAAACGCGCGAAGCGGTAGAGTGCGGCGACCTGGATCGGGAGCAGGGGAAGGGCCATGACGAAATCCGCTGTAGGTCGAAGCGATCAAGCGGGGAAGAGGGCGGTCCATCGGCTCTCGAACGCAACCCGTTCGTCCGGCGATAAATGCAAGCCGAGCTTGGTACGGCGTTTCAGCACGTCGTCGGCGGTGCGGGCCCATTCGCGGTCATGCAGCCAGCGCGCCTCGATTTCGGTCAGCCCGCCGCCAAGATCGGCACCCATCGCGGCTTCGTCGGTTATGCCTTCCAGCATGTCCGCGATCATCTGGCCATAGGCATGCGCCATGCGCGTGCTGCGCGCTGTGCCGAGGAACGGCCATGTCTGCTGCACCTGCGTCAGGAACAGGCCGAACTCGGCGATCGCACCGCCCGGAAAAACCCGGGCACGCGTCACGGGATGCGCCTTGAAGCCCATCGCCGGAGAAAGCTTCTCCATCGCCTCTTCGGCCAGGTGGCGGGCCGTGGTGATCTTGCCGCCGAACACCGACAGCAGGGGCGGCCCATTGGTGTCGAGTTCCAGAACATAGTCGCGCGTCACCGCCTTGGCCTCGCTCGCGCCGTCGTCATAAAGCGGGCGCACGCCGGACCAGGTCGAGGTCACGTCGGCGGGCGTTATCTGCTTGACGAAATGGCGGTTCACCGCCTCACACAGATAGGCGATCTCCGCGTCGTCGATCTTCGCGTCTTCGGGGGCATCGACCGGAATATCGGTGGTCCCGATCTCGGTGAACGCGCCCTGATAGGGAATGGCGAAGACGATGCGGCGATCGGGTTGCTGCAGGATATAGCTGTGCGTGCCCTCGAACATTTTCGGCACGACGATGTGGCTGCCCTTGACCAGCCGCACGTTGCTCTTGGCGTTCACGCCGAGGCTCCCGAGCATCTGGTGGACCCAGGGGCCCGCCGCGTTGACGATCGCTCGCGTTTCGACCGTTCGCCAGTCTGACAGCGTTGCGCGCCAAATGCCGCCCTCGCGCCGGGCGGATTCGAGCGACGTGCCGACGAGGATCTCCGCGCCGTTATCGGCGGCATCCATCGCGTTCAGCACGGTGAGGCGCGAATCGTCGACGAACGCGTCGGAATAGACGAAGCCGCTCTTTCCGCCCTTCAGCGGCGCGGAATAAAGCGTGTCGCTTTTGCGCAGGCCGCGCGAGCGGGGGAGGGTCATCCTGCCGCCGAGGAAATCATAGAGATAGAGGCCCAGGCGGACCATCCACCACGGCCGTACGGCGTTCTCCTGCGGCAATACGAAGCGCATCGGGCGGATGATGTGCGGCGCGGCCTTCACCAGACGTTCGCGCTCCCGCAGTGCTTCGGCGACCAGCTTGAAGTCGTAATATTCGAGATAGCGCAGCCCGCCATGAATCAGCTTGGTCGAGGCGGAGGAGGTGTGCCCGGCAAGGTCGTCGCGTTCGACGAGCAGTACTTTCAGGCCGAGCAGCGACGCCTCGCGCGCGATGGCGCAGCCGTTGATGCCGCCGCCGATGATGAGGAGATCGTAAGTCACCGCTGTCATCTAGCGGAGGGGGGCGGCTACGTCATCCCTCCGAACGTGCGCATCTGACATATGTCGGGTCGCGGTCGATGTGTCGGCGAACTCCATTGACCTGGACGGAGTCGCTCGGTATAGGCGCCGCTGCTCCAGTGGACCTTTGTCCCCTTGGGCAAGCTTGAACATTGCTGGATGCATTCCAGGGCCCGGGGAGCGGAAACGCTCCTGACGGTCCTTTTTGTATTCCTCGGCGCTTAACGGCTCCAGCAAAGTAACCATTTGAAAGGTGAAGGCTTCAATGCCGACGATTAACCAGCTGGTCCGCAAGGGCCGCGATCCGCAGAAGGCCAAGTCCAAGGTCCCTGCGATGGAACAGAATCCGCAGAAGCGCGGCGTTTGCACCCGTGTCTACACGACGACCCCGAAGAAGCCGAACTCGGCTCTGCGCAAGGTGGCCAAGGTTCGCCTGACCAACCAGCGCGAAGTGATTTCGTACATTCCGGGTGAAGGCCACAATCTGCAGGAGCACTCGGTGGTCCTGATTCGTGGCGGCCGTGTGCGCGATCTTCCCGGTGTGCGGTATCACGTCCTGCGCGGCGTGCTCGATACACAGGGTGTGAAGGATCGTCGCCAGTCGCGTTCCAAGTACGGCGCCAAGCGTCCGAAGTAAGCCGGTCAGGTATCTGACCCCAAGGCTGAAGTTTAGAAGGAAATTAAAATGGCACGTCGTCGTCGCCCAGAAAAGCGTATCATCCTCCCCGATCCTAAATACGGTGATGAGGTTCTCTCGAAGTTCATGAATTCGGTCATGCTCGACGGCAAGAAGTCCGTCGCGGAACTGATCGTCTACGGTGCGCTCGAAACCGTCGAAGCCCGCGCGAAGAAGGATCCGCTCAGCGTGTTCCATGACGCACTGAACAACGTTAAGCCGAATATCGAAGTGCGCAGCCGCCGCGTCGGTGGTGCGACCTATCAGGTTCCGGTCGAAGTGCGCTTCGAACGCTCCCAGGCCCTCGCAATCCGCTGGCTGATCGGTGCGGCGCGTAACCGCAGCGAAAATACCATGGCCGCCCGTCTTTCGGGTGAGTTGATGGATGCCGCCAACAACCGTGGCAACGCGGTGAAGAAGCGCGAAGACACGCACCGTATGGCGGAAGCCAACCGCGCGTTCTCGCACTACCGCTGGTAACTGTGTTGGGGGCGGTCTTCCGCCTGTAACATTCCAACCTATATATTGGGGAGCTGGCTTCGGCCCGCTCCCCATATCCTTAAGGAAGCACGATCATGGCCCGCAGCCATCCGCTCAGCATGTACCGCAATATCGGCATCATGGCGCATATCGACGCCGGCAAGACGACGACGACCGAGCGGATCCTCTATTACACCGGCAAATCCTACAAGATCGGCGAAGTGCATGAAGGCACGGCGACGATGGACTGGATGGAGCAGGAGCAGGAGCGCGGGATCACGATCACGTCGGCTGCGACGACGTGCAAGTGGCGCGCCGAAGAGGGCAAGGGCGAAGAGCACCTGATCAACATCATCGATACCCCGGGACACGTTGATTTCACGATCGAAGTCGAGCGTTCGCTGCGCGTGCTTGACGGCGCGGTCGCGTGTTTCGACGGCGTTGCGGGCGTGGAGCCGCAGTCCGAGACGGTGTGGCGCCAGGCCGACAAATACGGCGTGCCGCGCATGTGCTTCGTCAACAAGCTCGATCGCACCGGCGCGGATTTCTATTTCTGTGTCGATTCGATCATCGAGCGTTTGGGCGCGCGTCCGGCGGTGCTGTATCTCCCGATCGGTATGGAAGGCGGCTTCAAGGGGCTCGTCGATCTGGTCGAGAACCGCGCGATCATCTGGCTGGAAGAAAGCCTAGGCGCGAAGTTCGAATATCAGGATATCCCGGAGGATTTGGTCGAGAAGGCTGCCAAGTATCGCAGCGAACTGATCGAGATGGCCGTCGAGCAGGACGACGATCTGATGGAGGCCTATCTCGAGGGCAATGAACCGAGCGTCGCCGACCTGAAGAAGCTCATCCGCAAGGGCACGCTGGCCATGGCCTTCGTGCCAGTGGTGTGTGGCTCGGCCTTCAAGAACAAGGGCGTGCAGCCCTTGCTGGACGCGGTGGTCGACTATCTGCCGAGCCCGCTCGACGTCCCCGCCATTCAGGGCCTGAAGCTCGACGGCGTTACGCCGGACGAGCGTCAGTCGTCGGACGATGTGCCGTTCTCGGCGCTGGCGTTTAAGATCATGAACGATCCGTTCGTCGGCACGCTGACGTTTGCGCGCATCTATTCCGGCAAGCTCGAGACCTCGTCGCAGGTGACGAATTCGGTCAAGGACAAGAAGGAAAAGGTCGGTCGCATGCTGCTGATGCATGCGAACGAGCGTGAGGACATTCAGGTGGCCTATGCCGGCGACATCGTCGCGCTTGCAGGTCTCAAGGACACCACGACGGGTGACACGTTGTGCGCGATGAACGCACCGATCATTCTTGAGCGGATGGAATTCCCCGAGCCGGTGATCGAGCTGTCGGTGGAGCCGAAGACCAAGGCCGATCAGGAGAAGATGGGCGTCGCGCTCAATCGCCTGGCGCGCGAGGATCCTTCGTTCCGCGTCACGTCGGATCCGGAAAGCGGCCAGACCATCATCAAAGGCATGGGCGAGCTTCACCTCGAAATCCTCGTCGATCGCATGAAGCGTGAGTTCAAGGTCGAGGCCAATGTCGGTGCGCCGCAGGTGGCGTATCGCGAGTATCTCAAGAAGCCGGTCGACGTCGATTATACGCACAAGAAGCAATCGGGCGGCACCGGCCAGTTCGGTCGCGTGAAGGTGAAGGTTTCGCCGGGCGAGCGCGGTTCGGGCATCATCTTCAAGGACGAGATCAAGGGCGGTAATATTCCCAAGGAATATATTCCGGCGATCGAAAAGGGCTTCCGCGAAACGGCAGCGACCGGTTCGCTGGTCGGCTTCCCGATCATCGACTTCGAGATCCTGTTGTATGACGGCGCGTATCACGACGTCGATTCGTCGGCCCTGGCGTTCGAAATCTGTGCCCGCGGCGCAATGCGCGAAGTGGCGCAGAAGTCGGGCATCACGCTGCTCGAACCGATCATGAAGGTCGAAGTCGTCACCCCGGAGGATTATCTGGGCGACGTGATCGGCGACATGAACAGCCGTCGTGGCCAGATCCAGGGCACGGACAGCCGCGGTAACGCGCAGACCGTGGATGCGATGGTGCCGCTGGCCAACATGTTCGGCTATGTGAACCAGCTGCGTTCGTTCACCCAGGGTCGTGCACAATACTCGATGCAGTTCAGCCATTATGACGAAGTGCCGTCGAACGTGGCGGACGAAGTTAAGGCGAAATTGGCCTGAGCGTAGTCGCGCTAGGGCTGGTGTAATCCAAACTAGGTCGTTAAGGGGCCCCATTCGCGTGGAGCCCCATGGCCGCGAATCTGAATCAAGAAGAGGCGAAAATGGCAAAAGCAAAGTTCGAGCGGAACAAGCCGCATCTCAACATCGGCACCATTGGTCACGTCGATCATGGTAAGACCTCGCTGACCGCAGCGATCACCAAGGTGCTGGCAGAAACCGGTGGCGCCACGTTCACCAGCTATGCGAACATCGACAAGGCTCCGGAAGAGCGCGAGCGCGGCATCACCATCTCGACGGCGCACGTCGAGTATGAAACGACTGCACGTCACTACGCGCACGTCGATTGCCCGGGTCACGCCGATTATGTGAAGAACATGATCACCGGTGCCGCGCAGATGGACGGCGCTATCCTGGTCGTTTCGGCCACCGACGGCCCGATGCCACAGACCCGTGAGCACATCCTGCTCGCCCGCCAGGTCGGTGTGCCGACGATGGTCGTGTTCATGAACAAGGTCGATCTGGTCGACGACGCCGAGATCCTCGAGCTGGTCGAGCTGGAAATCCGCGAATTGCTGTCGTCGTATGATTTCGACGGCGACAACATCCCCGTCATCCAGGGTTCGGCCGTTTGCGCGCTCGAAGACAAGCAGCCCGAGATCGGCCATGACGCCGTTCTGAAGTTGATGGAAGCGGTCGACACGTTCCTGCCGCAGCCTGAGCGTCCGCTCGACAAGCCGTTCATGATGCCGATCGAGGACGTGTTCTCGATCTCGGGTCGTGGCACGGTCGTCACCGGCCGCGTCGAGACCGGCATCGTCAAGGTCGGCGAGGAAGTCGAGATCGTCGGCATCCAGCCTACCGTCCGCAAGACGACCGTCACGGGCGTCGAGATGTTCCGCAAGCTGCTCGATCAGGGCCAGGCTGGCGACAATATCGGTGCACTGATCCGCGGCGTTGGCCGTGAGGAAGTCGAGCGTGGCCAGGTTCTTTGCAAGCCGGGTTCGATCAAGCCGCACACCGACTTCCAGTCGGAAGTGTACGTGCTGTCGAAGGAAGAGGGTGGCCGTCACACGCCGTTCTTCGCCAACTATCGGCCGCAATTCTACTTCCGCACCACGGACGTCACCGGCACCGTCG
>NZ_JANYEK010000026.1 GCF_025363195.1 Sphingomonas sp.
CGGTCACCTCAAATGGTGGGGGATGGGCGCGCAGGGCGAGAATGCGCCTAAGCTGCTACCCGGTTTTGAGGCATCGACGGGCATATCCGTGGAGGTCCAGTCGCTGCCGTGGACGGGCGTGCACGAGAAGCTCCTGTCAGCCAACGTCGGCGGCTCGCTACCCGATGTCATGCTGCTTGCCAACGGATGGGTTCCGGAACTGACCATGCTCGGGGCGCTGGCGCGCGTTCCCGATCGGCACCGGGAGCTGCTATCCGGACAGTTTCCGACATTGGCGAAAGCCGTGAAGATTAGGGGCACTGCGATGGCTGCGCCATGGACTGCCGATAGCTGGCTGCAATATTATCGCACTGACCTTTTGGCGCAGATCGGATATCCAAGCCCGCCGATACGCTGGGACGACTGGACGCGTATGGCGACCGCCTACAAGCGTCGCAATCCCGACACGTTCGTCACGTTGCACCTGCTCAATTGGCCTGAGCCGCTGCTCAATTTCGGTGCGCAGATCGGCGAACCGTTACTGCGCGATCGCGCGGCGCGAGGCAATTTCAGTTCTGCGGGTTTCAAAACTGCGCTCGCCTTCTACAAGTCGATCTTCGACGCGAACTTCTCGCCCAAGGTGACGGGTGTGGAGGCAGGCGACACGATCCTCGACTTCACGCGCGGCTATTACGCAATTCTGCCTGCTAGCGCGGAGGCGATGGGGCAGTTGCGCCGACCGACCTACGCATTCCCCGCCGAGCGCTGGAACACTGCTGCAACCCCCTCCCCGACGGGAGAGGAAGGTGTGTGGGCAGCCGGAAATTGCCTCGGAGTGAGCCGCATGTCGCAGATGCCCGACCAGGCTTGGGCGCTAGTCGACTATCTCTGCCGCGTGCCGACGCAGCTCCAGTTCCAGGGACTGACCGGCGATCTGCCATCGCGCCCTGCGGCGTGGGGTGCCCCTGCGCTGGCCCGGTCGCGGCCCGAACAGGGCTTCGTGCGTGCGATCGCATCTGGGGTGACCGGCACCTCCGTTCCCGAGAGCGCGCGCATTACCACCGAGATTCAGCTCGTCGCGGAACATATGGTGCGCGGCGAATACGGTGTTGACGTGGCCGCCGCGGAGATGGACCGGCGGGTCGATGCGATCCTCGCCAAGCGTCGCTGGCTGCTGGACAGGGGTTCGATCTCTTGACTCCCCAGGACCGCACCGGCCTCGCGTTCGTGGCCCCCGTACTGATCGGCACGGTACTCGTGCTGGTGGTGCCCACCGTTTTGGGACTGCTGCTATCGGTCACCGATTTCGACATCTACGCCTTGGCCGACATCCACTGGCTGCGGTTCGTCGGCCTTGGAAACTATCTGGATCTGGTGCGCCAGCCGCTGTTCTGGCGCGCGACGCTGAACACGCTCGTGTTCGCCGGCATCGGCGTTCCCGCCGCGATTGGGACCTCGCTGCTCGTCGCCCTTTTGGTGCATTCGCGGACGGTGCGCTGGAAGCCGCTCTGGCGCCTGGTGTTCTTCGCGCCCTACGTGACGACGCTGGTCGCGACCGCGTTGGTGTGGCGGTACGTCCTCGACACCCGCAGCGGACTGCTGAACTACTGCCTTTCGCTGGTCGGCGTCGTGCCGGTGGGCTGGCTCGACGACCCGCGAACGAGCATACCCGCGACGTTGTTGTTTATCGTGTGGAAGGCGTTCGGTTACAACATGCTGGTGTTCATGGCGGCGCTGTCGACCGTGTCGCAGGACCTGCAGGAGGCCGCAGTGCTCGACGGCGCGGGGCCGCTCGCGCGATTCAGGCACGTGACGCTGCCAGCGATCGGCCCCGCGCTGATCCTTGCCGCGATTATCTCGGTCGCGAACTTCCTGCAGGTGTTCACGGAGCCGTACGTTATGACCCACGGCGGGCCAGCGGAAAGCACTGTCACCGTCCTGTATTTTATGTTCGAGCAGGGGTTCACCTGGTGGAACCTCGGGACTGCGTCGGCCGTCGCCGTCATGCTCTTCGCGGCGATCTTGTCGCTGACCCTGATACAGTCTCGCCTGGGGAGGCGCTTCGGATGGATGTAAGACGGCTCCGCGTGCTAGCGTTGAACGGCTTTGTCGCATTTCTTGGGTTGATGACGCTCGCCCCGCTCGTCTGGATGGTGACGGTGTCGCTGATGCCAAAGGGATCGGCGGCCGCGTATCCGCCGCCCTTCTGGCCGTCGCACCCGACGCTCGCCAACTACCGCGAACTGTTGCTGCCAAACGGCACCGGACCATACGCCACGGACTACAGGGTCGTGCCGGCGATCTGGAACAGCCTGCTGCTCGCAGTCCTTTCGACGGTGCTGGCCCTCGCCCAGACGCTGCCGGCGGGCTACGCCTTTGCCAAGCTCCGTTTCCGTGGTCGCGCCCGCCTCTTCCAAGTCTTCCTGGCACTGGCCGTCATGCCGGGACAGGTCGCGATGCTGCCGCTTTTCCTGATGCTGAAGTCGGTTGGTCTCGTAAACACCTACGCTGGCGTCCTCGCGCCCGGCTTGGCCGGCGTCTACGGCGTGCTGTTCGTGCGCCAAGCGACGTTGGCGATCCCCGACGACATGCTCGACGCCGCGCGCGTCGACGGCGCGAGCGAGTGGCGCATCTTCACGCGCATCGTCATGCCTCTCATCAAGCCGGTGACGGTGACGCTGGCCCTGTTCACGTTCCTAGCGAGCTGGAGCGACTTCCTTTGGCCTCTGATCGCGATCACCGACCAGAAGCTCTACACTCTGCCCGTCGCGCTCGCCGCAATTGGGCGCGAGCATTTCAAGGACACCGAGCTGATGATGGCGGGCGCGGTGGTGACCACGCTGCCGGTCCTGCTGCTGTTCCTTACGCTCCAGCGCTACTATTTCAGCGGCGTGCTGCAGGGCGGGGTCAAGGGCTGATCCGGGGGTAGGCGATGTTCTCGCCCGAGAAGAGGTGCGCGTCCGCGGGATCGAGGTTGAAGCGGATGGTCTGACCCAACGTCACGTGCCGGTCGTCGGGCAGTTGCGCCACGAACGCCTCGTCCGATCCGCGCTTGCCGAGATGCGCGAACGAAAGCGGGCCGAGCCGTTCGAACAGTTCGACCGGGCCGCCGAAGGGACCTGTAGCATCGGGCTTCAGGTGCTCGGGCCGCACGCCCAGCGTCGCCGGGCGGCCGACGTCGCCATCGGCCACCCGCACGCGGACGGTGCATTCGCCACCTTCGGGCAACGTCACGACGACCCCGTCCGACCCGGCCTGCCGGATGGTGACGGGGATCAGGTTCATCGCCGGAGAGCCGATCGCCTCGGCCACCTTGAGCGTCGCCGGATGGCGATAGAGCGTCAGCGGCTCGCCAACCTGCTCGACGCGGCCCTGCGACATGACGACGATGCGGTTGGCGAGCGTCATCGCCTCGATCTGGTCGTGCGTGACGTAGATCATGGTCGATTTCAGCCGCTGATGCAGACGGGCGAACTCGTGCCGCATGCGCACGCGCAGCGCCGCGTCGAGGTTGGAGAGGGGCTCGTCGAGCAGAAGCACCGTCGGCTCGCGGACGATCGCGCGACCGATCGAGACGCGTTGCCGCTGACCGCCGGACAGCGCGCGGGGACGACGGTCCAGGAGCGGCGTCAGTTCAAGCATCTCCGCCACCGCCGCGACCCGGGCGTCGGCTTCTCCCCTCGGCCACTTTGCCATCGTCAATGGAAACGCGATGTTCTGCCGCACCGAGAGGTGGGGATAGAGCGCATAGGACTGGAACACCATCGCGACGCCGCGAGCGGCGGGCGCTCGCTGGGTGACGTCCTGCCCTCCGATCCTCACCCGACCTTCGCTAGCCTCCTCGAGTCCGGCGATGATCCGCAGCAGCGTCGATTTCCCACAGCCGGATGGTCCGACGATTACGACGAACTCACCGTCCTCGATGGCAAGTGTCGTGGGATGGAGCGCGGTTGTGTCGCCGAATCGCTTGGCGATGTTTTCGATGACGACGCTACTCATCGATTTTGTATAAGGGCGGAGAGGAAGCGGTCAATTTATCGTTGCATTGGCACAGGATGGAGACACCTGTTGCCTTGGACTCGATAGCGGTCGAGTTCCGGGAGGGCGAGGGTCTCGTCCCTCCTGTTCGTAGCGAGCGAGGTTCTCGACCATCTGGCCGCGCCATTCGCTGAGCCGCGCACGCGGCGCATCCAAGTTCGTGGGCGACGTGGCTGCGACGATCTTTAACGGGGCGTTCATACCTGCCAGGCTACCCTATTTGCCACGTCGGCTCGCTCTGGTCGGCATGGTGATCGGCAGCCAAGCTGCCTCGTTGACCGCCAGCGCCCCCCAATATGCCCAGACGATCGAAGCCAAGGTCGAAGGTGTCCAGGGCTTTGCCTTTTCCAAGCTCGCAGCAGTGACCAAACAACTGGGCAGCGGCAAAAAGACCCCTTGCCTGCAGCGCCTGCGACAGCGAGCGCCAGCGCATCGATATCGGCGGCCGCGTCAACCGGTGTCCGCCACCCCGTTCCGGTGCAGGTCGTCCAAGGCGAGACCTCTCCGTTTACAATCGCCCGCGCGGTATTGGCGCCGATCCTTAGTCCGCTTGAAACCACGATCCTTGTCCTTATCGTCGCGATTTTCGTCTTGATGCAAAAGGAAGATCTGCGAGATCGGTTCATCCGTCTGTTCGGGTCCAACGACCTTCACCTTACTACCTGCGCGATGGACGATGCGGGTCAACGGCTGAGCAAATACTTTTTGTCGCAACTCGCGGTGAACACTTTTTTTGGAATCGTCATCGGCCTTGGCCTGTGGGCTATCGGTATCCCGTCGCCGGCTATGTGGGGGCTTATGGCAGGTTTGCTCCGGTTCGTACCCTACATCGGCTCGCTGCTGGCCGCAGTCGCGCCTGCTGCGCTTGGTGGTGATGGGACGGCACGTGAAGAGCTTGGAATTCTTTGACATCCTGCTCGGCGAGCCGCGCGCTTGGCGACCGTTCCTGCCCTATATGGACAAGCGGGTCGTCTTGTACTCCGTCACGGATCGCGATTGGCTCAGGACAAGGCTGAGCGTCGGCAGCAGCTTCCTTCAATCGCTGCAGGCGGCCGACAGTGCCCAGCGCGCGCGTTCGTTCTTCCGCGCACCCTCACTCTGCTCGGTGGCCGGCCCTGACCGAAACGATCGCTCGGACGATCTCGGCCACCTTCCCACCCCATCGACATGGGTGCTAGGGCGTCGATATGGGTGACAATGGCACGAACGATCTACGATTGGCTCCCAGCGGATCGGCATGGTCCGAAGTTGACCGCGTCGCAGCGCTCGAATTCTACGACATACTTGACACGCCGACTGATCCGGACTTCGACGACATCGCAAGGCTCGCATCGCAAGCGCTGAACGCATCGATCGCCGTCGTTAATCTGATATCGAGCCACCGTCAGTGGTTCAAGGCCGAGATCGGCATCGGCGCGCGCGAGCTTCCACTCGACGTATCGATCTGCGCGCATGCGATTCTCCAGACGGACACCCTGGTCATTCCGGACACGCGGCTCGATCCGAGGGTCGACCGCAATCCCCTAGTCACGCCGGACGACGGAATACGATTTTACGCAGGGGCTCTCCTCAAGACGCCGGGCGGCCTGCCGATAGGGACGCTCTGCGTGCTCGATCGCGCACCTCGACCGGAGGGGATCACGTCCTTCCAGCGTCTCACCCTCGAAGTCCTGGCCCGTCAGGTCATGACGTTGCTCGAACTGCGGCGGGCGGTGAGCCACAGACGCGAGGAGGAACACCGTAATCGTCTCATCCTCGATAGTGCGATGGACTACGGCATCGTCACGCTCGACCTTCAGGGCGTGATCACCAGCTGGAACGCAGGAGCCCACGCGCTCATGGGCTGGTCGGAAAAAGAGATCATCGGCTTGCACTGCACGACCTTCTTTACGCCGGAAGACCGCGACCAGGAGATTCCGGACCGAGAGATGCGCGCCGCCCTGGTGTCCGGTCGGGGGGCCGACGAACGCTGGCACCTGCGCAAGGACGGATCGCGGTTCTGGGCCAGCGGCGAGATGATGCCACTGACCAGCGATAGGCAGGTTCCGATCGGGTTTCTCAAGATCCTTCGTGACCGCACGGCGCAACACGAATCCATAAGGGCGCTCGCAGCGAGCGAAGAGCGGACCCGGTTGGCATTGGAGGCCGGAGAGCTTGGTGCCTGGCAGTCGTCACCATCGCTGCGCGAGATGACCTGGGACGCGCGGACACGCGAGCTTCTCGGTCATGGTCCCGACGAACCGCTGGACTACGAGAGTTCGTTTCTCGCGCGGGTCCACCCAGACGACCGTGAGCGCGTCGTCGCGATCAATGCAGCGGCGCTCGGCCCCGATGGCGACGGTACGGCCGAGATGGAATACCGCACAATCAGCAAGGTCGATGGAAAAGAGCGCTGGATTCAAGCGAAAGGCGCACTGGCGGAGACGACGGGCGGGGTCCGCCGTTTCGTAGGCACAGTGAGGGACATCAGCAGGGAGAAGGAGGCGGAGAGCCACCGCATACTGCTGACCGCCGAACTCGAGCACCGCATCAAGAATACTATGGCCGTGGTCCAGTCCATCGTGAGCCAGTCGCTGCGCAACGTCGCCACGCCAGACGAGGCCCGGGATGCGATCAGCGAACGTCTCAGAACGCTCGCCCACGCGCATGATCTGCTGACACAGTCCAGCTGGACCGCGGCACCAATAGCGATGGTCGTCGAGGGAGCCGTCCGTTTGCATGGCACCAAACAGGGTCGGATTCTGATCGACGGACCCGACGTCCAACTGTCGGCGAAGGCCGCGCTGGCGTTCTCGATGTCGCTCCACGAGCTATCGACGAACGCGGCCAAATACGGTGCGCTCTCGAACGAGGTCGGCCACGTCGAACTTCGGTGGACGATCGAGGGTCAGGTAAACGACGAGATCTTGCTAATGCGCTGGTCCGAGTTCGACGGACCGGCGGTCAAACCGCCAACCAAGAAGGGATTTGGGTCCCGGCTTATGGAGGGACTGGCGAGAGACCTGGGTGGCAGGGGTGAGTTGGAATATGCCGATGACGGCGTCGTCTGGACGCTACGCTCGTCGCTGCAGAGCATCCGCGCCTAATCGGATCGCTTCAGGCATGACGTCGTGTCATGGACGCACCGAATGGAACGCCGCGACCACCTCGCGGGCATCGACCGGCTTCCTTAGGATGACGCCCGGGGGCTCGCAGGGCGTGCAGTCCTGGGGCGATCCTGTGATGAAGATCACAGGAATAGTGCCGAGCCGCTCGAAGATCGTCTCGATCGCGTGCGGACCGGTGCCACTTGCCAGCTTCACGTCCGACGTGATGACGTCGGGTCGGGATTGCATCGCCGAGGCCACTGCTTCATCTTCGCTGCCGGCGAAGGAGAACGACGTCGCGCCCTCCTGCTCGAGCAGCTGCTGGATGTCCATCGCGATGAATGGCTCGTCCTCGATGATAAGCACATGGCACAAAATGAAATATCCTAGTCCTCGGTCGCTCAACGCGGCGTTTGCCGAACGGTTGCAACATGCCGCTAACTATGGACCAACGCTCGATCGATCGATCTTTTCGCCAGCCGAGCCCACGCATGTGATCCACGTCGATCGTATGAACCTGTCTGGCTCTGACGTCCAGATTTTGGCGATGTATTCGTATGGTGTGAGACCGCTGAGGGTCTTGAGCCGACGGGCGAAGTTATAAGCGGCGATGAAGTCGTAGAGATGCGTCCGGAGCTCGTCGTGGCTCTCGTAGTGGAAGCGCTTGACGGTCGCCTCTTTGATGGTGCGGTTCATCCGCTCGATCTGGCCGTTGGTCCAAGGGTGGTTCGGTTTGGTGAGCCGGTGCTCGATGTCGTTCGCCTCGCAGATCATTTCGAAGCGCATCTGGCGCGACCAGGCGGTGTTGCGATTGCGCGGCTGCTTGGCGAACTGGATGCCATTATCCGTAAGGATCGTGTGGATCCGGTAGGGCACGGCTTTCAGCAAGTGTTCGAGGAGCTCCCAGGCGGTTCGCCTGTCGGCCTTGTCGACCAGCTGCGTAACCGCGAACTTGCTCGTGCGGTCGATGCCACCGAACAGGTAGAGCTTGAAGCGCTGTCGCTTCGGCTTGTCGCCCTCAATGTCCGGCAGGCGGGAAATGCCGTGGCGCTGCAAGCAACGTTGCAACGCTGAGCGCGTCAGACGAGGGATCGACGGCTGTAGCGCATAGAGGCAGTCGTCCAGCGGCAGCAATGTGTGCCGCCGGAATGCGATGACCGCCGCCTCTTCGGCTTCGGTCAGGGTCGTGGAATGAGGGGCCTTCGGCCAGGTCTTCAGATCCTCGACCGTCGCCCGCTTCCGACATTTCGCGACAGTCTTCGGATTGATCGCATACTCCGGGCTCAGCGCCGAGAGCGAAGCTTGCGATCGCTGTATTGCTGCTCAGACCGCGTGCGTGGTCGTGGCGCTCCCGTGACGTACCTGTTCCATATGGCTTCCTTCCATTCCAACGAAAGAATCGCACCGTTAAAACGTCGGATCAAACACCTAGGGACCTCATCGGCGGATTTCCATTTGGGCCAGCGGCAACATGCCGCACAAACAGGCCGGACATATGAAAGCAACCGATCAAACCCATCCCGAAAAAGCCCTTGCCATAGGGGGCGTCCACATATGAATCAGACATTACGCAGTTTGGGAAGCCACTATGTCAACACGACCTAGATGGTTAACCAGCCCCCTTATTGGCGACCTGTTCGACTCGACATTTCTTCAAGTCTTTGACAGTTTGCCGGCCACGCCGGGGGGCGTCGGGGCCGGGGGGAAGTGATATGATCTCGAATATCGCGCGGACGACGATTGTGCTTTGCTGCACGCTATCGGCGCTTGGTACCGCATCGCCGGCCGCGGCGACGTGCGATCCGCGCGTGCAATCGGCGCCGATGGCGTTGACCACGACTGGGGCGGGCTCGATCAAGTCTCGCTTCGACGCGCTATACGCGATGGACAAGTACCGTGTGGATAAGCGTCGAATTAGGACCCCGCTGGAAAACGAGTAAATGTTTTTAATAGCTCGCGAGTCCGAGATTCTAGG
>NZ_JANYEK010000157.1 GCF_025363195.1 Sphingomonas sp.
TGCTGTGGCCGAAGGTAATCGATCGCGTTTCTCGTGCTGATTGACCCGGGTGTGGGCCGGCATCAGGTTCCAGAGGTCGCCGCATGGCCAGACCGACCATGGGAGGCAATGATCGATGTCGAACGTGTTCGCCTTCAGCGAACGCCCCGTCCAGACGCATTCTATTGGCTGCCCTCGCTCGAGCAACAGCAGCGCGACATCGCGCGCGAGGGAGGTGGTGCGGGCTGGCTCTGTCCATGCCAGTGCGGTTTCCGCAGCACCTGGAGCAATCGCCAGACCCATGCGCTCAGCATTGGCGCGCGTGAGCCGAGACCATTCAGCCACCAGCATTGGTTCGATCCACGGGCCGAACCGCGACATGGCCCGCCACAAATGGCCCGGTACCTCAAGCAGTCCACAGCCGCGCAGCATCTCAAGGTCGAGCACGGTTGCGGATGCGCCGCCCCGACGCTGACGGGTCACTCCGAACACCTGTGCGTCGCTGTTCGGGTAGCGAGTAAAAGTCGCTGGCATCTTGGCGATCGTGTGGGTGGCTCGGGAGAGGGCCGAAGCGACGGCCAAGGCGTGTTCGCCGGCGAACGTAGCACCGACCCGCAACTCGATCGGAGCGATGCCAAGGGCCAGCAGCGCCTCGAAGCCATCTTTGGCGAAGCCCAGCCGCCCAGTGCCGACGTTGCCCGGCATCTGCGGGAGTCCTGCTCGAACAAGCGGCAAATACATTCTCAGCCAATTGAGTGCGACCAGCCCGAGCGGCACCTCGACTGCGTCCCGGCCGTCGGGTGCCGTCGTCGCCGCCGCTGGCGCATACTCTGCGATGCGCGCCACTGCCCGAAGCAGCGCCAGCTTGTAGGTAGACGATTTCTCGTCTGACAGAACGATGCCGCGCACCAGCGGAAGCGCGCCGGTGCCATCGTCTGGCATTCGCAGCGCCATGATATCCCAGGTCACACCCGTGCGTCCGCCCTGATCGTTTGAGGCTGCGACCCGCAGCACCTCCAGCCCGTATGTTCGGGCCAAACCCTCGATCTCGGCGGTCGAGGTCGGGTGCATCTGCATGTCGGGCGGGGCGGGCCCGTGGCGGAGTGTCATCACAAGTACGCCGCCTGGCTTCATCAGCGTGGCGAGTTTACGGAATGAGCGGGGCCGGTCGGCAGGGGAGACGTGTTGCCAGACGGCCGACAGCAACACGAGGTCATAGGCCAGGCCGAGCGCGTGGACATGGTCGAGCGACGGCAGCGCATCGTTAATCCAGCGGATCTCGCTGCTCCCATGCTTATCGGCTGCGATCCGGCGCATCCCTTCAGCCGGCTCGGCTGCCACTACCTCATATCCGAGAGAGCTCAGCCAAGCCGCGTCACGTCCTGTGCCGGCGCCAACATCGAGGGCCAGTTTGCTAGCTCCACCGCCCGAAATGACCGGCAACATGTCCGCCAGCATCCGCTCAGACGATACCGCTTCATATCGTTCGGCCAACACGCCGGCCTGGCCGTCATACGCGGTGATGACGTCCGAGTAGCTACTCAAGCGTCGAGACCTGCAAAGCGGGCACGGTGCCTGGCGACATAATCGCGGCGCGGGTGGAGCCGAGAGACAGCCGGCAAGTGGACACGCTCGCCCGGTTGCGGGAACAGCCGGATGAGCTCGGACGGGACCTTGTTGTGCAACACCAGCAACCGGCACTCTTCATCGCAGCTGATGAGGTGGCGGTCGAACAGCCAGTGCGCGGTCGCAGAGAGGGCGATGCCGTTCTGTACGGCGTCAGGCCCGCCGTCGGCCACGCTCCAGATGTGCGCAGCCTGAGCCTCGGCGTCGCCTCCACCATTGACCATGCGCAGGCCCGTGCACCACTGACCTCGAATACACCCTTCATCCAGAGATCGTGCCGCCATTCTCCTGTTTAAGCAATCGAACTGCCCATCACGGCCCGTGATTGACCGTGCCGGGTGCGGCCGCTGAACGATGACCGCTTTTGGGAAGCGCAAATGTCCCGTTGAACGGCGGGGTTGGGTCAAGCCGGATTTAATATCTTGGTACGTTCTGCGGGCGAAGCGATTGTCGGCATTAGCACCAAAGTGTCGACGGACCTTCGACTTAGGATCGCGACTGTCCGCTCACTCAATCCCGCGACGCAATACGCGCGTCAGCCGCGCGGAAAAGCCACGCGGGTCGACTGGCAATTCACCATCGGCAATCCGGGCTTCGTCGAACAACAGATGCGCTGCATCTTCGCGCAACGCGTCATCGCCGCTGGCCGCGCCGAGCTTCTCGATCAGCGGGTGGCGCGGGTTGACCTCGAGCACCGGCTTGGCGACGGCGTCGAGCCGGCCGGCGCCGGCAAGCATTTTCTCGAGCTGGCGGTCCATGCCATGTTCGGGAGCGACCAGACACACCGCGCTTTCGGTCAGCCGCTCGGACACGCGCACGTCTGACACCACGTCACCGAGCGTCGCCTTTAAGAAGGTGATGAAGGCGTCGACGCTCTCCGAGATCACCGGGGCGGGTTCGGCACCCTCGGGCAGCGGGATGAGGCTTAGATCCGCGAGTCCTTGCGTCACCGATTTGAATGGCTTGCCGTCGAAATCCATGCCGGCGGCGGCCCAGAAGCTGTCGACATGGTCGCTCAGCAGCAGCACCTCAATCCCGCGCGCGCGGAACCCCTCGAGCTGTGGCGACGAGGCGAGCCGATCGAGATCGGGCCCGACCGCATAATAGACCGCAGTCTGGTTGTCCTTGAGATCAGCGGCATAGTCTTTGAGCGAACGCCAGGCGTCGCCCGAGGTCGTCGTCTTGAACCGCGCCAGGCCAAGCAGCGTCTCGCGCCGGCTGTAATCCTCGTAAAGGCCTTCCTTGAGCACCGCGCCAAACGTGTTCCACAGTTTGAGGTACCGCTCGGTGTCGTTTGCCGCGAGCTTATCGAGCTCGCTCAGGATCCGGTTCGACACGCCCTTCTGAATCGCGGCGAGCACCGGGCTGTCCTGTATCATCTCGCGCGAGACGTTGAGCGGCAAGTCGCTAGAATCAACGAGCCCGCGCACGAAGCGTAAATAGCGCGGTAGGATCTCGGCTTCGTCGGTGATGAACACCCGGCGGACGTAGAGCTTCATGCGACCGGCGCGATCGGGATCGAACAAGTCGAACGGTTTCGTCTCGGGAATGAAGGCGAGCACAGTATATTCGTGCATCCCTTCGGCGCGGTAATGCAGCGTCAGCGCGGGCGCATCGAACTGGCCGGCCACGCTGCGATAGAAGTCGGTATAGTCCTCCGGTGCGATCTCGACCTTGGGCCTGGTCCACAACGCCGCGCCATCGGCGATCTGCTTGGGCTCCGCGTCGGGCTTGTCCTTGAGAAAGATCGGCACGGGAACATGGCCCGACTGTGCCTTGATCGTCCGCTCGACGGTGAAGCCGTCGGTATAGGTCGTCGAATCTTCTTTGAGATGGAGCAGCACGCTCGTGCCGTGGGCTGGGGCATCCGCCACGTCGACCGGCTGGATCGTATAGGTGCCTTGGCCATCCGACGACCAAAGCGAGGCGCTGTCCTCGCCGGCGCGGCGCGAGGTCACGTTGACTTTGTCAGCAACCATGAAAGCAGAATAAAAGCCTACGCCAAACTGGCCGATCAACTGGCTGCCCTCGGGTTCCTTCGCGCCGGCGATACGATCGATGAACGCCTTGGTACCAGAGCGCGCAATCGTGCCGAGCGCGTCGGCGAGTTCGGCCTCGCTCATGCCGATGCCATTGTCCTCGATCGTCAGCTGGCGCGTCTCGGCATCCAGCGTCACGGTGATCCGCGGTTGGCCATCGTCGCCGAGCAAGCCTGCGTTGCTCAGGGCCTCATAACGCAATTTCTCGCATGCATCGGCAGCGTTGGAGATCAGTTCGCGCAGGAACACGTGCTTGTCCGAATAGACCGAGTGCACCATCAGATGCAGCAGCTTGCCGACATCGGCCTCGAAAGAACGGGGGGTGGCTTCGGTGGTCGTCGTCATGGCGGTAACAGGGTCCTCCGGCTGATTAGCGCGCTGAAATGGACGTTGCGGTGGGTGGATTCAAGTTTATCCACCGCTCCGATGACTTGCCCGCAGAGACACAGATCGAATTTGTCATCCGGGAGTTGCGATCGTGCTACCGATCGCATGGGCGAACGCCATCAACCAAATCGCAGCGACGATTGACGGATAACCGTAATTGCGGCGGCAGGAAGGGGCCTAGAGCGTCCGGAGTTGGGTCTTGCTATTGCGTCCCTGTAGGCACAATAGCGAACCTCTGCGGACACAGAAATACGCTGTTTCTGATCAGACCGTTTCAGTGACTGCCTTTAACCGAGCGGCTATCAGCAGTGCGACAACCGCAAACCCGGCACCGACCAGAAAGGTCGCGTTTGCGCCGAAGCGGTCCCAGACCAGCCCGGCGATGACGTTGGCGAACAGCATCACGACGCCGGTCATTAGGTTAAATGCGCCGAACGCCGAGCCGCGCAGGTCGGCCGGGGCGTAATCGGCGACGAGCTTGACGAGCAACCCTTGGGTCAGCGCCATGTGAACGCCCCAAAGCGCGATACCGAGGAACGCGCCGCCGAGACCCGGGACCAGTCCTAGCGATAGATCGGCAGCGATCAGCGCGACCAAACCCCATACGAACAGCCACCGTGCGGGCGCGCGATCCGACCATATTCCAGCCGGATAGGCACCGAGGGCGTACACGAGGTTCATCACGACGAGAACGAGCGGTGCAAGCACCAGCGGCAGGCCCTCGGCGCTTGCTTTCAGGATCAGAAACGCCTCGCTGAATCGCGCGAGCGTGAATGCCATGCCAACGAGCGTGACCATCCAGAAAGCGCGCGGCAACCGCTTCAGGTCGATCAGCCGGATTGGCGGCGCTGCCACTGGCGGGCTCGCGACAGTCGCCTCCTCGACGCCGAACACGACGCACGCCACAGCGAGCGCTGCCGGGATGGCTGCGATCCAGAACACCATCCGGATGTCATTGGCGAACAGCACCATCAACCCGATCGCAAGCAGTGGCCCCGCAAACGCTCCGACCGTATCGAGCGACTGGCGCAGCCCGAACGCGCGCCCGCGGATTTCAGGCGGGGTGACGTCGGCGACGAGTGCGTCGCGCGGTGCGCCGCGCAAGCCTTTGCCGATGCGGTCGGCAAAACGTGCGCCGAACACAACGGCGGGCGACGCTGCGAGCGCAAACAGCGGCTTGGTGGCGGCACCAAGGCCGTAGCCGATCAGGATGAGCGCCTTGCGCTTACGCAGCCGGTCGGACAGGTAGCCTGAAAAAACCTTGGCGATCGAGGCCGTCGCCTCGGCCATCCCGTCTATCAGCCCGACAAGGGCGACGCTTGCGCCCAACGTCACCGTCA
>NZ_JANYEK010000169.1 GCF_025363195.1 Sphingomonas sp.
CCCGGTATCCAAGGCGCAACTCTACCAGGTCGGCTTCACCTATCCCGGCCAGACTGAATTCGTGGCCGAGCGCTGCGGTGTTTCGCGTGAGAACGCCGTGATGATGCTTGCCGGGCCGACCTTGCGCGTCGTCCCTGTCACCACCCATGTCGCGCTCAATCTCGTCGCGGGATTGCTGTCGATCGACCTGATCGTTGCCAAAGGCCGCGCCACCGCGCGTGGCCTTTACCGCAATTTCGGTATCGAAAATCCGCGGCTGGCGTTTGCCGGTTTCAATCCGCACGCGGGCGAAGGTGGCGCGATCGGGCGCGAGGAGATCGACTTCATCATCCCGGCAATTGCGCAGTTGCGCGATGAGGGGATCGAAGCGACCGGCCCGTTCGCCGCCGATACGATGTTCCACGCCCGCGCCCGTTCCACCTATGACGCGGCGATCTGTTGTTATCACGATCAAGCGCTGGTGCCGCTCAAGACACTGCATTTCGACGAGGGCGTGAATATAACGCTTGGCCTGCCGATAGTGCGCACCTCGCCCGATCATGGCACCGCCTTCGGCATTGCGGGAAAGAACATCGCGCATCCCGGCGCGATGATCGCCGCGATCCGCATGGCCGGAGAAGCGACCGAACGCCGCGCCGCGCTGGGGCGGTGACCGCCACCCCCCCGCCGTCCGATCCGCTGCCGCCGCTGCGCGAGGTCATCGCCCGCCACGGCCTCAATGCGAGCAAGGCGCTGGGCCAGAATTTCCTGCTCGACGGTCAGTTGCTCGCGCGTATCGCGAAAATTCCTGGCGACCTGAACGACGCTGAGGTCTTCGAGGTTGGCCCCGGTCCCGGTGGCCTGACCCGCGCGCTGTTGCAGGCCGGTGCCCGCGTCACGGCAGTAGAACGCGACCGGCGCTGTATTCCCGCGCTCGCCGAACTCGGCGAGGTATTTCCGGGCAAGCTCCGGGTCATCGAGGACGATGCGCTGGAAATCGATGCGCAGGCTCTGTTTCAGGGCAAGCCGCACATCGCGTCCAACCTGCCCTACAATATCGGTACGGCCCTGCTCGTCCGCTGGCTGTCGGTCGAATGGTCGCCGTGGTGGCAAAGCCTGACGCTGATGTTTCAAAAGGAAGTCGCCGACCGCATCGTCGCCAATACGGGGGATGACGCTTATGGTCGCCTTGCCGTGCTGGCGCAGTGGCGGTCGTCGGCGAAGCTGGCGATGCCCGTGCACCGCTCGGCCTTTACCCCGCCACCCAAGGTTATGTCGGCAGTGGTCCACATCACGCCCGCGCCCGAGCCGGAGGGGGTGAAATTCGCCACGCTGGAACGCCTGACCGCCGCCGCTTTCGGCCAACGCCGAAAGATGCTGCGGCAAAGCGTCAAGAGCCTGCCCGGCGCGCTGGATGCGCTGTCACGGGTCGGTATCGATCCGACGCGGCGCGCGGAAACGCTGAGCGTGTCGGAATTCGTCGAACTCGCCCGTGTGATGAGCGCCTGAGGATCATTCCTTGGCGGACGGCGCCTTATCCGGAACCTTTGTCGCCACGGCAGCCGTCTGAATCGGCGGCCCCTTCAGGATCACCGCCGCCAGTGCATTGCCTTCGGGGCAGGCCGCCTTTGCGCACAACGTCCGGATCTTGGCGAGGTTCGCCTTCGCCTGGATTACCGCGCCTTTCATCACCATTGCCTCGCCCTGCCCCTTGAGGGCGAGCCGGTCATTGGGTTCGAGCAACAGCGCCTCACGATACAGCCGGATCGCCTTGCCCGGCAGACTGCGCGCCTGAGCGACATCCCCCAACGTCACGAACCCGGCACGGTTGCGGGGATCGACCGCCAGCGCCGTCTCGATCAAATCGGTCGCGCCGTCGAGATTGCCCGCCGCCTGCGCCGCCTTGCCCTGCGCGAGCAGCGCGATCGATCGCGGATCGATCTGTTCTTCGGCGCGCTGGCCGTGCAGCGACGTCGAGACCGTCAGCAATGTGAGCGCAGCAGCGGCGGCGACGGACGAATAACGCATGATGCTCTCCAGCCCAGATGTACCGAGTTTAGTCACAATGGGGTCGAGCTAGCACGCGCGCCGGAGCCGTGCGACAAAAAACCCGTCGGTATCGTCGTGCGCCGGGGTCAGGCGCACGCCCGGTCCGTGCGTCCGTCCGGCTGGGAGATTGGGTGCATCGCTCGTCCAGCCCGAATGCGCACTGAGGAAAGCGGCAACCTGCCCCGCCCCTTCCTCGTCCAGCAACGAACAGACGATATACACCAACGCGCCACCCGGCTTCACTAGCCCCGCGCCGATCTCCAACACATGCGCCTGCGTCCCCGCTAGCCTTGCGATCCGCTCGGGCGTCAACCGCCAGCGCGCTTCCGGGTTGCGCCGCCACGTTCCCGTCCCCGAACAGGGTGCGTCGATCAGCACGCAGTCCGCGCTGTCCGCCCAATCCGACAGCGTTTCTGCCTCGCTGCCGGGATTAAGCAACCGCGTCTCGATCATCGTCGCGCCCGCCCGCTCGGCGCGCGGTGCCAGCCGGGACAGTCGTGCGCGATCGGTATCGGTCGCGAGCAATACGCCGTCATTCCCCATCGCTGCCGCCAGCGCGAGCGTCTTGCCCCCGGCCCCCGCGCACAAATCGACGACCCGCTGCCCCGCAGAAGCTTCCGCCGCCAGCGACACGATCTGGCTGCCAGCGTCCTGTACCTCTAGGGCGCCGTCTCTGAAGGCATCCAGCGTCTCGATATTGGTACCGGATGGCAGCCGCCACGCATCGGCCAGCCCGGCAATCGGCTCCGCCCCCTCGATCGGCGCAGACGCAGGTTTCAAGCGGTTGATTCGCACATCCAGCGGCGCGCGATCGATCAGCGCGGGCAACTCGTCCGCGCCGATACCAGAGGCCAGCAGCTTGGCCACGATCCACTCCGGGGCAACGCCCAGCACCGCCGCAACCTCCTTGTCGCCGATCGCCGCCGGAGCATGCGCCGAACCATCGAACAGCGCGCGCATCTCCGCATCGCCCTCCGCCAGCGCCAACATTGCCGCTCGCCCGCTTTTCGGCCGCTCACCGAGCATACGGATAGCGGCATAGACCAGTTCGCGCACCGCGCGCCGGTCCTTGCTGCCCGCATAGCGACGCTGGCTGAAATATTTGGCGATGATGGTATCCGCCGCCGCGCCGGAATCCCGCGCGGCGGCGACGATGGCGTCGAGCAGGTCGATGGCAGCCTGAATACGGGCGGAGGGTGTCATTGTTCCCCCATCCCGCTTGCAGCGGTCGGGGAAGGGCTCGTTATGGTGGATGGCGTTTTCACAACGCTCCCCTAGCCCAGTTCCCGGCAAACGGCACCCCATGCCGTTCAGGTCATGCCGGGGGCATGACCGACCTGAAACTCACAAGCCGGAGGAAATTATCGCGTCGGATAATTCGGCGCCTCGCGCGTGATTGTCACGTCATGCACATGGCTTTCCATCAGCCCCGCACCGGTAATCTGGACGAACCGCGCCCGCTTCTGCAATTCCGTGATCGTCGCTGCACCGGTATAGCCCATGGCCGCTTTCACGCCGCCGACCAGTTGGTGGATCACATCCTTGGCCGGGCCCTTGAAGGCTACCTGACCCTCGATCCCCTCGGGCACCAGCTTCAACTGATCCTTGATGTCGCCCTGAAAATAGCGATCAGCAGACCCACGTCCCATCGCCCCGACCGATCCCATGCCGCGATAGGATTTATACGCCCGGCCCTGATACAAGAACGTCTCACCCGGCGCTTCCTCGGTGCCGGCCAGCAACGACCCGATCATTACGCTGGACGCACCCCCCGCCAAGGCCTTGGCGATGTCGCCCGAGGTGCGTATGCCGCCATCGGCGATCACCGGCACGCCGTGCTTATGGCCCTCTTCCGCGCAATCCATCACAGCGGTCAGCTGCGGCACGCCCACGCCCGCCACGACGCGTGTGGTGCAGATCGACCCCGGCCCGATGCCGACCTTGATCCCATCCGCGCCCGCGTCGATCAGCGCGCGTGTCGCCTCGGCCGTCGCCACGTTGCCAGCGATCACCTGGACCGAGTTCGAAAGCTTCTTCACCCGCTCCACCGCCCGCGCGACGTCTCGGTTATGGCCATGCGCAGTATCGATCACGATCAGGTCGCATTCGGCATCGATCAGCGAAGCAGTCCGCTCGAACCCCTTCTCTCCAACCGTGGTCGCCGCGGCGACGCGCAGACGACCAGCGCCGTCCTTGGTCGCGTTGGGATAGGTCACCGCCTTCTCGATGTCCTTGACGGTGATCAGCCCGACGCAGCGATACCCTTCATCCACCACCAGTAATTTTTCGATCCGGCGCTGGTGCAAAAGGCGCCGTGCTTCTTCTTGACCCACTCCGGTGGAGACAGTGGCAAGGTTTTCGTGCGTCATCAGCTCCGAAACCGGCTGGTTCGGATTTTCAGCGAAGCGCACGTCGCGATTGGTTACGATGCCGACCAGCTTTCCGCCCCGCTCCACAACCGGAATACCGCTGATCCGGTGCCGAGTCATCAGCGCCTGCGCCTGCGCCAAGGTCGCATCCGGCGCGATCGTTATCGGATTGACTACCATGCCGCTCTCGAACCGCTTGACTTGGCGAACTGCATCGCACTGCTCGAGAACTTCCATATTGCGGTGGAGCACGCCGATACCGCCCAATTGCGCCATGACGATCGCCATGTCCGCCTCGGTGACCGTGTCCATCGCGGAGGAGAGGATCGGGATGTCGAGCTTGATCCCGCGCGTCAATTGCGTGCGCGTATCCGCCATGCTCGGCACGATGTCGGACGCTGCCGGATAGAGCAGCACATCGTCGAAGGTGAGGCCGAGGCGGATTTCCATGGGGTGCCAGTTCCTGCGCGGGAGGGGAATCGTGGCGTGCCATGTAACCAAAGGTCACCGGATGCGCTAGGGTGCGCGGCTGGAGCAGCTTGGGCTACCGGAATTCACGATCCACGCGACGCCGAAACGATTTCGTCATGACGCGCTTGCAATGTTGGGAATGCGTGGCTCGGATGCCCTGCCATGAACCCGATCGCCGATGCCGCTCACTATTTCCAATGCCCCACCTTGGAAAAGGTCGGTTTCAATGCCGATACGGTGTGACTTTGTGTGACCTTCGGCTGCTGAAATCTCCGGGGGCACCGTCGCCAGTGGCACTATTCCGCTATCGCCGACCGCGCGATCTGCTAAATTGTCGCAACAGTGTTGGAGAGGTTCTCGGTCATGGTTTTAACTGCAGGCGCGCTCGTTCTGGCCTTTGTGCTGCTGTATCTGTTCACCAGCATCAAGATCGTCCGGCAGGGCTATCAATATACGATCGAACATTTCGGGCGCTTCACCACCACGGCGCGACCCGGCTTCAATTTCTACCCCGCCTTTTTCTATCAGGTCGGCCGCAAGGTGAACATGATGGAGCAGGTGATCGACATTCCAGGGCAGGAGATCATCACCAAGGACAATGCGATGGTCGCGGTCGATGGTGTGGTGTTCTTCCAGGTGCTCGATGCAGCCAAGGCCGCGTATGAGGTTTCCGAACTGTACGTCGCGATCCTCCAGTTGACGACGACCAACCTGCGCACCGTGATGGGCTCGATGGACCTCGACGAAACATTGTCGAAGCGCGACGAGATCAACGCGCGGCTGCTGGTCGTGGTCGATCATGCAACCGCGGCGTGGGGCGTCAAGATCACTCGCGTCGAGGTGAAGGATATTCGCCCGCCCGCCGACATAGTCAACGCCATGGGCCGTCAGATGAAGGCCGAACGCGAAAAGCGCGCCAACATTCTCGAAGCGGAAGGTTCGCGTGCCTCCGAGATTCTTCGTGCCGAGGGGCAGAAACAATCTAAGATCCTCGAAGCGGAAGGACGCCGCGAAGCCGCCTTCCGCGATGCCGAAGGCCGCGAACGTGGTGCGGAGGCCGAAGCGACCGCCACGCGGCTCGTTTCGATCGCGATCGAACAGGGTAGCGCGCAGTCGCTCAACTATTTCATCGCCCAGAAATATGTCGAGGCGGTCGGCAAGTTCGCCACCTCGCCCAACGCCAAGACCATCCTGTTCCCGGTCGAGGCGACGCAATTGATCGGCACCTTGGGCGGCATCGGCGAGCTCGCCAAACAGGCTTTGTCCAACGATCCGCCGGCTCCTAAGCCCGCCCCCCCCCCCCCCC
>NZ_JANYEK010000186.1 GCF_025363195.1 Sphingomonas sp.
CAGATCGACGTTGCGTTCGAGATCATCGACGCGCCGAACGCACCCGAACTGGTCGGCGCGCATGCGGTGATCTGGACGACGACGCCGTGGACGATCCCTGTGAATCAGGCGCTGAGCTATGGGCCTGAAATCCACTATCAGGTTTTCAACGCTGAAGACGGGCGGCGTTTCCTAATTGCGTTCGACTTGAAGAATGATTTCGAACGCCGCACGGGCATCCAATTGGACTCGGGCGATTTGCAAAATATTGAAGCGCACCAAATTTTGGGTTCGCAGCTCGAAGGCGCCGCCACGCGCCACCCGATGCACAAAATCGGCGGGTTCTTCGCCAAGCCGCGTCCGTTCCTGCCCGGCGATTTCGTCACCACCGATGCTGGCACGGGTCTTGTGCATATGGCTCCGGACCACGGCGAGGACGATTTTCTGCTGTGTAAGCAATATGGCCTCGACCCCGTTTTCGCGGTCGATGGCGCGGGGATGTACCGGGCCGACTGGGCCTGGCTCGGCGGGCAGGGCAGCGTCATCACTAAGAAGTTCGTCGCTGCCGATGGGCCGATCTGTTCGGATTTGCGGGCGGCGGGCGGGTTGCTCGCGGCGAGCGACGATTTCGCGCATTCCTATCCGCATTCGTGGCGCTCCAAAGCCAAGGTCATCTTCCGCGCCACGCCGCAATGGTTCATCCCGATGGATTGCGAAGAATTCCCCTCTCGCTCGCCGGAGGAGTTAGGGGAGGGCCTGTCCGCAGATGATGCGAGTGAAGGCCGTAATCCGATACCTCCCGCAAGCGGGAGGGGGGAAGAACGAGGTAACGGCGCCACCCTACGCGAGATCGCGCTCGACGCCATCGCGCGCACGCGCTGGGTGCCAGCTCGGTCGGAAAACCGCATCCGCGCAATGGTCGAGGGGCGGCCGGATTGGGTCATCTCGCGTCAGCGTGCCTGGGGCGTGCCGATCGCGCTCTACGTCAACCGGGCGAGCGGCGAATATCTCAACGACGCCGCCGTCAACGCGCGCATCGTTTCCGCGTTTAAGGCTGGCGGAGCGGATGCGTGGTTCGCCGCCGATCATCGGGCATTGCTCGGCGCGGACTATGAACTCGCCGATTATGAGGTGATCAACGACATCCTCGACGTTTGGTTCGACTCTGGCTCGACCCATGCCTTCGTGATCGAGGCGCGCTACGGCGCGGGGACGCGTGCGAACCTCTACCTCGAAGGGTCGGACCAGCATCGCGGTTGGTTCCAGTCGTCGCTGCTCGAATCCGCCGGCACGCGCGGGCGCGCGCCGTATGACGCAGTGCTGACTCACGGCTTCGCGCTCGACGGGCAGGGCCGCAAGATGTCGAAATCGCTCGGCAACGTGGTCGATCCGCTGAAGATCATCCAGGAATCGGGCGCCGACATCCTGCGCATGTGGGTCGCTTCGACCGATTATTTCGATGACGTGAAGATCGGCAAGGAAGTGCTCGGCACGGCGAGCGACGCGTATCGCAAGCTCCGCAACACCTTGCGCTATCTGCTCGGTGCGCTCGACGGGTTCAGCGACTCCGAGCGGGTCGCGGTCAAGGACATGCCCGAACTGGAGCGCTACATCCTCCACCGTCTGGGCATGATTGACGTCGAATTGAAGACGGCGGCGACTGGGTATGAATTCAACCGCTATCTGCGCCTGCTGACGGATTTTGCGCAGGACGATCTGTCGGCGTTCTTCTTCGATATCCGCAAAGACAGCCTCTATTGTGACGCGCCGACGGACATCAAGCGCCGGTCGTACCGCACGGTGCTCGATATCCTGTTCCACGCTTTGGTGCGGTATGCCGCGCCGATTCTGTGCTTCACCGCCGAGGAGACGTGGCAGGCGCGCTTCCCGAGTGAGGACGGGTCGGTGCATTATCTCGAATGGCCGGAATTGCCCGCTTTGCCGGGCGACGACGCCGTTTCGACGCAGTGGGGCGATGTGCGGGCGCTTCGCGTACAGGTGACCGAGGCAATCGAGCCGTTGCGTCGCGAAAAGCGCGTGCGCTCCAGCCTGGAGGCGGAGGTGACCGTGCCGAAGGCGGTTCTGTCGAACGTGGCGCTGGCGGAACTGTTCATCGTCGCGAAAGTCTCGACCGGCGATGAGGTTAAAGTGACCCCAACCGAATTCCACAAATGCGGCCGTTGCTGGCGCCATCTGCCCGAGGTGAAAGTGGACGGGGCGTTGTGCGACCGTTGTACGAGTGTCGTGGCATGAGCGCGGGTCTGCCGAGAGCGGGTATCGCCGCCGCCGTCGCGTTGTTCGTCGCGGATCAGGTGGCGAAGGCGGTCGTGACCGGGCCGCTCGGAATCGATCGGCTCGGGGCGTATCGCGAGATCGTGTCGGTCTTCGATCTGCGCTTCGTGCCCAATATCGGCATTTCGCTCGGGCTTCTCCCGGCGGGGGGCGATACGATGCGCTGGGCTTTGGTCGCGCTGACCGCCGCGATTGCCGTCGGTGTGGCGGTGTGGATGGCGCGCGAGCGGAACCGCCAGGACCAGATGGCGCTGGGCCTCGTGCTCGGCGGGGCGATCGGTAACATCCTCGATCGAATCCGATTGGGCTATGTGGTCGATTTCGCCGACTTGCATTTCGGCTCGTGGCGGCCGTTTTTGGTCTTCAATGTCGCCGATGCGGCGATTACGATTGGCGTAGTGGTCTTGCTCGTGCGCGCGCTTCTGATACGCGATACAGCGAAGATCGATTCCAGCGACAAGCAAGGTGCTGCGGTGCCAGTGGAGAATTCTAATGCGTAAGTTCGTTATCGTCGCCACCGGCCTCGCGCTCGTCGCCACACTGTCTGCCTGCGGCAAGCGCGGTTATGATCGGGCGCGGCCGGACGAATTTGCCGTTGCGCGGCAGGCACCATTGGTCATCCCGCCTGACTTCTCGCTTGTGCCGCCTGCACCGGGTGCAGCGCCGACCACGGCGGGCAACCCGAATGCGCAGGCGCTCGACGCCCTGTTTGGTGGCCCGTCGGCGCGCAGTGCTTCCGAGACAGCGGTGGTCGATGCAGCTGGCGGCGACGTGGCGGCGGATGGCATCCGTTCCGAAACCGGCGATCCTGGCACCAATGTGGTCGACAAGGCCGGCACGACGCGCGACATCATCGCCGCGCCGGAAGGCGACGGGCAGGACGCCCGGGCGAGCACGCCGCCGAAGTAAGCAGGTGGCTTCCAGTACCGGCATTCCGGCGTAGGCGAGAATCCAGAAAGGCTGACGTTCCGCGTCTGAACGGCGCTTGAGATGATGAATTTCCGCCCGCGTGGGAACGTCGATCGGTTTTCGCCAGATCCAGTCTGTTCGAGACACGAAAAAAGGGGACGGCCGCACAGCCGTCCCCTTTTTGTGGCTCGCGGTGTCTAGAAGCTGACGCCGACCGAACCGACGAACCCGCCGGACGTGATGTTGCGCCTATTACCCAAGCCATCGACGATGAAATTATTCTTGTCGGTGTCGACGTAATTTGCACCGACCGTGATGTGGTTCCAGGTGTAGCTGGCGCCCAGACCCCAGTCGGTATAGCCCTTGTACCCGAGCGACAGCGCGCTCGGCCCGAAGGTATGGCCGAGATGCGCCGTGACGCTGAACGGCGTCTTCGGGATGGCGGCCGAAAGATCGCCGGCGACATAGGTGCTATCTTTTTTATGGATGCCGTCGAGCGATTGTGCCGACTGCTTGGGCGTATAATTGACAGTGACCTTGCCGGTGATCGGGCCATAGGTCGCCGATACGTCGACATAAGGCTCGAAGAAATCGGTCTTGTTGTGGCCGGCGCCGGGATAATAATAATAGAGCACGCCGCCATCAAGCTTCACGCCGCTCTTGAAGGTGTGCGAATATCCGGCGATCAGATCCAGCTCCTGATCACTGCCAAAGGCGACGTAATCGTCGATCGAGGAACCCCACACCGAGGCGTACAGCCCGGATTGGTGCGTGATTGTGAAGGTGCCCTGCAGGGCGACCTTTTTGTCCGTCTGCGAGATGCCGCGGAATCGGTAATCGGAAACGACCGTAGCACCACCGGTGACCGTGATCGCGGGCGGAGGCGCCGTTGGGCCCGCCGCATCCTGTGCGAAGGCGGGGGTGGCGGTGGCGAGCAGCAAGGCGCTCAGGCTTAGCGTGGAAATGCGCATCATGTCCCTTTCGACGTAGAAATGCGTTTAGTCCCCGCCTGCTTCGTCAAGATTTACCGCATCTGTCGGGCGCTGAAAGCACCCCGCGCGGCTGATGTCCGACGCAATGCAATTGCCGAAATGTGCTGCAGCGCACAACATAATTCTGAAACATGTCCGAAACGTTGCCGTTGTGTTGCTGGCGGGCCACAGTGGGCAACCGCGAAAGCCAGGCTAATCGTCGCTGGTGGGGAGCGCGACAATGCTGCCGCTGCGAATGTGCACGTCGCGCTGTGGATAGGGCAAAACCACACCATGGTCCTTGAACAGGAACCATAAACGATTGAGAACGTCGGAGCGGACATTGCCGACGCCGCCCTGCGGATCGCTGATCCATGCAAGGATTTCGTGTTGCACGCCGTTCTCCCCGAAGGCGAGCAGCCAGACATTGGGCTTGGGCTCGTCCAGCACGCGCGGGGATTCGTTCGCCGCGCGCATCATCAGTTCCTGCGCCAGCTTCAGGTCGCAATCGTAGGAGACGGTCACGGGAATGCGAACGCGCACGTTACGATCAGTGAAGGACCAATTCTCCACCTCCTGCGTCATCAGGTTTTCGTTCGGGATCAAATGTTCCTTGCCGTCGCGGGTCAACACCGACACGGCGCGCACGCCGATCTTGTTGACCCAACCGAAACTGTCGCCGACGACGATGACGTCGCCCGGCTTGATCGATCGGTCCATGAGGAGGATGATCCCGGCGATCAAATTGCCGATCGTCTTCTGCAACCCGAAGCCGATGGCGAGGCCGAACGCGCCGGAGAACACCGCAAAGGCGGTCAGGTCCACACCCAGCAGGTCGATGCCGACGAAGAACGCCGCGATCACGACTGCGATGGCAGCAAGTTTCTGCGCGAGCAGTTTCTGCGTCGCATCGAAGCCGCGCGTGCTGGAAATCCAGTGGCTGGTCGCACGGTTGATCAGACGCACGCCGGCATAGAGTGCGACGACGGTGATCAGCGCGGTAATGAGCGCGAGCAGCGACAGGCGGCGCGAGCCGATATCGACGCCGATCTTGTCCAGCGTATCGGTGATTTCCTCGAGTCCGCCTACCGATCGACTGAACAAAGCGATGAAGATGACAAGCACCACCGTCCAGGTGATGCCGCGCGGAATGCCGACGCCGCGCAGCAATTCGCGGGCGGCAAACGCCGTCGCCGCGCCGAGCGCGAGGCCGAGCGGCAGACCGGCGATCGGCGGCCAGGGATAAGCGGCGGAGACGATCGCCAGCAGCAAGGCGGCGACCGCGTGGCGAATGATGAGGATAAGCCGATCGGCAAGCCCCTCGCCGCGCTGATCGAGCCGTTTATGCCAGGCTTCGGCGGCAGCGGGGCCGAACTTGCGGCTGACGAGCACCCCCAGCGCGAGCGACAGGAGCACTAGCCCTCCGGCGATGGCGGCTTCGGTCAGCGTCCGTCGGTTGAGGATCAGGCCGCTCGCCGCGAACCAGGCGACGATTGGGTTCACGCTGTAGCCGCCCCGAAGCGTTTGAGCCCGGCGGCGAGATCCGCGATCAGATCGCCGGGGTCTTCCAGACCGATCTGCAAGCGAATTATAGGCCCGGCATCGTCACGCTGGGTGACGCTGCGGTAGCGCTGAGGATCGACCGGTAGTGCGAGGCTTTCGAACCCGCCCCAACTATAGCCGATGCCGAACAGGTCGAGCCCGTCGATCAGCGCGGCGCGGCCGTCTTCATCGCCGCCACGCAGCGCGAACGAGAACAGGCCGGACGATCCCTTGAAGTCGCGCGTGAAAATATCGTGGCCGGGGCAGCCGGGCAGGGCCGGGTGCAGCACCGCCGCGACCTGGGGCTGTTCGGTCAGCCAATGCGCGATCTTCAGTGCGCTGGCCTCGTGCTGCTTCAGGCGCATTGCCATCGTGCGCAGCCCGCGCGATCCGAGCCAGCAATCGTCGGGGCTGGCGACCTGACCCAATTGGAAACTGGTATCGCGCAGCTTCGCGAAATGCCCAGGTGCGGCGGTGACCGAGCCGAGCATCACGTCGGAATGGCCGACGACGTATTTCGTGCAGGCCAGGATCGTCAGGTCCACGCCCTTGGAGATCGCTGGGAAAAGCAGGGGGGTAGCCCAGGTGTTGTCGAGCAAGGTCGTCACGCCGCGTGCCTTTGCCGCCGCGACGATCGCGGGCACGTCCTGCACTTCGAAGGTCAGGCTGCCCGGACTTTCCATCATGATCGCCCTGGTGTCGTCGCCGATCAGATCGGCGATCCCCGCACCGATCAGCGGGTCATAGAAGCGCGTTTTGATTCCTAAACGCTTGAGCAGGCCCATCGCCAGGCCCCTGGTCGGATCATAGGCGCTGTCGACCAGCAGCAATTCGTCGCCCGGCGTCAACACCGACAACAAGGCCGCCGCCAAGGCCGCGACGCCCGAGCAATAAAGGAAAGTACCCTCCGCGCCGGGTTCGAGTTCGGTCAGTGCATCGGCGAGCGCCCATTGCGTCGGCGTGCCCTTGCGGCCGTAGAACAGGCGATGGTGCGTGTTCGACCCGCGTTCACGCAGATCGGCGACGGTATCGTAGAGGATCGTCGAGGCCCGCCATACGGGCGGACTGACGATCCCGCCCGTCCACTCCTTGCGCCGGCCAGCATTGACGACGCGCGTCGCGTCATCGAGCGGCCGATCGCTGGTGCTCACGCCCCGAAGCTCAAGCTGGCCCGGTTGCCTTGGGCGTGTCGCTGGCCGCACCCCATTCGGACCAGCTACCGTCATAGACCGCCGCCTCGTTGCCGAGCAGATGCGCACCGAATGCCAGTACAGAGGCGGTGATGCCCGAGCCGCAGGTGGTGACGAGCGGCTTGGCGATGTCGATCCCAGCGCCTTCGAATTCGGCTTTAAGCGCGTCGCCGGTCTTGTAAGTGCCGTCTTCGTTGAACATTTGGCCGACCGGCAGGTTCTTCGACCCTGGAATGTGCCCGGCATGCGTCGCGGCGCGCGGATCGGGTTCTTCGCCGGTGAAGCGCGCGACGGAGCGGGCGTCGAGCACCTGTTCCGCCTTGCTGTCGATATTGGCCTTCAGTTGATCCTTGGTGCGCACGCCCTTGTCGTCGGCCCATACGGTGAAGTGGCGATGGCGGAGCTGTTCCTTGCCGCTGGCGACATCACGGCCCTCGGCCTGCCACTTGGTGAGGCCGCCGTCGAGGATCGCCACATCGTGCGCGCCGAACGTGCGCAGCATGAACCAGGCACGCGCGGCAGTGTGAAAGGGCGAATTATCGTACAGCACGATGCGGCTGCCGTCGCCGAGGCCGAGCGACTGCATGCGGCTGGCGAACTTTTCCGGCGCGGGGAGCATGGACGGCAGGTCGTTCGAGGTGTCGGCGATCTCTCCCAAATCCATGAACACGGCACCGGGAATGTGCGCTTTGTCATATTCGGCAGCCGCGTCGCGGTCCCCGAAGCCGGCGAAATAGGTCGCGTCCACGATGCGTAGGTCGTTCGCGCCCATCTCTCCGGCCAGCCATTCCGTCGTTACCAGCGAGTCCATGCACAATCTCCAAAGTCCGTTTGAGTCTCCCTAGCCAGTGGCGAGGGCGCCGTCGAGTGAAGCGAGGAATGACGCGGCCGATGCGCGCAAACCGGCTTGCGTGGCATCGTCCATCTTCGCCCAATTGCGATACGGCATGGCGAGCCGTTGGTTCCGTCCAAGCGTGTCTTCGTTACGGGCGAGGAAATCCCAGTACAGGGCGTTGAACGGGCAGGCATCCGGGCCAGTGCGCTGCTTCACGTCGTAGCGGCACTGTCCGCAATAATCGGACATGCGGTTAATGTAAGCGCCGGACGACGCATAGGGTTTCGACCCGAGCAGGCCGCCATCGGCGAACTGGCTCATGCCCAACGTGTTGGGCAACTCGACCCATTCATAGGCGTCGAGATAGACCTCCAGATACCATTCGTGAACTTGCTTAGGGTCGGCCCCGATCAGCAGCGCGAAATTGCCCGTGACCATCAGCCGCTGGATATGATGGGCATGCGCGGTTTCCAGCGTCTGGCCGATTGCCTCGGCCAGGCAATGAAGGTCGGTCTCGCCGGTCCAATAGAAAGCGGGGAGGGGCCGGGCCGCCGCAAGCGCGTTGCGATTCACATAATCCGGCCCCTGCGACCAATAGATACCGCGCATATATTCGCGCCAGCCGATGATCTGGCGGATAAACCCCTCGACCGAATTGAGCGGTGCGCGACCGGCGGCATATTCAGCTTCGGCGGCGCGGCACAGGTCGAGCGGATCGATCAGCCCGCTGTTGATGTAAGGCGACAGGATCGAATGCCACAGGAAGCGCTCCCCGGTCAGCATCGCATCCTGATACGCGCCGAAATCGGGCAAAGCATGTTTCAGGAAATAGGCCTGTTGGCGTAGCGCGTCGGCGCGCGTGACGGCATAATCGAACGTATCGAGCGTGCCGGGATGATCCGGGAACCGCGTTGCGACCAGCTCCAGCACCTCGCGGGTGATCGCATCGGGTTCGAATGATAGCGGGCGGGGCATCATCAGGTCGCGCGCGGCGGGCTTGCGATTCTCGCTGTCGTAATTCCACTGCCCGCCTTCGGGCTTGTCGCCGTGCATCAGCAACCCGGTATTGCGGCGCATATCGCGATAGAAGAATTCCATCCGCAGTTGCTTCCGGTCCGCGATCCAGTCGGCGAAGTCGTGGTGGGTGGCGATGAAGCGATCATCCGCGCGAATCTCGACGGGGAGGCCAAACACCGTCTCCCAACTGTCCAGCATGGCCGCGACGCGCCATTCGCCCGCCTCGGTCACCACGATCCGGTCGGGCGCGTGACGCTGGATCGCCCGCGCAATCTCGCCGGTGAAGCTGCCGCTGTTATCGGGATCGTCGAGCGCAACATAGTCCACCGTCCAGCCGGCTCCGCGCAACGCGGCGGCGTGGTGCCGCATCGCCGAAAGAATGTAGACGAGCTTTTTCTTGTGGTGACGGACATAAGTCGTTTCGTCCGCGACTTCCGTCATCAGCAGTCGGGTGGTCGCCGGATCCGCGTCGCGCAGTGCGGCGAGATTCAGGCTCAACTGGTCGCCCAGGATAGGAATGAGAAGCGTCATCGTCCCTGCTGTTCGGTTTAAAACGTATCAATGTCGGCGCGGGTAATAGCCATACCCGTAGACCGAAAAGTAAAATTTGGAAACGCCCGGCCTGGAAACGCCCGGCCTGGAAACGACCGGGCTGGAAACGCCCGGGCTGGAAACGCCCGGCCAAGCGCGCGGGTGACTTATCGGACGCCGTCTCTTATATCCCGCGGATGATCCCGACCCATCTCGGCAAGACCAGCGCGCTCCCGGCCTCTCCCGAGGAAGCTGTGCTCGATTACGTACCCAACCCGCGCACCGGACGGCCGTATCTCGTGCGCTTCACCGCGCCTGAATTCACCTCGCTGTGCCCGGTCACGGCGCAGCCGGATTTCGCGCATCTGGTAATCGATTATGCGCCTGCCGCGACGATCGTGGAATCCAAGTCGCTCAAGCTGTTTCTGGGCAGTTTCCGCAATCATCAGGCGTTTCATGAGGATTGCACCGTCGGCATTGGCGAGCGGCTGTTCGCTGAAATGCAGCCTTTATGGCTGCGGATCGGTGGCTATTGGTATCCGCGCGGCGGCATTCCGATCGACGTGTTCTGGCAATCCGGCCTCGCGCCGGAAGCGCTGTGGCTGCCACCACAGGACGTGCCGGGGTATCGTGGACGCGGTTGAAGCGACACCGATCGCTGTCATTCCGTCGCAGAGTTGATCCAGATCAGCGCGATTCTAACGTTGCACTGCAACATAATTGCAACCATATTGTTTCCAGGCCGTTCGAGGGAGGCAGAGTCGGGGCTCCCAGCCCCTTTCCACACTTTGAGGTTGGACAATGGCATACGCGGCAGAACCCGGTCCCGGTATCGATCACATCGCGCTGATTGGTAACTTCTTGCCCCGTAAATGCGGCCTTGCAACATATACGACCGATACGTTCACCGCGTTGAAGGCGCGGTTTCCTAACATGCAGGTCGATGTCTATGCGATGGACGACCATCTGGGCCTGTACGATTACCCGTCCGAGGTGACGATGAGCATCCCGGATAAGGACCGGCTTGCATACCTTTCCGCCGCCCGCGCGATCGAGGCGAGCGGGGCCAAGGCGATCTGGCTGCAGCACGAATATGGTATTTTCGGCGGCGCGGCGGGGGAGATGATTCTTGCCTTGCTCGACCGGGTGTCGATCCCGGTGATCGTGACGCTGCACACCATCCTTGAAAAACCCAGCACAGACGAACGCCGCGTGATGGAGGGGTTGTTGCGCAGAGCCGCGCGCGTGATCGTGATGGCCGAGCGCGGGCGTGATATTCTGGAGCGTGTTTACGGAGCGAGCGGGCGCAGCGTGGTGATGATCCCGCATGGCGTGCCGGATCGCGATTTTGTGGAACCGGACTCCCTTAAGGCACAGTTCGGCTGGGAAGGGCGCAAAGTCGTGCTAACCTTCGGGCTGCTCGCGCCGAACAAGGGAATCGAGACGCTGATCGAAGCGATGCCGGCGATTGTCGCGGCACACCCGGACGTGCTGTACGCGGTGCTTGGCGCGACCCACCCGAATCTCGTTGCGCATGAGGGCGAAAAATATCGTGACCGGCTGAAGGCGCTGGCCGGCGATCTTGGGGTGTCGGCCAATGTTGAATTCATCGATGCGTTTCTCGAACATAACCAACTGATAGATTATCTGCAGGCAGCGGACATTTATGCTACGCCGTATACCAATCCGGCGCAGATCACCTCGGGCACGCTCAGCTATGCGGTTGGCGTCGGCAAGGCAGTGGTTTCCACGCCATATGTCCATGCGACCGAAATCCTGGCCGACGGTCACGGCGTGCTGGTCGATTTCGGCGATAGCGCGGCGTTCGCGCGAGAAATCAATCTGTTGCTCGGCAGTGATCGCAACCGCATGCGCCTGTCGCAGCGCGCCTATGGACGTGGCCGGACGATGATCTGGCCAGTGCTGGCCGAAACGGCGATGCGCGAGATTGCCGCTATGGTCGCGGGTAAGCCCCGGCGTCTGCCCAAGAGCGCCAGCCTGGCAGTCCTGAAGCCGGACTTTTCCGCCGTCGAGCGCATGAGCGATTCAACCGGCATGTTGCAGCATTCGATCTATTCGATACCCGATCGTCGCCACGGCTATTGCATCGACGATAATGTCCGTGCGCTGATGTTGCTGACGCGGATGGATAATCTGGACGAGGTTCTGCGCGACAAATGGATGACGATCTACCAGTCGTTCATCCAATATGCGTGGAATCCTGATGTGCGCCGGTTCCGCAATTTCATGAATTTCGATCGCACCTGGTGCGAGGATTTCGGATCGGAGGATTCGAACGGGCGCACGTTGTGGGCGCTGGGCGTCACTGCGCGCGATGCGACCCTGACCAAGCATCGCGACTGGGCGATGTCGATGTTCGACATGACCGCTTCGCTGGCACTCGATCTCGGTTCCCCTCGCGCGCAGGCCTTCTGCATGCTCGGTGCGGCCGCGGTGCTGCAGGCGCATCCCGGCCATGCGTTGGCGCAGCAGATCCTTGCGCGCTTCTCGGACGAATTGCTCGCTTTGCTGGTCGAGGCGCGGCGCCCGGAATGGGAATGGTTCGAGATCGTGCTGGCGTATGACAATGCGCGCTTGCCCGAGGCGATGATCCGCGCTGGCATCGCGCTGAAGCGTGACGATCTGGTCCAGTCCGGGTTGCAGACGCTCGACTGGATCATCGCGCGCCAGACATCGCCCGAGGGTCGCTTTCGTGCCGTTGGCACCGAGAGTTTCGGCCGCGCTT
>NZ_JANYEK010000239.1 GCF_025363195.1 Sphingomonas sp.
ACGAGCGCCTCACGCAAGGCCCGCGCATTCAGGGTCTGCGCGAAGTCGTCACCCACGCGATCGCCGAGCGCAAGGCGATGCTCGAACGCGCCGATCTCGATGCACGGCTCGCGCGTGAGACGCTCGACATGACGCTGCCCGCCGATGCCATCCCGGCCGGCACGATCCACCCGGTCAGCCAGGTGATGGACGAACTGGCGGAAATCTTCGCCGATCTCGGCTTCGCAGTCGCCACTGGCCCGGAGATCGAGGACGATTGGCACAATTTCAGCGCCCTCAATATTCCCGAGACGCATCCCGCGCGCGCGATGCAGGACACTTTTTATCTCGCGGGTGAGCATGAGCCGCCGATGGTCCTGCGCACGCACACCTCGCCGGTGCAGATCCGCACGATGGTCGAGGTGGCCAAGCGTACCCAGAAAGCCGGCGAGCCGATCCGCATCATCGCGCCCGGCCGCGTCTATCGCTCCGATTGGGACGCGACGCACACGCCGATGTTCCACCAGATCGAGGGGCTGGTGATCGACAAGGGCATCACCCTCGGCCATCTCAAATGGACGCTGGAAACCTTCCTGCGCGCGTTCTTCGAGCGCGACGACGTCGTCCTGCGGCTGCGCCCGAGCTATTTCCCGTTCACCGAACCCAGCGCGGAAGTCGATGTCGGCTTCAGCCTCGAAAAAGGCAAGCGCGTCATCGGCGGCAGTGACGGCTGGATGGAAGTGCTCGGCAGCGGCATGGTCCACCGTAAGGTGATCGAGGCGTGCGATCTCGATCCCAACGAATGGCAGGGCTTCGCCTTCGGTTGCGGCATCGATCGGCTCGCCATGCTGAAATACGGCATCGATGACCTGCGCCCGGTGTTCGAAAGCGATATCCGCTGGCTGAAGCATTACGGCTTCTCCGCCCTCGACGTGCCCACGCTGTCGGGAGGAGTCGGCGCATGAAGTTCACCCTCGATTGGCTGCGCCAGCATCTCGACACCGATGCATCGCTCGACGCGATCGTCGAAACGCTCACCCGCATCGGCCTCGAAGTCGAAGGCGTCGAGAATCCGGGCGAGAAGCTTGCCGCGTTCAGGGTCGCGCGCGTACTCAGCGCCGAACGCCACCCGCAAGCCGACAAGCTGCAAGTGCTGTCGGTCGACGCCGGACCGGACTTTAATAATGGCGCCCCGATTCAGGTCGTCTGCGGCGCGCCCAACGCCCGCGCCGGGCTGATCGGCGTGTTCGGCGCGCCCGGCGCGTACGTGCCCGGCAGCGACCTCACGCTGAAGGTCGCCGAGATTCGCGGCGTGGTCTCGAACGGCATGATGTGTTCGACGCGCGAGCTGGAACTCGGCGACGATCATGACGGCATCATCGAACTGCCCGGGGACGCGCCGATCGGCACACCCTACCCGGATTATGCCGGCCTCGACGATCCGGTGATCGACGTCAGCATCACGCCCAACAAGCAGGATTGCATGGGCGTGCGCGGCATCGCGCGCGATCTCGCCGCGACGGGCCTAGGGACGCTGAAACCGTTCAGCGTCGCACCCGTGACGGGCGCGGGCTCCGGCCCGGACGTGCGCACCGACGATAGCGAAGGCTGCCCGGCTTTCTACGGCCAGTCGGTCAGCGGCGTGAAGAACGGCACCGCACCCGCATGGATGCGCCGCCGCCTCACCGCGATCGGCCAGAAGCCGATTTCCGCCCTGGTCGACATCACCAATTACGTGATGATCGATCTCGGTCGCCCGCTGCACGTCTATGATCGCGCGAAGCTCGACGGTGGTCTCGTCGCGCGCAAGGCAGTGGCGGGCGAACAGGTTCTCGCGCTCAACGGCAAGACCTATACGCTGGACGCTGGCATGACGGTGATCGCCGACGCCTCGCACGTCCACGATATCGGCGGCATCATGGGTGGCGAGGAGTCCGGCGTATCGGACACGACTACAGACGTGCTGATCGAATGCGCCTTCTTCGATCCCGACCATATCGCGCGCACCGGCCAGAAACTCGGCCTGACCAGCGACGCGCGCCAGCGCTTCGAACGCGGTGTGGACCCGGCGTTCCTCGAAGACGGCCTCGCCATCGCCTGCGCATTGGTGCTCGATATTTGTGGCGGCACAGCCAGCGATGTCACCCGCGCCGGCACCCCGCCAGTCGCGCCGCGCAACTTCGTGTACGATCCCAGCCTGTCCGAAACGCTCGGCGGTCTCGCCATCGCGCCCGACCTGCAACAGGCGATCCTTGAACGCCTCGGCTTCGTGGTTGCGGCCGACTGGACCGTCACGGTGCCGACGTGGCGCCGCGACGTGGACGGCCCGGCGGATCTGGTCGAGGAGGTGATTCGCATTGAAGGCATCGACAAGGTCCCCTCGATCCCGCTCGCCCACCTCCCCGGCGTCGCGAAACCCACCGCCACGCCTGAACAGAAGCTCGAACGCCGCGCCCGCCGCGCCGCCGCCGCCCGCCGCCGCGCCACAACGCCGCCAGCCCAAGCCCGCGAAGCCCGCTTCGGCGCCTGAACCCGGGCCGCCCGCGGCGGAGACGCTCGTCGCGGCCGCGACCGAACCCGCCGCCGCGCCGCCCGAGCCTGCCGTAGCACCACCGGCCGATCCGGTGGCGTCGGTCGTCACTGCCGCGGCACCGGCATCGGCATCGGCACCGGTTCCCGCAGCGGCCGCCGCGAGCGGCGCCGGGCGACCGTTCGAGTGGCCGGTGTCGACGCGCATGACCTACCTGCTGACCGGCAGCTACCGCGGCGAGGTCAGCGGCAGCGCCCAGGTCGAGTGGATCCGCTCCGGCTCGCACTACCAGGTGCACGTCGACTTCATCGTCGGCCCGAAGTTCGCACCGCTGATCACGCAGCGCTCGAGCAGCGACGGCGAGATCACCGCGCAGGGCCTGGCACCGCGGCGCTACGACCAGGACATCCGCTTCCTCGCCACGACACGGCCGCGCCAGACCGTGCTGTTCGATGCCGGCAACGTGATCCTCGCGAACGGCGACGCGCACCCTGGACTGCCGGGCATTCAGGACACCGCGAGCCAGTTCGTGCAGCTGAC
>NZ_JANYEK010000220.1 GCF_025363195.1 Sphingomonas sp.
TCAGGCCAACTGTAGTGTCGCGCTTAAAGAGACCGCAGAACTGATTCTGTAGCGTGGGTAAATCATAACATGCGTTGATGATTCCCTGCGCCGACGGCGAGCTAATCACATTCCCAACCTTGATATGATAATAATCTGCGGAAAATGAAAAGCCAGGCATAAATCGAGGCGTAAGAACGCCACCTAACGTGTAGGAGTCAGACGTTTCCGCGCGAAGATTGGGGTTGCCGCCGGATAGATAACCAGGCGTCGACTTGTAGACATAATCATATCCGGCCGGGACGCCTGCCAACGCACAGTTCGCTGCTCGATACTGCGATCCCAGAGTTATGCTGCGGGCGCTGCAGGGATCCGCAAATTGAAAATAATTTTGGCCGAGCGGAGTATATAAATCCGAGAGGTTAGGAGCCCTTACCGCTCGAGAGTAATTTCCCCGGAATCTAACCCCACTCACCGGGCTATATTCTACGCCGCCGTTGTAAGCATAGACAGTTCCGGTTGATCCCTTATATTTGGCGATACGGCCGGCGCCGCTAATCGTCAGCTCTTGAAAAAACGGCAAATCCTTCAAGACCGGTAGTCTTAGCTCACCGTAAGCTTCCTTGACCTCGAACGACGTTGGATTGAAAGTGGGGATCGCGTTGTAAAAAGTGATCCCAGATGCCGTAGCGGCATCCTGTTGATAAAACGCCGTTTCGCGGCGATATTCACCACCGATGGCGAAGCCGATCGGGCCACCCGGAAGGTTGAGGAATTGCCGTGTGTCGCCGTTGACGAACCCGCTCAGCACGAACTGCGTGATCTTGCCGTCGGCGGTCGAATTCTGGAGAAGGTAGTTACGTGCAGCTGGCGTGACATTGCCGGACCCGAATAAGTTGATCGGCACGCACTGAGCAACGTCGTTTGCCAATTGCGCGTTGGCGTACGCGGCGGTGGCACCGCTGTAGACCGTTGCTGCGGTCGGATCTACAGAGGCCCGACATACGACCCGACCGTTGGCAGCTCCACCGGATGCTAGCCCCTGATCGACCGCATTACTGGACAGTAGGTAGCGCTGGAGATTGATATTTCCGAGGATCAACGTGTGTTCGCGGAATTCGCCATAATTAGCAGATACCTCGTAGTGCCAATCAGTGTTAAAATCGCCGCGCACCCCTACCACCGCGCGATACGTCTCACGTCGGGCCTTTTCGGAACGATTCGTCAGATCGACGGCATTCTTATACAGGTTGAAGTTTACACTGTCAGTTGGCGCCGCACCGTAATAATTGTTAATGATACTCTTCGCTTGGGCACTTAAATAAGGGTTCCCAGTTGAAAACTGATCTCCAATCGCGCCCGTGAAGAATGGACCGGAAGCACTACCGAAAGTATCAGTTCTAGAATAACTCGCCTCGACAAATGGAACAAAAGCTTTACTTACTTCGAAATGCCCGACTAAATTCGCGCTGTATCGATCGAGGCGAGGCTGAAAGGCAAATTGTGTGCCATCGCGAAAATTATCGCCATTGCCGCCAAGATAGTCTGGTACTGGAGGTAGCCCAACCTGTGTTCCCGTCTGCGGGATCAACGTGCCGTCAGGCTGAAACAACAGCGGTTGGTAGCTGCTTCCGCTGACGTAGTTTAAGAACGTTCCACCGTTCGAGTAGGTGCCGTTGCGAATATCATTGAAGAAACCATATTGCGGTGCCCCGGGCTTACCCGTTGCATTTATCTGCTCGAAGCTGTTAGTTTGGCGATAGGACGGACGTTGCGAGGCATAATAATCCTCTTGGTGCGCATACTCCACATTCAGCGCAATATTGCCGCGGCCGCCGGCAAAGTTCTTTCCGCCCAGAACACTAAGAAAATCATTACCCGCATCAAAATGCGAGCTGATGCCGCCCTGGCCACGCAACTGAAGTCCGTTGAAATGATCCTTTAGGACAAAGTTTACGACCCCCGCGATCGCATCTGAACCGTATACCGCAGAGTCACCGCCGGTGACGATATCGACTCGCTCGATCAGGTCGGTGGGTATCGTGTTCGTGTCGACGGATGCCGCCGTGTTGAGAATATCACCAGCAACGTGACGCCGCCCGTTCACCAGCACCAAGGTCCGCTGCGTACCGAGACCGCGAAGGTCGAGCAGATTGAGGCCGGACGTCCCCAAGAAGCGGGTCGAATTGGACTGGCTGAAAGTGCTTTTCAGCGCTGGAAGCTGATTGAGGACGTCACCGATCGACGTTGCGCCAGTCTGGAAGAATTGCTCGCCAAGAACGGTGGTAACTGGAACGGGTGAATCCAAATTGGGTCGACGAATGCGGCTGCCCGTAACCACGATGTCGGTACCGGCGCCGGCGCCATCTGGTTCCGGGGCAGCCTGGGGAGAAGGCGCACCGGAATTGCCCAACACTTTCCCGTCGTCCGACGGCGTTGTCGGGAGGTGCGACATGTTCCCCGTTTGCGCCCACGCCGAGGAACTGGCGATGAGTCCCAAGCTCACTAAGAACACGCCTCGGGCAGCCGTCCCTGACAGCAAAACACCTTTTGTCATATTGAATATCGTTCCCTTGTTCGACAACGTCCCCACACCAATGAAGCCGGTGCTGCGCTGGGTTACAATACGGTTACGACTCATTAGGCGTCATCAGCGATCAGGAGTGACATATATGATACTACCTGCATCGGCCAAACACGTGAAATATGGCGCTTCGACCGGCCAACCGAAGCGATTGAGCAGGCAAGGTGATCGCAATAGCAAGGGGTTTCATCCGACGTTTAGTGCGCGTTAGCAGGTCCGCAGCTCTCGGATGACAAAGTGGTCGTGCGGCAACCGCCCAAATTCAGTCGTTCCCATGTGGGCCGATGATGCAAGGAAAAGGTTGACGAAGCCAATACGGCAAAGATTGCTGGTTTTACGACTGTTGGCCCCGTAAGGCAGCTGGCCCACGCAGTCAGCGGCGAGGCATTTTATACATCGGTTGGAGAATGCCGCCGGTCATCCTGCCGTCGACATCGAGCGCCGCAGACATTATCACTTCGCCGTTAGCGAACACCAGATCGTAGGCATCGTCGCCCATCATTCCCCGACCGCGAAAAGTGACTGACTTCAGCTCGCCCAGCGATTTAAACATGGGATGTGTCATCGGCAGATCGCCACGGACCACGTCGGCGAACCGCGTCGAGAGCTTGTCGTAGTCGGGCGAGCCGCTCGCCAGACCGGAGACAAGGCGCCGCAAAGCAGCCTCGGTGCCGGCAACAGGCACGGAGCTTTGTGCGGCCGGCGGTGAAGACGGGACCATTGCTGATGGGTTTGCCTGCCCCTCAATGGCGCTAAATGATTGAAGCCAAATCAATAACGCTGCTGCTGCAAAAAAGCTCATTAGAGCGGATTCCCATCAGTCTGGGTCATATCCGCACGAGCTGAAATAGTTGGCGCATTCCTGGGGTTGGAAGAGATCGACCAGCTTGCCGATGAGTGACCAGAGGCCGGACACGGTCCGCTCGCCGGCCTTGCGGAGC
>NZ_JANYEK010000221.1 GCF_025363195.1 Sphingomonas sp.
GCTCCGCAAGGCCGGCGAGCGGACCGTGTCCGGCCTCTGGTCACTCATCGGCAAGCTGGTCGATCTCTTCCAACCCCAGGAATGCGCCAACTATTTCAGCTCGTGCGGATATGACCCAGACTGATGGGAATCCGCTCTAATATGCGTTTTAAGATAGGACGATCGCGAAATACTCGCAACAAGCCAGCAGTCACGCCTGTCAGTTTGTCCAGATATGGACGCGCTGGTTGGGTGGCAGGTAAAGCTTGTCCCCGGGTACAATGTGAAAGGCGGCGTACCATGGGTCGAAATTGCGCACGATTCCGTCGACGCGATATTTGTCTGGGCTATGAGGATCACTCAGCAGCTGTTGCCGTTGGGCGCCCTCACGCATCTTGCCCTGCCACGCCGCGGCGAAGGCAATGAAGAAGCGCTGATCGCCGGTATAGCCCCCGATGACGGGCGGCTCGCCGTGGCGGGAGACGTAGCGCCGATACGCGGCAAAGGCCGTCTCCAGCCCCCCGAGATCAGCGAGATTTTCACCCAGCGTCAGCTTGCCTTTGATGCGGACGCCGGAAATCGGTTCAAATTGGTCGAACTGAGCCGCTAGCCGATCCGCCTTAACGTTGTATTTGGCCGCAGTCTCACGGGTCCACCAATCGCGTAGTCGGCCCTGCGCGTCGAACTGTCGGCCTTCGTCGTCAAACCCATGCCCCATCTCATGCCCAATTGTCGTTGCGCCAGTTTCCGCGTAATTGACTGCGGAATCGGCATTGGGGTCGAAGAAGGGCGGTTGGAGGATCGCCGCGGGGACGGTGATCTGGTTCATCGTTGGGTCGTAATAGGCGTTCACCGTCTGCGGCGTCATGTCCCACAGCCCGCGATCGACCGCATGCGGAAAGCGTGCAAGTTCGAGCTGCCAGCGGAACCGATCGCTCGCCATACTGTTCGCCAGCGGGTCAATGCGGCTGACTGCGAGCTGCGAATAATCGATCCATTTCCCGGGATGTCCGATGCGCGGGTCGAAGGTCGCAAGCTTGGTTAGCGCCGCCTTGCGCGTCGCTTCGTCCATCCAGGGGGCGTGACCGATCTTGTCCGCGTAAGCCGCACGGACGTCGTTAACCAGTTCCTCGGCTTGAACCTGCGTGCCCACGGACCAGTGATCCGCGATGTAGATTTTGCCGACCGCCTCGCCGAGGCTGCCGTCGACCAAGGAGACACCGCGCTTCCACCGCGCCCGCTGCTCGGGAACATCGTTGAGCGTCTTCGAGTAGAAGTCGAAATGTGCCTGGTCAAAAGCATGTGGTAACAAGCTAGCGTGATCGCTGACAAAGCGGAAGACGAGCCAATTCTTCCAAGTCGTCAACGGTACGTCCGCAAGCCGCTTCCCGGCCGCCGCGACCGCAGTCGTCTCCGCGACATCGACCCTTTGTGCGTCGGCAAGTCCCCGCAGATTGAGAGTAGATCCCCAGTCAAATTCGGGCGCCAGTGCCATCATCTGCTCACGCGACATCGGATTGTGCGTGGCGACCGGATCGCGCCGCCGTTCCGGCGTCCACTGGTCCTCTGATAAGCGCGTTTCCAGCGCTACGATCTTGTCCGCCTTTGAGGCTGCGTCACTGATCCCCGACAGGGTCAAGACGCGCACGATATAGACGTGGTACGCTAGCCGGATCGCGTCGTATTTCGCGCCCTTAAGCAGGTAATAATCGCGCGTCGGCAGTCCCAGCTGCGCTTGGCTGGCGGCGGCGGTGTAGCGGGTCGGGTCGTCCTGATTCACCGAGATGCTGAGGTTGACGGGCGATGCGTAGCCCGGCGTCATCATTAGTCTCACCAGTTCGTCGCGGGTCTGCACCCCTTCGATCGCGACGAGATACGGTTTTAGCGGCGCGACGCCGCGCGCCTCGATTCCCGCCTCGTCCATCCAGGCGGCGTAGAAATCGCCGACCTTCTTCGCGGTCGGATCGCTCGGCTGCGTGGCTTCATCCTCGACAATCGCGCGCACCTGCAGTTCGATCTCGTCAGGCAGCTCGTAATTATAGCCCGCGCCGACCTTGTCCGCGGCAATCGGGTGACCGCGCAGCCAGTTACCCTCGACATAGTCGAAAAAATCGTCACCGGGTTTGACCTGTTGATCCATGTCCTCGGTCGCGACGCCCCAATCTCCATAGCGCGGTTTCGGGCTTGTCCCCGCGACGAGCAGCGGAGCGAGGGCGATTGTAACGAGTAGAATGTGGCGACGCATTAGTAGGTTCCTCGGATATGCCGGCCAAAAAAACTTAACCAAAATACCACTAAGCGCCAGCCCATAGTTTGGTAGTTCGTCAGGAATGAAATTGGCCTGTTTATGAAAACGGCCCAGACGAAAGGAACAACTGAGACCTGAGCGTTGCCAACGGCTACGCGCTTTCTCAGCGTTGAACCTGGCTGACCACAAACCGTGATATTGATTCCAACACGGATCGTCCCGAACCATCCGACGATGCACAGCATGATAGTGGCGATCACTTTATGTCGCTCCCCGCTTCTTACACGGACGACGTTATGCAGGAACTGGCGCATCCGAGTCGTGCCTACGTAGAGGACGTCGAATGCGCGTTTGACCGCGACGGGCTCGTCAAAAAGATCAACTGTTGGCACTCGGCAGCTTTTCACCAAGTTTCCCTTCATGCGCCATCGATTGATAAGGCCAGCCTAAAGGTCAAACCGCTGTTTGAGAACGAAGATCAGCCCGCTGGCAACCGCGCCAAATGCGAACGGGTTGAAATCTTGACCAACGCGGGGATTGTCTAGTCGACAGCCATTTCCCACGATGTTAGCGTTCGGAATGGACAGGCTAACTTTATGAAGCTTTTCACCGTAGCCGTCATCTTGCTCCTCGTTGCAGGGCGGGCTGGAGCAGCTGACAAACAGGCGGGTGAAGACCCATACCTTTGGTTAGAGGACGTGAGTTCGCCACGCGCGATGGATTGGGTAAACGCGCACAACAAAACAAGCACGACGTTGCTGGAAGCCGATCCCCGCTACCAAACGCTCCATTCCGAAGCGCTGGAGATCGCGTCTGCCAAAGACCGCATTCCCTGGCCCAGTTTTCTTCACGGCGAGATCTACAATTCCTGGAACGACGGCGACCATCTGCGTGGGGTCTGGCGCAAAACTAGACTCGCCGGCTACAAATTTGCCGATCCGCACTGGAAGACAGTGCTAGATATCGACGCACTCGGAAAGGCCGAGGGAAGGAGCTGGGTATTGCACAGCACTCAGTGCTTCGAGCCGGAAGACAAGCGTTGCCTAATTTCTCTGTCCGATGGCGGCGAGGACGCTGCCGAGGTGCGCGAGTTTGATCTTGTCACCGGCAAGTTCGTCGAGGGCAGCTTTCACCTCCCCCGGGCCAAGACCGATGTAGCTTGGGAGGATGTCGATCACTTATTGATCTCCACCGAGTGGGCACACGGCGACCTTACCACCTCCGGCTATCCCTACATCGGGCATTGTCAGAGCAACGTGGCAGTCCTGGACCCAGGCTGATAGACCCAACAAATGAGCCGCAAATCCCGAGCAAAACCGCCCAGCCCATTTCGGTGTTTCAATTCGTCACCCGAGGTGATCCGCCTGGTGGTGATGATGTACGTGCGTTACCCGCTGTCGCTGCGGAACGTTGAGGATCTGCTGTTCGAGCGCGGCATCGACATCTGTCACGAGACCGTGCGAATGTAGTGGAACAGGTTCGGTCCGATGTTTGCCGGTGACATCCGACGTCATCGGGTATCGCGGATACGCGGCTTACCGCACTGGCGCTGGCACCTGGACGAGATGTACGTGAAGCTGAATGGCGAGATGGTCTATTTGTGGCGGGCCGTGGATCACGAAGGGGAGATTCTGGAAAGCTACATCACCCGCACGCGCGATAAGGGCGCAGCGCTGCGCTTCATGAAGAAGACGCTGAAGCGGCATGGCTCGCCGGAGGCAATCACCACTGATGGCCTACGATCGTACCGCGCGGCGATGAAGGATCTCGGCAACGAAGCGAAGCAGGAGGTTGGACGCTGGGCAAACAACCGGGTCGAGAACAGCCACCTGTCGTTCCGACGACGAGAGCGGGCGATGCTGAGATTCAGACGAATGAAGACGTTACAGAAGTTCGCATCGGTCCACGCCAACGTCTACAATCACTTCAACCACGAACGCCATCTCGTTGATCGTCAGACATACAAGGAACGCCGCTCAGCCGCACTGGCTGGGTGGCGATCAGTCATGGCATAGGCTCGCCATTTCAAAGTCCGACCTGCATCTTGTGGAGAGCGGTTTGAAC
>NZ_JANYEK010000223.1 GCF_025363195.1 Sphingomonas sp.
TCGCATGAAGCTCGCTAGGACATAGGCAGCGAGACTTTGCAGTTCGAGGCCGACATACAGGGTCAGCAAATCACCGGCCGATACCATCATGCCCATGCCCGCCGCCGACAGCAGGATGAGCACCGGATATTCGGGACGCAAATCGTCGCCCGCCGTCCGCTCGAAGAAGCGCGGCGCCATGACGATCGCAACCGCCGCAGCGACATAGATAAGCACCTTGGCAAACGCCGCGAAAGCATCCGCATGATACAATCCGTCGAACGCCACCGCCCCCTGCGAACTCGGCCCGATCAGCGCGATTCCCGCTCCGGCCAAAACTGCAACGGCTGTCCACGACACGGCCTTGGTCGATGCCTGGCCACCCCAGGCCGACACCAACATCAACGCCAGCGCACCGAGCGACAGCACGATCTCCGGCAGGGTCAGCAAAAGATTGGCGGACGTGCTCATTTATGATCCCCGGCATGCGCGGGCGTAACCGCCGGAGCCTTTCCTATCGTCGGCTTGCTGTCTCCGGCCGGCGCGGCGCGGGATACGCGCGCGACCAGCGCCGACACGTCACCGCGCATCGGTGCCATGAAACTCTCCGGATACACACCCATCCACAGGATGACGGCGGCGATCGGCGCCAGCAACGCGATTTCGCGCAGCGACAAATCCGGCATCGCCTTGACGTCGTCCTTAACCAGATCGCCGAACACCACGCGGCGGTACAGATACAGCATGTAGCCCGCCCCCAAGATGATTCCGGTGGTGCACAGTAACGTCGCCCAGGTCGAAACCTTATACGTGCCCATCAGCGACAGGAACTCGCCGACGAACCCGCTCGTCCCCGGCAAACCGATCGATGCCATCGTGAACAGCAGGAAGAACAAGGCATAACGCGGCATGTTGATCGCCAGCCCGCCGTAACGATCGATCTCTCGCGTGTGCAACCGATCGTAGATAACGCCGACGCATAGGAACAACGCCCCCGATGCCAGGCCATGCGACAACATGACCATCATCGCGCCTTCGATACCCTGCTGGTTGAAGGCGAACAGGCCGATCGTCACGATCGCCATGTGCGCGACCGACGAATAGGCGATCAGCTTCTTCATGTCCGACTGAACCAGCGCCACCAACGAGGTGTAGATCACCGCGACAGCTGACAGACCGAGGATCAGCCAGGTCAATTGTGCACTCGCTTCCGGAAACATCGGCAGGCTGAAGCGGAGGAAACCGTAACCGCCCAGTTTCAGCAGCACGCCGGCCAGGATTACAGACCCCGCCGTCGGCGCCTGGACGTGTGCATCGGGCAACCAGGTATGCACCGGCCACATCGGCATCTTAACCGCGAACGATGCGAAGAACGCCAGCCACAGCCATGTCTGGGCATGGGCCGGGAAATCGGTGTTCATCAGCGTCGGGATGTCGCTAGTCCCGGCATAATTCACCATCCACAGCATCGCGACCAGCATCAGCACCGATCCGAGCAGCGTATAGAGGAAGAATTTATAGCTCGCGTAGATCCGGTTCGCGCCGCCCCAGATGCCGATGATCAGGTACATCGGGATCAATCCGGCTTCGAAGAAGATGTAGAACAGGAAGAGATCCTGCGCCGCGAACGTGCCGATCATCAACACCTCGGTCAGCAGGAACGCGGCCATATATTCCGGCACGCGTTTGGTGATCGCGACCCAGCTCGCTCCGATACAGATCGGCATCAGGAACACGCTGAGCATGATCAGCAGCAAGGCGAAACCGTCAATGCCGAGCTTCCAGTCGAACACGCCAAGCGATCCCGCATACTCGACGAACTGCCATTGCGGCCCGCCGATATCGAACTGCGTCCACAGCCCGATGCCGAGTACGAAATCGACCAAGGTCGCCACCAGCGCCAGCCAGCGCGCAGTGTTGGCCGGAAGGAACAGGCACGCCACCGCCGCGATCGCGGGGATCGCCAGCATCAGGCTCAGGATCGGAAAGCCGCTCACTGCGAAATCGCCCAGGTAATCGCGGCGGTCAGGCCGATCAGCATGACGAACGCATAGCTATAGAGATATCCCGTCTGAACCTTGGCGGTTACCCGCGTGCCCTGTTGCACCAGCCAGGCCGACCCGTTCGGCCCGAAGCGATCGATCGTTTGCTCGTCGCCCCGATGCCAGAACAACCGCCCGATGGCGAAAGCCGGGCGCACGAAGATCAGATGGTACAATTCGTCGAAATACCATTTGTGGAGCAGGAAATCGTAGATGACGCTGAACTGCGCGGCGAGCGTCGTCGGGAAGCGCGGATGGCGGATATACATCATCCACGCGGTCCACAGGCCTGACAACATTGCCACCGTCGCGCTGAGCTTCACCCACACCGGCACGCCATGCATCGCATGCATCAGATGTTCACGAAACGCGATCGCTCCGTGCCAGAATTTCTCGCCCGATTCCGGCTCGATGAAGAATCCGTGAAAGGCAAATCCCGCCGCGACCGCACCGACCGACAACGCAATCAGCGGAATCAGCATCGATAGCGGGCTTTCGTGCGGATGATAGCCGCCGGAGCCTTCGCCATCGAGTGCATGATTATCGTCATGACCATCTGCATCATGCGCCGCGTCGTGATGTCCATGCCCGTGGGCATCGTGGATCGCATGCTGGATATGCTCAGACTGCGTCCAGCGCGGTGCGCCGTAGAAGGTCAGGAACATCACCCGCCACGAATAGAAGCTGGTCAGCAAAGCAACCAGCACGCCGACGAACCACACGCCCGGCTGGCCAGCGGCCCAGGCACTTTCGATGATGGCGTCCTTGGAATGGAACCCCGCAAAGCCGATCGCGAGCGGATTGCCGAACACCGCAGGCAGGCCAACGCCGGTAATCGCCAGCGTCCCTGCCATCATCGCCCAGAATGTGACCGGAATGCTTTTCCGCAGGCCACCATAAAAACGCATGTCCTGCTCGTGGTGCATTGCGTGGATTACGGACCCAGCGCCGAGGAACAGCAGCGCCTTGAAAAATGCGTGGGTAAACAGATGGAACATCGCCGCGCCATAGGCACCGGTGCCAGTGGCAAAAAACATGTAGCCGAGCTGCGAACAGGTCGAATAGGCGATCACGCGCTTGATGTCGGTCTGCACCAACCCGCAGGTTGCAGCGAACAGGCATGTCGCCGCCCCCACCGTCGTCACCACGCCAAGCGCAACCGGGCTCACTTCGAACATCGGCGACAGGCGGCAGACCATGAATACGCCCGCCGTCACCATGGTCGCGGCATGGATCAGCGCCGACACCGGGGTCGGCCCCTCCATCGCATCCGGCAACCAGGTGTGCAGCCCGAGCTGCGCCGATTTGCCCATCGCGCCAACGAACAGCAGCAAGCACAACACCGTCATCGTGTCGAAGCGATGCCCGAGGAAGCCGATCGTCGACCCCGCCATCCCCGGCGCAGCAGCCAGAATTTCAGGGATAGATACGGTGCCGAACACCAGGAAAGTGCCGAAGATCCCCAGCATGAACCCAAGATCGCCGACACGGTTGACGACGAACGCCTTGATCGCGGCGGCGTTGGCACTCGGCTTCCTGAACCAGAAACCAATCAGCAGATAGCTGGCGAGGCCGACGCCTTCCCAACCGAAGAACATCTGGACGAGGTTGTTGGCCGTCACCAGCATCAGCATCGCGAAGGTAAACAGCGAGAGGTACGCGAAGAAGCGCGGCTGGCTGTCGTCCTCCGACATGTAGCCCCAGCTATAGAGATGGACGAGCGCGGATACGCTGGTCACGACCACCAGCATCACCGCCGTCAGCGCATCGACCTTTAGCGCCCAGGACACATTCATGTCGCCGGAATGGATGAAATGCAGCACCGGCACGACATAGGATTCCGCCCCCCCGCCGATAAACGACAGGAAGATCGGCCAGCTCAGCGCGCATGACAGGAACAGCGCGCCGGTGGTTACCACCTTGGACGGCACCAGCCCGATCACATTGCGGCCAAGCCCCGCGACGATCGCAGCCAGAAGCGGCAGGAAAACAACGAGGAGGATCGAGTTCACTGTTCGATCACCCCTTCATCCGGTTGACGTCATCGACCGAAATGGTCCCGCGTCCCCGGAAATAGATCACTAATATGGCAAGGCCGATGGCCGCCTCGCCCGCCGCCACGGTCAGCACGAACATCGCGAACACCTGCCCAACCAGATCGTGCAGGTAGCTCGAAAAGGCGACGAAGTTCAGGTTGACGGACAGCAGGATCAATTCGACCGCCATCAACATGACGATAAGATTCTTACGGTTGGCGATGATCCCGACGACGCCAAGCGCAAACAGGATCGCCGCGACGACCAGATAGTGCGTCAACCCGATCACAATTCCACCCCTTGGCCTACGGCGGGCTGCGTGTTGCGCGTCGCGTCCTGTGGTCGTCGCGCGACCTGCCGGGCGATATTCTGGCCACGAACCCCGCCACGCTCACGATGGGTCAGCACGATCGCGCCGATCATCGCCACCAGCAACACCAACCCGGCACCCTCGAACACGAAGAGGTAGCGCGTGTACAGCAATTGCCCGATCGCCTCGATGTTCGGCACGGATGCGTCGATTGGCGCGGCCCGCCGCGCGAGCTCGATCCCGCCCGCACTCCACGCGCCGAACGCGATCATGATCTCCGCCGCCAGCGCGATCGCCAGCACCAGTCCGATCGCCGCATAGCGCGCGAACCCCGCACGCAATTCCGCAAAATCGATGTTGAGCATCATCACAACGAACAGGAACAGCACCGCAACCGCGCCGACATACACGATGACCAGCAGCATCGCGATAAACTCGGCGCCGACCAGAACCATCAGCCCCGCGGCGTTGAAAAACGCCAGGATCAGCCACAGCACAGCATGCACCGGGTTACGCGCCGTAATCGTGAGCGCACCGGACATGATCACCATCGCGGCGAATAGGTAAAAGGCTATGGCTTGGATCACGGAATCTGTGTGCCCCCAAAAAGACCGGTTGTAGTGATTGTCGCGCGCTTAACGATACGGTGCATCGGCGGCAAGGTTAGCCGCGATCGCGCGCTCCCACCGGTCGCCATTGGCGAGCAGTTTCGCCTTGTCGTAGATCAATTCCTCGCGCGTTTCCGTCGCATATTCGAAATTCGGCCCCTCGACCACGGCGTCCACCGGGCACGCCTCCTGGCACAGGCCGCAGAAGATGCACTTGGTCATGTCGATATCGTAGCGCGTGGTGCGACGGCTGCCGTCTTCACGCGGCTCAGCCTCGATGGTGATCGCCTGTGCTGGGCATACCGCCTCGCACAGCTTGCACGCGATGCAGCGCTCCTCGCCATTGGGATAGCGGCGCAACACATGCTCGCCCCGGAAGCGGGGCGAGATCGGGTTCTTCTCGAACGGGTAGTTGATCGTCGCCTTCGCCTTGAAGAAGTATTTCAACGTCAGGGCATGCGCCTTGACGAACTCCCACAACGTGAACGCCTTGATGTACTGACCGACGCTCATGACGAAACTCCAACGCGCGTGAGCATCAGGAAACCGGACACCAGGAACACCCAGAACAGCGACAGCGGCAGGAACACCTTCCACCCGAGCCGCATCAGCTGATCATAGCGATAGCGCGGCACCGTCGCCTTCACCCAGCTGAACAGGAAGAAGAAGAACAGGATCTTGGCGAACAGCCAGAGGATCCCTGGTACGACGATGTTCGGGAAGAAAAACAGGAACGGAATATCCAGCGGGGCGAGATACCCGCCCCAGAACAAGGTCGCGTTCAGCGTGCACATCAGGATGACGTTGGCATATTCGCCCAGCCAGTAGAGCGCGAAAGACATCGACGAATATTCGGTCTGGTACCCCGCGACCAGCTCGCTCTCCGCCTCGGTCAGATCGAACGGCGCGCGTTGCGTCTCGGCCAGCGAAGAGATGAAGAATACGATCGCCATCGGGAACAGCAGCGGATTGACGATGAAGCCATTGATCACGCCAAAGCCCACGCCACGTTGCGCCTCGACGATCGCGGTCAGATTGAAGCTGCCGGTCCACAAAACGATCGAGATCAGCACGAAACCGATTGCGACTTCGTAGCTGACCATCTGAGCCGCAGCCCGGATCGCCGAAAAGAACGGATATTTCGAATTTGAGGACCAGCCCGCCAAAATAATTCCGTATACGCCGAGCGAAGATGCCGCCAGCACGTACAGCAAGCCGACGTTGATGTTCGCCAGCACCACGCCAACCTGAAACGGCACCACCGCCCACACGATCAGCGCGACCGTGAAAGTGATGATCGGTGCCAACAGGAACAGACCCTTGTTCGCCGCCGTGGGCACGATGGTTTCCTGCAGGAAGACCTTCAGGCCGTCGGCGAACGACTGCAGCAGCCCGAATGGCCCGACCACATTGGGCCCGCGTCGAAGCGCCATCGCCGCCCAGATCTTCCGATCGGCATAGATGATCATCGCCACCGCCAGCATCAGCGGCAAGGCGATCACCAAAATGCCGATGATCGTCGACGTGAACCACGCCCATCCAAACGGCATACCGACGGTGCTTTGGAAGAACGCGGTCATTCCGCCGCCTCCGCGAACTCAGCCCCATAGACCAGTTCCGCCGAGCAGCGCTGCATCGTCGGGCTGGCCCGGCAGATCGCGTTGGTCAGGTAAAAATCCTTGATCGGATAACCGACAATCTCGCCCTCACCCTTGGCGTCCAGCGCCGGCGGGTTCCACGCAAAGGTCTTGAGTCCCAACGTCGCGAGGTCAGGCGTATCCCCGCTCATCGCCGCGCGCAGTTCCTCGATCGTGTCGAACGGCAGGGTCTTGCCCAGCACCGCCGACAGCGCACGCAGGATCGTCCAATCCTCACGCGCATCGCCCGGCGGGAACACCGCCCGCTGGCCACGCTGCACACGTCCTTCAAGGTTGACCCAAGTCCCGGATTTCTCGGCATAGCTCGCGCCCGGCAGGATCACGTCGGCGTGCGCCGCGCCCTTGTCGCCGTGATGGCCGATATAAACTTTGAAGCTGCCGAGGAAAGCAGCGAAATCCACCTCGTCCGCGCCCAGAAAGAATGCCAGCTTCGGTTTGGCCGCGACAATATCAGCGATGCCGCCAGCCTGCGCCCAGCCGAGCATCAGCCCGCCATTCCGCGCCGCCGAGAAGTGCAACACGTTGAAGCCGTTCCAGCCCTCACGAACCAGGTTGAGCGTCTTGGCCAGAGCCAGCGCCGCCCCGTGGCCGCCCTTCAGCGCCGCACCACCGACGATCATCATCGGTTTTACCGCATCCTTGAACGCGTCCGCAGCCGCCTTGGGCAGCTGGCCAAGCAACGACAGATCATTGCCGAGCCATTCGACCTTGTAGGTCAAATCGGTCTCCGGCCCGATCGCGAAGACCCGTGCGCCCTTCTTGATCGCCTTGCGAATGCGCGTGTTCACCAAGGGCGCTTCCCAGCGCACGTTGGTGCCCACGAGCAGGATCACGTCCGCGTCTTCGGCGCCCGCGATCGTCGTATTGAAATTCACCGCCGCCATCGAAGACGTGTCGTAATCAATCCCCGTCTGCCGGCCCTCGATCAGCGACGAGCCCATCAACGCCAGCAGCGCCTTGGCCGCATACATCGTCTCGCAGTCGAGCAGATCGCCGTGGAGCGCCGCCACGCTGGCGCCCGCATCCACTGCCTTGATCGCGGCGAACGCCTCGTCCCACGTCGCCGCGACCAACCTGCCGTTCACCCGAACATATGGCTTGTCGAGCCGCCCGCGCACGAGACCGTCCACGGCATGCCGCGTCTTGTCCGACGCCCATTCCTCGTTCACATCCTCGTTGATCACCGGCAGAGCGCGCAGCACCTGACGACCGCGGCTGTCGAGCCGGATGTTGGTGCCCACCGCGTCCATGACGTCGATGGTCAGGGTCTTCTTCAACTCCCACGGCCGAGCCTCGAAAGCATAAGGCTTCGACGTCAGCGCACCCACCGGGCACAGATCGACCACATTGCCGCTGAGTTCGCTCTTCACCGCTTTCTCAAGATA
>NZ_JANYEK010000025.1 GCF_025363195.1 Sphingomonas sp.
GCGCCCTCGCGCAGTTTCGATTGCCACGCCTGGGCATAAGCCAGGAAGAAGCGCTGGTCGCCGGTCAGGCCGTCGATCACCTTCGCCTTGCCGTGGGTCGCCTGATATTTCTGGAACGCGGCATAGGCCGTCTCGACGCCGCCGAGATCGCCGATATTCTCGCCTAGGGTCAGCGCGCCCTTGATGTGCGTGCCGGGGATTGGTTCGTAGCCATCATATTGCTTGCTCAATGCGCTGGTCCGCTCGGTGAACGACTTGCGGGCCTCGGGTGTCCACCAATTCTCGAACTTGCCGGTCGGGCCGAACTTGCTACCCTGATCGTCGAAGCCATGGCCCATTTCGTGGCCGATGATCGCGCCGATCGCGCCGTAATTCACCGCCGCATCGGCCTTGGGGTCGAAATAGGGCGGTTGCAGGATCGCGGCGGGGAAGGTGATCTGGTTGGTGAACGGGCTGTAATAGGCGTTCACCGTCTGTGGCGTCATGTTCCATAGCGAGCGATCGACCGACTTCTTCAGCCGTGCCAGCCCGAGCTGATGCTGGAATTCGCCCGAGTGAATGACGTTGCCGACCGGATCGTTGCGATCGATCGTCAGCGACGCATAATCGATATACTTCACCGGATGGCCGATGCGCGGATCGAATGCGGCGAGCTTGGCCAGCGCCTGCTCCTTGGTCTTCGGGTCCATCCAGGTGTTGGCGGTGATGCGCTCGTTATACGCGGCGCGCAGGTTCGAGATCAGCTCGGTCATCTTCGCCTCGCTCTCGGGCGGGTAATGCCGCTTGACGTAGATTTCGCCGACCGCCTCGCCCATCGCGTTGTTGACCGCGGCGAGCCCGCGCTTCCAGCGCGCACGCTGTTCCGGCTGGTCGGACAGGGTCTTGCCGTAGAAAGCGAAGCTGGCCTCGTCGAACGCCTTGGGCAGGACGCCGGCCATCGAGGAGGCAAAGCGGAACTTCATCCAGTCCTGCCAGGTCGAGACAGGCGTCGCGGCGAAAATCTTGCCGAGGTCGGTCAGCGCGGTGGACTGGGCCATGATGATGATCGGATAGCCGTCAAAGCCGGCGGTCCGGAGCATCAGATCCCAATCGAATTGCGGTGCGAGCGCCTTGCGCTGGGCGGCATCCATCGGCTTGAGCAAAGCGGCGAGATCGCGCGACTGCTCCGGCGTCCATTGCACCTTGGCCATCGCGGTTTCGAGCGCGACGATCTGGTCGGCCTTGGCGGCGGCATCCTTGACGCCGGACAGGGTCAGGACGTGTTCGACATAGGCACGATAAGCGGTGCGGAAGGCGTCATATTTGGCACCCGGCAGCAGGTAATAATCGCGCCCGCCCATGCCGAGATCGCCCTGTCCGGCGATGACCGTGTAATGGTTGGGATCGGCGGGGTTGGGCAGCTGGCCAACATCGACCGGCCCGGCAAAGCCGGTGGTCGCGAACAGCATCTGCAGTTTGGCCGGATCGTTCGCCGCATCGATCTTGGCGAAATAGGGCGCGAGCGGGGCGATGCCGCGCTGCTCGATCGCCGCCTGGTCCATATACCCGGCATAGAGATCGCCCAATTGCTTCGCGCCCGCGCCGGTGGCGGCGGGATCGCGCGCGGCATCGGCGAGGATCTGCTTTACCTGCAATTCGGCCTGATCGGCGAGGATCACCGACGGCCCGGCGGAGGTGCGATCGGCGGCGATCTGCGTGCGGGCATCCCAGCTTCCGTTTGCGAACGTCCAGAAATCGTCGCCTGGCTTCACGTCCTTCTTTTGCGAGGTCAGGTCGACGCCGAACGTACCGTAGACCGGCCCAGTGTTGGTCGCCGCATCCCGCGACGTCTTGGTCGCCGCATCCCGCGAAAGGGCGGGCAGAGTAATAGCCATCGCCGCGACAGCGACGGACAAGCGGACGCCTAGAGAAACGCGCATCAGGAACCCCTCTTTTTAGTGTATTGCCGTACTATAATGGTGGGGCGGGCGCGGCACAATCCCGGGTGCATCAAATTATCCGGTTCGTCACCAGATCGTCCACGACCGATGGGTCGGCGAGCGTGCTGGTGTCGCCGAGGCTCGATACGTCACCCTCGGCAATCTTGCGCAGGATGCGGCGCATGATCTTGCCGCTGCGTGTCTTGGGCAGTCCGGGGGCGAATTGCAGTTTGTCCGGCGCGGCGATCGGGCCGATCTCGATGCGCACCCATTTTACCAACTCGGCGCGCAATTCGTCCGAGTGTCCCTCGCCCGAGTTAAGGGTGACATAGGCGTAGATGCCCTGGCCCTTGATGTCGTGCGGCATGCCGACGACAGCGGCTTCGGCGACCTTGGGGTGGAGGACCAGCGCGCTTTCGACCTCGGCGGTGCCCATGCGGTGGCCGCTGACGTTGATGACGTCATCGACCCGACCGGTGATCCACCAATAGCCATCGGCATCGCGGCGTGCGCCATCGCCGGTGAAGTATTTGCCTTTGTAGGATGTGAAATAGGTCTGGAAGAAACGATCGTGGTCGCCCCATACGCTGCGCATCTGGCCAGGCCAGCTGCGCGCGATGACGAGGTTGCCCTCGGTCGCGCCGGTCAGCACCTGCCCCTCGGTATCGACAAGTTGCGGGTCGACGCCGGGCATCGGCTTGGTCGCGCTGCCCGGTTTCAAATCGGTCGCGCCGGGCATCGGGGCGATCATCGCCGCGCCGGTTTCGGTCTGCCACCAGGTGTCGATGATCGGGCAGCGACCTTCGCCGACGATTTCGTGATACCAGCGCCATGCCTCGGGGTTGATCGGCTCGCCGACCGTGCCGAGCAGTTTGAGCGAGCTGCGGTCCGTGGTTTTCACGAACGCATCGCCATCCTTCATCAGCGCACGGAGTGCGGTGGGGGCGGTGAAGATCGTGTGGACCTTGTGCCGATCTACCACCTGCCAGATGCGGCTGGCATCGGGCCAATTGGGCAGGCCTTCGTACATCAGGGTTGTCGCGCCATTCGCCAGCGGGCCGTAGAGGATATAACTGTGCCCCGTGACCCAGCCGAGATCGGCGGCGCACCACCACACGTCGCCCTTGCGGTAATCGAAGGCGAATTCATGCGTTAGGCTGGCCCAGAGCAGATAGCCGGCGGACGAATGCAGCACCCCCTTGGGCTTGCCGGTCGAACCCGAGGTGTAGAGGATGAACAAAGGGTCTTCCGCGCCCATCGGTTCGGGCGGGCAGGCGGCGTCCACATTGGTCGCCGCATCGTAATACCAGACGTCGCGACCGTGCTGCATGTCGACGGTGCCGCCGGTCGCCTTAATCACGATCATCGTCTTCAGCCCCGGCGCGCGCAGGGCGGCGGCGTCGGCATTGGCTTTCAGCGGGATCGCCTTGCCGCCGCGTCGCCCTTCGTCGGCGGTGACGAGCAGGGTCGATCCGCAATCCTCGATCCGGCCCGCCAGCGCCTCGGGCGAGAAGCCGCCGAACACGACGGAATGGATCGCGCCGATGCGCGCGCAGGCAAGGATCGCGAACGCCGCCTCGGGAATCATCGGCATGTAGATCGTGACGCGGTCGCCCTTCTTCGCCCCTTGCGCCTTCAGCGCGTTGGCGAAGCGGCACACTTCGGCGTGAAGTTGGCGATAGGTGAAGCGTTTCGGCTGCTCGTCCGGCGCGTCGGGCTCCCAGATCAAGGCGATCGTGTCGCCGTTCTTGCCGAGATGTCGGTCGAGGCAGTTTGCCGATACGTTCAAACGGCCATCAGCGAACCAGCGGATGTGGAAATCGGCCTTGTCGAACGACCAGTCGCCTGCGATTTCCGGGCGCTTGATCCAGTCCAGCCGCCGCGCCTGTTCAAGCCAGAAGCTACCCGGATCGGCTAGCGACCGACCGTAAAGTTGATCGTATCCGGCGGCATCGTAGCGGGCACGCTCGGCCCACTCGATGGGAACGGGGTAGATTTCCTGATCGGCCATGACGTTCTCCCGGTGGGGTTGTGGCGGGCCAGCAGGGGGGCTGGCAAGAGCGGTTGTCAGAAGATTTCAGACCACACGGTATGGGACGGTGCGGCGTACGTCCGGGTCGACCGCGATTCCCCGGTCGGCGGGCGGGAAGGCGCGCTGGTCGCAATCGTTGCGGGAACACAGGCGGCAGGAGATGCCGATCGGGGTGGTGGGTGCGCTGCGATCGAGCGCGTCGGCATAGACGAAGTCCGCCGCATGCTCCGCCTCGCAGCCGAGCGTCACGGCGTAGCGGCGCGGGGTGCGGGTGAAGCTGCCGCTCTGTTTCACCAATCCCTTGGCCATCGAGACGTAGCGGACGCCATCGGGTGTTTCGCCGTGCTGCACGACGATGCGGTCGGGAATCGCGACGGCTTCGTGGACGATCCACAGGGGACAGGCGCCTCCGAAACGGGCGAACTGGAAACGCGTGGCGCTGTGTCGTTTGGTGATATTGCCGGCCATGTCGACCCGGCAGAAATAAAAGGGAATCCCCTCCGCGCCAGGCCGTTGCAGCGTGGACAGGCGGTGACACGCCTGTTCGAAGCTGACGCCGAAGCGGCGGCACAACCGGTCGATGTCGTGCCGCAGCTCGCGCGCGGCATGACGAAAGGCGGCATAGGGCATCATCAGCGCGCCCGCCGCGTAATTGGCGAGGCCGATGCGCAGCAGGTTGCGCGCGGCGTCGTTCGGCAGTGGGGCGCTGGCGACGATGTCCCCGATCTGGGGGGCGAACTCAGTCGCGGCGAGGCGATGCGCGAGCAGGAATGTCCTGCTTTCCGGCGGGAGGCTGGCGCTGATCGTGAGGATGCCGTCTTGAAACTGCGCCAATGGCGCGTCTTCGCGATCGCTGGTCGTGACGTTGATGCCGCGATTATCCAAAGCTTTTCGCAGCCTGTCTTGTGTTCCCGCGAAGGCGGGAGCCCAGTCTGAACTGCCGCCTTCGCGGGAGAATAATGATACTCCGTCGGCAAGGTGTTCCGCTGCGAGATCGAGCGGGTCGATATAATTGCCGGCGAGGTGGAACCAGTCACGCACCGCCTCCCAAGGCATGCGTCCGCCGCTGCCAGAGGAGATTGCCTCCTCGACCATCTGCAACCTCTCCTCCGCCGCGCGCATCGCCGAATGTAATGCGATGAAGCGATCGGCGATTTCCGGGCGGTCCTCCGCCAGACGCGCTATCGCATCCGCAGGCGGCGCGGCGGGCAGCAGCGGATCGGCCAGCGCATCGGCCAGTGCGGCGAGGCGCAAGGCGGGCGCGGCATCCTCGATCCCCGCCAGCGCGAGGGGATGATGGCGCCGGAGCGCCGCCGTTACGGTCGGCGTCAGTGGCCGCACGCCGCTTTCCAGTTGCGACAGATAGCTGACCGAAACGCCGAGCCGCGCAGCCATCGACGCCTGGTTGAGTCCGACCGAAGCGCGGAGGGCTCGGAGCTGTTCCCCGGCGAACAGGCGGGTTTGGCGTGGCATGTGCAAGCAATACTTCGCAACATGTACATTCGCAACTTCGCAAATTCACATTTGCAATTGTGCGTCGGTGCGCGGAAAAGTGCCGCCTCGTCAATTCGGAGTGCCCTATGTCCTCGACCCTCGCCGAACTGGAACGCAAGCGCCAAGCGGCGCGGCTGGGCGGCGGCGAAAAGCGCATCGTCGCGCAGCATTCCAAGGGCAAATTGACCGCGCGCGAGCGGCTCGACGTGTTGCTCGACGAGGGTTCGTTCGAAGAGCTTGATATGTATGTCGAGCATAATTGCGTCGATTTCGGGATGCAGGATCAGATCGTGCCGGGTGACGGCGTGGTCACCGGGTCGGGCACGATCAACGGGCGGCTGGTGTTCGTGTTCAGCCAGGATTTCACCGTGTTCGGCGGGTCGCTCAGCGAGCGTCATGCGCAGAAGATCTGCAAGATCATGGATATGGCGCTGAAGGTAGGTGCTCCGGTGATCGGCCTCAACGTTTCCGGCGGCGCGCGCATCCAGGAAGGCGTGGCATCGCTCGGCGGTTATGCCGAGGTGTTTCAGCGTAACGTTCTGGCAAGCGGCGTCGTACCACAGATCAGCCTCATCATGGGGCCGTGCGCGGGGGGCGCCGTTTACTCCCCCGCAATGACCGACTTCATCTTCATGGTGAAGGATAGCTCATACATGTTCGTCACTGGGCCCGATGTAGTGAAGACCGTTACAAACGAGATCGTCACGCAGGAGGATTTGGGCGGAGCGGTGACGCATACCACGAAGTCGGGGGTTGCCGACGTGGCCTTCGAGAATGATATCGAGGCGCTGCTCGCGGCCCGCGACTTCGTGGACTTTCTTCCGCTGTCGAACCGGGAGGCGGTGCCGGAGCGTCCGTCGTCGGATCCGTGGGACAGGCTTGAGGACAGCCTCGATACGCTCGTGCCGTCGAGCGCCAACCAGCCCTACGACATGCATGAGCTGATCCGTAAAACGGTGGATGAGGGCGATTTCTTCGAGGTGCAGCCGACCCATGCGGGTAACATCATCGTCGGGTTCGGGCGGATCGAGGGGCGGACGATCGGCGTTGTCGCCAACCAGCCGATGGTGCTGGCCGGGTGCCTCGACATCAATTCATCCAAGAAAGCGGCGCGGTTCGTGCGGTTCTGCGATGCGTTCGACATTCCGATCGTGACGTTCGTCGACGTGCCGGGCTTCCTGCCTGGCACATCGCAGGAATTGAATGGCATCATCAAGCACGGTGCGAAACTGCTGTTCGCTTATGCCGAGGCGACCGTGCCGAAGATCACCGTCATCACGCGCAAGGCCTATGGCGGCGCGTATGACGTGATGGCGTCAAAGCATCTGCGCGGCGACCTGAACTATGCGTGGCCGACCGCGGAAATCGCGGTGATGGGCGCGAAGGGCGCGGTGGAGATCATCTTCCGGGGCCGCACGCCGGCCGAGATCGCCGAACAGACCGCGCAGTACGAGGCGCGCTTCGCCAACCCGTTCGTCGCGGCGAGCAAGGGCTTTATCGACGAGGTGATCCAGCCGCATTCCACCCGCCGCCGTATCGCGCTGGGCCTGCGCAAGCTGCGCGGCAAGGCGCTGGAGAATCCGTGGAAAAAACATGACAATATTCCGCTGTGAGCGGGGCGTGACTTTTCTCGCCCCGACCGCTGGAATCGCGCTATTCCTCGCCGGTCAAACCCCTGTTTCCCAGATGAGGAATCCGTGATGCTGCTGCTTCTCCTGCTTCAGGCCGCTACCCCCGCCGCCGCTACAGCCCCCGCTACCCCCGCACCCGTAACGCCGTGGGAAGCGCATGACCGGACCAATTCCGATGGCAGCGCCTCGGTCGTGGCGGCGGTCACGGCGCGCGACGGGTCGTCCCGGCTGACGGTCAAGTGTGACAAGAGCGCCGAGTCGGTCGTGTCGGTGCAGTTCGTGTCCAAGCAGCAATTGCAGGATCCTGCCGCCGATGGGTCCTATGCGGGCAAGTCGGTCGGCCTCCGCTTCGATACCGGGCCGGCGATTTCTTATGACTGGCAGCTGCGCGGCCGTGTCGCCTACAATGCCGAACCGTCGGCGGTGACCGCGCTGACCAGCTTCCTGTCCAAGGCCAAGACCGTGCAGGTCGAAACCACGACCGCCTCCAATTTCGCCTTTATCGCGACGTTCGATGGGCCGAAGACGGATGCGTCGATCCGCCAGGTCCTGTCGGCCTGCGGCTACACGCTGGGCGAAGTTCCGCCGCCGCCGCCGGTACGGAAGAAATGAAGTTGCCCGCCAACGGTTTGGGGCGGCTCAATCATGTCGGTGTCGCCACGCCGTCGATCGCGGCGTCGGTCGAGACGTATCGCACTCTGCTTGGTGCGGACGCGATCGGGGAACCGTTCGACCTGCCCGCGCAGGGCGTGAAGGTGTGCTTCATCGATGCACCCAACACGCAGATCGAACTGATCGAGCCGTATGACGAAAGCTCGCCGATCGCCGGCTTCCTGAAAAAGAACCCGGCAGGGGGGCAGCATCACGTGTGCTTCGAGGTGCCGGACATCCACGCAGCGGTGGCGGATCTGAAGGCCAAGGGCGCGACCGTGCTGGGCGAACCCCGCATCGGGGCGCACGGC
>NZ_JANYEK010000037.1 GCF_025363195.1 Sphingomonas sp.
CTGGGCAAGGACGCTGATTTTCCCGTCCGCCCCCGAGCCAGAACGATTATATGCGATCACGACCTGGCCATATTGGTTAACGGCCAACGATCCTTGATAATAATCGTGTGTCGCGTCTCCGATATCGCCCTGGCTTATCAGCGCCTTCGTCGTTGCATCGACGACGATGTAATGGACAGAGGTGAAATCACTGCCAACCGGAGTTGCAGTATATACAGCGTAGATCTTGCCGTTGACCTCATAAACACTCGATCCGATCCGTTGGTCCGAGGTGTCGATTACACGGTCGTTGGAGGTGAACGTGCTACCCGCTGTTGGAAGATCAGGAACAGCGTTCGGCTGACGCCCTGCTCCATTGTTTGCATAATCGGCGGTGCCCACATAACTTATCGAAGATTTCGCCACGGGGACGCCATTCACGTACGTGATGTCGTAGCCGAGCACGTCGTTTTGGAAAAGCGACGCCGCCAAAATATGTCCGGTCGACGATGCCGAATTGCTGTTTACACCTTGGATAGCAAAGCCGCCATCGGCACCGCCGGTAGCCTGGGAGTAAGGCGTGTTGTACTGCACCAGGCCTGATGTCGTCGGGCCACTAGCGCTGAAGATGCTTCCCAACGAAATGACGTTCAGCGTCGTCCCGCTAAACGCTCCGGACCCGCTGAAATTGTTCGTGCCGATGTAGATCGAATTTTTGTCCATCGCCAGCGTGGGATAATCGGCAGTGCCGCCGGCAAAACCCGTGAACTTGGTGGACGTCCACCCACCAAGGGCGTTGGCCGTGTTGGATACCGCGATCTGAATGTCCGACACGCTCGCACCAAAGGACAATGCGACCCAACGGTTGGCCGATGAGTTGAACAGCACGCGTGTGTCGCCATTGGCGCCGGTCTGGCCAGCAGCGGCCCAGAAAGCTACGTCCGACTGGAACAGCGAGCGCGACCCGCTTGCCTTGTCATAAACAGCAAAACCGCCATTGGCGAAGGTCGTGTACTGCGTCGTACCTACCGCACCCATCGTATCTGGCGGGATGAAGTTACGGCTAACAGATGCAACATCGTACTGGCTGATGCCCTCGAAGCCTTTGACGACAGACGTGCCCACGAAGGACTGGTTGTGATCGGCCAGATAGGAGCTCGTATCCGCCGCGGTAAAAGGCAGCTGCTCCGCATGCTCGTACTCGAGGTAGGGATCTTTCGCCAAGTCAGCGGCCTGGGTAATCGAGCCCCACGCCCCCATCGACAGGACGCTAGCGGCCAATAAGAGCTTCATCTTGTTCATGATTATCCCCACCATTACAATTGATTACAGATCAGCAACAATTTGTTAACCTTTGGTTAGCCAGCAAATCTCGTGCCAGTGGCGGATTCGCGCGTTTGCGGCCCATATTCCTCGAGAAATTTGGCGCACCTGTAATATTTTTTTACACTTTTCGGGATCATCCGGTCACTGCTAATACGGCCCAGCCCGCCCACGATTTCTGGCTAGAGGCGAACGCCCGGTCGTCGCGAAAGATCGCCCCTGCCCTGCGGACGGCTACCACAAAAATCTTGTACCGCGCGGGCTGCGGCAATCACCCTCACCAACCCGGGCTGCATTGCCCCCATATCGGGAGGCGTAACCGCAATTCGAATATATTATCACGTTCTTTGAATTGACGCATAGCCGCAACGAAAACGTCATGGACGAGCCCTAGCCGTCGCCCAGCCGATGGGGGCTGGGGAGCGCGCTATGAGGACGGTTATGGGCAAGCAGGTGCGGCGCGCGATGATCGGGTCTGCGGCAATGATCATCACGCCCTTTTACGGCACAGCCCACGCCGCCGACGCGCTGACGCCGCCCGCGATCCCGACCGTCGACGCCCAAACGCAATCCCAGAGTGGTGACATCGCCGAAGGGTCTGACATCGTCGTCACCGCGACACGACCAAACGAGATCGCGCCGGTCACCGCATCGTTGCAAGCGACCCAGCCGCACTCGATCGTGTCGCGCAGTTTCATCGAGGATTCGCTGCCGGCGACCGCAGATTTCAACCAGATCGCACTGATCAGCCCGAGCGTATCGAACACCGGCAGCGCCAACGGAACGGGCCTGTCCGAAAGCAAGGCGCAGATCCGGGGTTTCCAGGACGGCGAATATAACGTCACTTATGATGGCGTGCCGTTTGGCGACACGAACGATCCGACGCACCATTCGAACACCTTCTTCCCGTCGAACACGATCGAGACACTGATCGTGGATCGTGGCCCGGGCAATGCCAGCCAACTCGGCCAGGCTACGTTCGGCGGCAACATCAATCTGTTCAGCCGGGCGACGCGCAAGGATGCGAGCGTCGAGATGAAGGGCACCTATGGCAGCTTCAACACCTATCTGCTGCGCGGCCTCGTCCAGTCGGGTGCGATCGACAAGCTCGGCGGCACCGAGATCGCGTTGAGCGGGCAACATGTCGCATCGGATGGCGCGCGCACCTTCAGCCCGTTCAAGTCGAACAATATCTTCGGTAAGGCGATGATCCCGATCGGGCCGAATGCGCGCCTGACGTTGTTGGCGACGTATAACGAGAACACGTTCAACCAGCCCGACAATGATGGCGCGACGCCGTCCCAGATCGCGCAGTTCGGCAAATATTTCAGCCTGAACAACGATCCGAATTCGCAAACCTATTACAAATACAACCGCACGCACAAGACGACGGATTTCGAGGTGGCGAAGTTCGAGGCGACATTGGCGCCATGGGCGACGTTCGAGAACCGCGCCTATACCTACAGCTATGACAACGAAACGCTGTCAGGCAACGACGTGACGCTGTTCGCCACCGCGACCGCAGCGCAGATCGCCACCGCCAATGTCGTGACGCTGACCCCTGGAGCCAAAGCGATGACAGGCGTGCCAGGCTACACCAAGACCAACAAATACCGGGTGTTCGGCAACATCGCCAAGACGCGCATCGACTTCGGTTTTGGCGCGATCACGGCGGGCGCCTGGCTCGAATGGTCGAACACGTACCGCCAGCAGCGCGATGTCGATCTGGTGACGGGCGGGCGCAATTATATCGAGAAGGCGGTAGCCGACCCGATCAGCAAGGCTGCCACGCCGCAGGACATAAAGTTCGACCAGAACAGCCACACCAACCACACCGAGGAATTCGTCGAGCTGGAATTGCGCCCGATTTCAGGCCTGAAGATCACGCCGGGCTTCAAGCATGTCGATTTCAACCGGCAGATCGACGCGACCTACAACCAGACCACACGGTACGCGCAGAAGCAGAGCAATACCTATACCGCCGACCTGCCATTCGCGACGATCAATTATGCCGTTACGCCGCAGGTGTCGGTCTATGCGCAATATGCGCGCGGCTTCCTCGCGCCACCGCTCAGCGTACTCTATGTCGCCAACCCCGGTCTCTCCACCGTCGCGCCGGAGCGATCGACCAATTACCAGGCTGGCGCGGTGTATCACGGCAGCAATCTCAGCCTCGACGTGGACGTCTACAAGATCGACTTCACCAACAAATTCACCTCTGTCGTCTCGACTGTGCCGGGGGAAGGAACGGTGTTCTTCAACCAGGGCGCGGTGCAGTATAAGGGCGTAGAGGGGCAGATCACCTATGCCTTCCCGATCGGCGTGGCCGTATTCGCGAACGGATCGCGCAACCACGCCAAGACGGACAATCCCGGCATGATCCGGCAACAGGTCGCCAAGGCGCCGGAATGGACCGCCGCCGGGGGCATTCTCTACAAACACGGGCCGATCCGGTTTTCGCTGATCGACAAATGGGTCGGCAAGCAATTCTTCATCGCGCCCGGCGGATCGATCGCTCCCGGGAACGCCTATGATAACCCGGTCTATCAGAGCCGGGGCTATAACAGCGCGATCCTGTCCGCGCGCTACGATATCGGCCCGGTGCGGATCGGGGTCGAAGTGAACAACCTGCTGGATTCGAAGCGCGTCACCAGCATCAGCGCGGGGAAGACGTCACCGTTCGACCAATATTTCTATCAGGTCGGTCGCGCGTTTACCGGCGACATCACGGTAACATTCTGATGCGTGTCCCGATGCCGGGCGTCATTCTCCTCGCGCTTGTGTTGGGGGTCTCGAGCCCGGCAATCGCCAAGGAGACTGTCCCGCCGATGCTGAGCGCAGTGCAACTCGACCCCGCTCTGGTGCTGCCGCCACCACCTTTGCCCGGCAGCGTGCAGGCGAGTGCCGAGTTCGCGGAACTTCATGCGATCGAGGCGGTGCGGACACCCGAAGAGGAAGCCGACGCGCGCGCGGATGGCGACACGAAGAATGCGACGATCTTCGCGGTCGTGCTCGGGCCGCATTTCGATCTGGCGGCGCTGCCTGCGACCGCCCGATTGGTGGGCATCGTCCGCGCGAGCGAGAAGGATGTCGTCGATCGCGGCAAGGCGTATTTCAAGCGCGCACGACCCTATGCGATCGAGCCTGCGCTCAAAAGCTGCAAGGCCGGCGGCGATCCCGGATCCAGCTATCCCAGCGGGCACACGACGATGGCTTTCGCGATGGGCGCGACGCTCGCGCGGCTGGTGCCGGCCAAGGCCGATGCGCTGCTTGCCCGCGCGGCCCGCTATGGCCAGAGCCGGATCGTCTGCGAACAGCATTTCCGCAGCGATGTCAGCGCAGGGCAGACGCTTGGCACGTTGGTCGCCGAACGGCTGATGGCGCTGCCCGATTTCCGCGTGGCATTCGACGATGCACAGCGGGAATTGGCGAACGCTGGCATCGCCGCGCCCATCGGTTGAATGCGGGAGCAGCTTCCCGGTTAGGGTTACCGCGGTAGCAGTGCGGCGGCGCTTCTTTCGACAATCGATATCGGTCACCCATAGGAGCCTTTGCTGAAACTGATCTTCAAAGCACTGATTTCGGGAGCGACGATCGCGATGGTCGGCATCGGCGTCAGCTGGGGCTTATACTGCGCGCAACGTGCGAGCAGGAGCGGCACAGGCTTCTAGATGCGGGTGCGGCTCATCCCTTGAGCATGGGCAGGAAAATCGTCGCACGCAGCCCGGGCATCGCGTCGGTCATTTCCAAAGTGCCACGATGCGCGCCGGCGATCGCGGCGACAAGATTCAGTCCCAGGCCGTTGCCCGGCGTCGTGCGACTGCGTTCGAGCCGGACGAAGCGGTGAACGATCCGCTCGCGGTCCGCGACCGGGACGCCTGGTCCATTGTCGGAAACGCTGAGATCGACCCGGTCACCGGCGATCCGTACCGCGACGATGATAGCCGAACCCGGCGGGGTATGCGCCTGCGCATTGTCGAGCAGATTGATGAGTGCCTGGGCGATCAGTTCATAATCGCCCCGCACGTGCACCGCCGGTCCACCAGCACAGGTCAAAGTTCTGCCGCCATCGACAATGGCCGGTGCATAAGTCTCGCACAGATCGATCGTCAGCGCGGTAATATCGACGGTCGCGAATGACGGGTTGAGCGCGCCGCCCTCGACCTCGGAAATGCGCAGGATGGCGGCGAACAACGACAACAGGGCGTCGCTCTGCTTCAACGCCTGCTTCAGGGCGCCACGATCGGGTGGGCCGTCGAGCATGGCCTCCAGCGCGCCCCGCAATCGCGCCAGCGGGGTGCGCAGATCATGTGCGACATCGCTCGACACCTGTCTCAGGCTGTCGAGCAGTTGCGCGATCCGGTCGAGCATCGCATTCAGCGATTGGGCGAGTGCGTCGAACTCGTCCCCTCGGGTCCCCACCGGCACGCGCTGCGACAAATCACCCGCGACGATCGCCCGTGCCGTGGCGCCGATCCGTTCGAGCCGCCAGCGCAAATACCCACCAAGCAGCACCGCACCACCCACACACAACACTATGACGATGACCAAGGCTCCCCCGAACATCGTCAGGATCGTGCCGTCGATCCGTTCCAGGGCGCGGGGATCGACCGCCACCACCAGCGTCCGCCCGTCGGCCAGCGTCGTGACCAGAGCGCGCGCCGGATTTGCACCCTCGACCGGATCGACTACGACGATGTCGCGCAGTCCGGCGGCTGGCCGGGTAGTATCGAGCGATCCCGTCTCACGGCGTCCTGCGGCGTCGAACAGCGCATAGCCGAATTGCGCCACGCTGCCGGTCTGGCGCAGGCCGACGCGGGCCCGAAGCTCCGCCAAGCCATCGCTACGGTAAGCCCCGACGAGCTCGCCGGTCTCCTCGACCAAGCTCGCATCCTGTTGGCGGCGGAACTCGCGGTTGGCGGCGAAATAGACCGCCACGCCGAGCAGCACGATCGCCAACAGAAAAACCGCGGAATAGGTGAACGCTATCCGGTACGCTGCGCTCGTCCGAACGCTGCGATTTTCAACCATCGTCGCGCAATCGATAACCAATGCCGCGCAGGGTTTCGATCGGATCCTGATCGAACCCATCGTTGAGCTTCGCGCGCATCCTGCTCAGATGGCTTTCGACGATATTGGTCTGGGGATCGAAATGGAAACCCCAGACACTCTCAAGGAACATCGTCCGCGTCACGATGCGCCCGGCGTTGCGCATGAGATGTTCGAGCAGGGCGAATTCGCGCGGCTGCAGGCGAACTTCGCGCCCGCCACGCCGCACGTCACGACGCAACAGATCGAGCACGATGTCGCCGACCGTAAAGCGTGTCGGTGGTTGATCGGCGATTGGTGGACGGCGCATCAACGCGCCGATGCGCGCCGCGAGTTCAGCCATCGCGAACGGCTTGACGAGATAATCGTCCGCCCCCGCCTCAAGCCCCGTTACCCGGTCAGCGATCCCTCCCAGCGCGGTCAACATCACCACCGGCGTCGTCACGCCGGCCGCGCGCCATTGCCGCAACACGGCCACGCCATCGATACCCGGCAGCATCCGATCGAGTATGGCAACGTCGAACCGCTCCTCAAGCCCGAAGCGCAGCGCATCGTCTCCGCCCCGGGCTCGGGTCACCATGTAGCCGAGTTCTGCCACCCCGCGTTCGACCAGAAGGGCCGTCGCGTCGTCATCCTCCGCGATCAGGATCTGCATCGTCGGGATTTAGGACCGGGCGACGGGGCGCACGACCAGAATATGGAAACTGCCCGGCAAAGCGGGTGGCCGCTTCGTGCCAGGCACCAGTGGGCCGTATCGCGCGGTCGGCAGATAGATCGCGCCGGTCACCGGATCGAGCGCGCCGGTCCGCGCGCCCATCTCGGTCTTGACGCTGGCGATCCGGTTGATGCCACCGGGCGCATCCAGCGACAGGATTTCCAGCACGCCATCGCGGCCACAAGGGATGAAAGCGAGCCGCCGGGGAGCGTCGAGGATCACCGCATCAGGTCCGCTCCCGATCTCGAGCAATGACACGAGACGCCGCTTCGTGGCATCAACGATCGCGGCTTTGCCGTTGGCGCAAGCCGAAATCAGACGATCTGTGCGTGCATCATAAGCAAGCCCGGTCGGGGCCTCGCAACCGGGCATGGCGATCGGTACGCCGGTCTTGCCCGTGGTCAGGTCGACCGTGTCGATCTCGTTCGCGTCCTCGTTATTGACGAACAACGTGCGCTTGCCCCCGATCGCCGCGAATTCCAGCGCCGGCTTTACCGTGATCGTGCGCACGACCATGGCCTTCGATCCGTTCTTGCCCGCGTCGATCTCCGATATGGTACCCGATTCCGCATTCATCACCAGCACGTGGCCGGTCGCGGGATCGACGATGGCCGCATCCGGATTCTTGCCGACCGCGAGGTTCGCTCTTTCAGCGCCGCTCACGGCATCGATCAGCCGCACCGTCGAATCGCGCCCGGAGGTCACGAGCAGCAAGCGGGTATGCGGGATCGGCACGACGGCATGCCCATGGCTTATCGCACCAATCGAGGTCGCTACGCCGGTCGCCTTCAGCGACGCGGTGGTCACCGCATCGCCATGCGCGACGTAAATCCGGCGCGCATCGGGATCGACAGCAGCATAATCCCACCCTGCCCCATCCGGCCCGGCGATCGACTCGGCGGCCTTGTAGGTCGGCAAAGGTAGCGGGGCGGCGCCGACCAGCGCCAGCATAACTAACGATCGTCCAATCATCGTGATTCTCCCTGCGGCAGATTGCGTCATGCGATCCGCGTGAGCACACGACCAGCAGGAACGCGCGAAATTGGGAAATCACAATGTGATATCTGCCCGAACCTCCGCTTTTTTGGACTTCCGTCGCGCAACGCCAAGCGAGATTACATTCAGTCTGTCCTGAGCGAAACCGAGTTATCCGCTGACGGTGGAGCGCTAGCGTTTTGTCGCGTGGGGATCTTTCACGCCCCACATTCCCAGGAGCAACAGGAAAGGCGTCGCAAACTCGCGGTGCCGCTCGCCGAACTCGAAAAAAGCGCCGAAGCACAGCGTCTGGATGAGGCAGGCGAGCACGAGCACCAGCAGCGGTCGAGAGCCCGGGACACGCAGGATGCTGATTCGAAGTGCAGCGATGAACAATACGGACACATGCAACGCCTGGGCGAGAACAAACAGCGAGCCGCTTATCCCGGCATCGGTGGCGGGTTTCAGGTCGGCGAGCCGGCTGACGCCGAACTCCGCGATGCCCCAGCCTCGCAATGCTTTGGCGATGGTGACTTTCACGAAATCCAGTGGGTGCGCCGCGATCCAACCCGTGGCCAAGCGCGCCGCCGCACGACCGAAGGCAATTTCGGGAAGACCGTACAGCGCATGAGGCGGCGGCATCCAATGACCGTCGGCGTTTGGATTGTTCCCCACCCACAGCCCATATCCGCCCGCGCTGGTCAACGGTACGAAGCTGCCGAATACCGCGAAGTTACGGACCCACCAGGGCAGCATGATCGCCGCCATCGCGGTCGGTAAAGCGGTGAGACAGGTGAGCAGGAGACGCTTTTTATCGCATCCCAGCGCGACCAGCCCAAACAAGCCTGCCAACGGAAGCTCGCCCGGCTGGGTAAGGGCGAGCAAACCTGCGGTGACGCCGATTGCCGCAGCCTCGCGCATGCCGGGCCGGGCTGCCCGGGCATAACGCACCCATTGCAGCGCGAGCAAGAGCACCAGCAAGGCGCAAAGACCCTCCTTCTGCGCCAGGGGTGCGGACAGGACGGTCGATGGCCAGACAAGATAGAGCCAGGCTGCCACCAGCCCGGCACGTCGATGGCCCAGCGCGCTGGCCAGCGTGACGATCACCATCGCCGCCAGCGCATCGGTCAATATTCCGAGAATGATGAGCGACGCCGTCGACAGGCCGGCAACAAAACTCCAGGCCGTCAGCACCATCGGGTA
>NZ_JANYEK010000030.1 GCF_025363195.1 Sphingomonas sp.
ATCGGGCATCGCCCTTGACTAAATTCGGACCGTTCCACAACAGAGACACCAATTCCTTAACATTCCATGAATGTGTAAGTGAAGAGGCCGGAGCGGGGTCGCTCCGATAACAACAAGGGTGCGGATCATGAAAATCTCTAAGAATTTACTTAGTACCGTCGCGGCGCTGTGCGTCGTTTCGGCAGGCACGGCTCAGGCCGCGACGTTCGTCCTTACCGATACCGGCGGCGCCGCCGTTGGGACGCAGGCCCGCGCGGGCTTCGACATTGCCGCTGCCTATTGGTCGTCGGTCCTGAAGGACAACGTCACGATCAACCTGAACGTCGGCTTCTCGGCACTCGGTACCGGCATCCTGGGTCAGACCGGCAGTGCGCGTTCGCTCCTGTCGATGACTCAGGCGTACACCGCCCTGAACAACGATCGCACCAGCGCGCTCGACAATCTGGCCGTCGCCAGCTTGCGTCCACTGGGGACCAGCACGTCGGTCACCGGCGCGGGTGCGGTATCTGCCATCACCAACAATTTCGCCAACCGCACCAACGCAACGAACGGCTACACTGATCTGTCGACGCGCATCGATAATGACGGCAGCGTCAACAACTCGACGGTGGCCGTAACCAAGGCATCGGCCAAGGCGCTGGGCGCTACCGTCGATGTGAACGGCAACGCGATCACCAACACCGGCGCCGATGGCAGCATCACCTTCAGCAACCTTTTCTCGTTCGATTTCAATCCGACGGACGGCATCGAAGCGAACTCGTTCGACTTCATCGGCGTGGCGATCCATGAAATTGGCCACGCGCTCGGTTTCGTTAGCGGTGTTGACAGCTACGACGCCCGTACGTCCCCGGGCCAGACGGCCGCAGGCAACCTGACCTCACTCGAAGACTTCGTCGTGATGAGCCAGCTCGATCTGTTCCGTTACAGCTCGGCCGGCAACCTCGATTGGTCGACGCAAAACGTGCCGTATTTCTCTATCGACGGTGGCGCGACCCAGCTGTTCGGCGACTCGCGCTTTTCGACCGGCACGCTGAACGGTGACGGCCGCCAGGCCTCGCACTGGAAGGACAGCGCAGCAGGCGTTCCGCAGCTCGGCATTCTCGATCCGACGTCGGGCCGTGGCCAGATGCAGGAAATCACCGCGCTCGATCTGGCTGCTTTTGACGCCATCGGTTGGAACGTCAGCTTCGACGTCCTCGCCAATTCGGGCTATCGCTATTCGACGGCAGACGCATACCGCGCCTTCGCCGTCGCAGTTCCCGAGCCAGCAACCTGGGGCATGATGATCCTGGGCTTCGGCATGATCGGTGGCGTCGCTCGTCGCCGCAACACGAAGGCTTCTTTCGCCTGATATCGGTTACTTCGGTAGCGAGCGCGGAGCCGCCGGTCGAAAGACCGGCGGCTTTTTGCTGTGCAGGGCGATCGGGTCCGGCACGGTGCGCCAGGTGTCGAACGCGGATCCGCCCCTAATTTTGCGGTCATGGTCGGATTAACGTGGCCATCGATCGCTCTAGCGTGACGGGATATTGCCTCGGCGTTCTGTGGTGGCGCGCAAGAACGCGGAGATCGATGGGGAGTCGCCTGTGCCGTTGGAGGTACTGGCCGCTGCCAGGAACTGGGCGAATACGCAGGTCCGGGGGCCTAGGCCCAGCCCTCCAGCACCTGATCCTGCGGGCGGTGGCCATCAGCCCACATCCGGATATTCTGAATCACGCGGTCGCCGGTGGCCATGCGGCCTTCGAACGTTGCCGAACCCATGTGCGGGAGCATGACGACGTTTGGCAAGGCAAGCAGGCGCGGATCGATCTGCGGTTCGTGCTTCCACACGTCCAGCCCGGCACCGGCGAGGTTGCCCGCTTCGAGCGCCCCGGTCAGGGCGTCTTCATCGACGATACCGCCACGCGCGGCGTTGATGAGGTAGACGTGCGGGCGGAGCAGGGCGATGCGGCGCGCATCGATCAGGCCCTTGCTGTCGGCATTCAGCGGCGTGTGGATCGTCAGGATATCGATGCTGCCCAGCATCTCGTCGAGATCCCCGTGCCACGTCGCGGCGAGTTGCGCCTCCAATATGGCGGGCAGACGGTGGCGGTTGTGATAATGGACCGACAGGCCGAAGGCGCGCGCGCGCAGCGCGACGGCCTGGCCGATCCGCCCCATGCCGATGATGCCGAGCGCCTTGCCGCCGATGCGGTGGCCGAGCATCCCGCCGGGGCTCCAACCGGTCCATTGGCCGGATCGGACCAGCTTTTCGCCCTCGGCCAGTCGGCGTGGGACGGAAAGGATCAGCGCCATCGTCATGTCGGCCGTGTCTTCCGTCAGCACGCCGGGGGTGTTGGTGACGATGATCCCGCGCGCACGCGCCGCCTTCAGGTCGATATGGTTCACGCCCGCGCCGTAATTGGCGATCAGCTTCAATTGCGAGCCGGCGGCTTCGATCAATGCAGCGTCGATCTCGTCCGTCACGGTGGGGACGAGCACGTCGCACTCCTGCAACGCGGCGCGCAATTGATCGCGCGAAAGATCAATGTCGACGCGGTTGTTGGTCGTCTCGAACAGCTGCTCCATCCGGTCCATTACCGCATCGGTGAGTTCGCGTGTGACGAACACCCTTGGGTTCGCGACCTTGGGGTTCGGGCGTCTCGTTTCGGGCATGTTCATGGCTTGGCGGAGCCTGTGGGCGGCGTCAATGTGGTTGATGATGACGTACCGGAGGCGGTAGAAGGCCGATCGGATTTAAAAGGGATTGGTATGCGTAAGGTTGCGAGAATTGTACTCGCCTGCGGGGCCGGGGCGCTGATCGCAACGGGGGTGGCGTCTGGCGCATGGGCGGCATTGGTGCAGAAGAAGACGCCGTATTATGCGTCGATCTCGGCCGGCAAGGCCCGGATGCGGACCGGGCCGGCGCGATCCTACCCGGCGAGTTGGTTGTACCAACGCGCCGACCTCCCGGTGAAGGTGCTGGCGATCTACGATCATGGCGCCTGGATGAAGGTCGAGGATCCGGGCGGCATCCAGGGCTGGATCATGGGTACGCTGATCAGCGAGACGCGCACCGCCTTGATCGTCGGCGCGTCGGCGGAATTGCAGGAATCACCACGCGCGGGCGCCAAGGTGACGTGGCGAGCCGCGCCGGGCGTCGTCGGGCGACTGACCAAATGCACGCGCGGATGGTGCCATTTCGACGTGCGCGGGCGCGGCGGCTTTGTCGAGGCGTCGCATCTGTGGGGCGTCGATCCCGACGAGCAGTTCTGAGCGCGATCCGGATCGTCAGCGACGATCTCCGTCATCCGGCGGTGATCGCGTTGCTGGACTATCATCTGCAACAGGCGGTTGCGAACTCGCCGGCGGACAGCGTTTTCGCGCTCGATCTGAACGGGTTACGTGCGCCTGATGTCGCATTATGGTCGGCGTGGGAAGGCGACGTGCTACTAGCGCTGGGCGCGATGAGGCATTTGGATGCCGTGCACGGCGAACTCAAATCGATGCGCACCGCGCCCGACCAACTGCGCAAGGGGGCGGGCGGCCTGATGCTCGGCTATCTGATCGCCGAGGGGCGGGCGCGGGGGTATCGTCGGCTGAGCCTGGAAACGGGCAGCAATGCGGCGTTCGCGCCAGCGCGGGCAATGTATGCGCGCGCCGGATTCGTCGAATGCGGGCCGTTCGGCGACTATTCGGATTCGGAATTCAGCCTTTATTATACGCGCGACTTGGGGGCCCCGGCTGTTCGCCCGAACGGTTGATTCTGTCGAACTTCGGCCCGCTGGAGCGCGACGCAGCAAAAAAGCCGCCAAGGCTCCTTTAATCGACCAATTCCACCGCAACCGCTGTCGCTTCGCCGCCGCCGATGCACAGCGCCGCAATGCCCTTCTTCAGACCGCGATTCTGCAAGGCGGCGATCAGCGTCGCGAGGATGCGTGCACCGCTCGCGCCGATCGGATGGCCGAGCGCGGTCGCGCCGCCATTCACGTTGACCTTGTCGTGCGGGATGTTCAGGTCGCGCATCGCGATCATCGAGACGACGGCGAAGGCTTCGTTGATCTCGAACAAATCCACATCCGCCACGCTCCAGCCGGTCTTGGCGAGCAGTTTCTGGATCGCATTGACCGGCGCAGTGGTGAACTTGGCCGGGGCGTGGGCGTGGGCGGAATGGCCGACGATTCGCGCGACGGGAGCCAGGCCTTGCGCGTCGGCGACGCTTTGCCGGGTCATGACCAGAGCGGCGGCGCCATCCGAGATCGAGGAGGCGTTGGCGGCGGTGATCGTTCCGTCTTTGGCGAAGGCCGGCTTCAGCGTCGGGATCTTGTCCGGATTGCCCTTGGGCGGCTGTTCGTCGCGCGCAACGGTGTCGATGCCCTTGCGGCCGGTAATCTCTACCGGCGTTATCTCGCGGTCGAACGCGCCGGACGCCTGTGCGGCGTGCGCGCGGGAGAGCGAGGCGATGGCGTAATCGTCCTGCGCTGCCCTTGTGAACTGGTATTCGCCGGCCGTTTCCTCGGCAAAGCTGCCCATTGCGCGACCGGGTTCATAGGCGTCTTCGAGGCCGTCCAAGAACATCGAATCCATCACGCGATCATGGCCCATGCGCGCGCCGCCGCGATGCTTGGCGAGCAGGTATGGCGCGTTGGTCATACTCTCCATGCCGCCAGCGACGAGCAGGTCGACCGACCCGGCGGCCAGTGCATCGGCACCCATGATCGCGGCCTGCATGCCGGAACCGCACATCTTGTTGACGGTCGTCGCCTCGACCGACAGCGGCAGGCCGGCCTTCAACGCCGCCTGGCGCGCCGGGGCTTGGCCGAGCCCGGCAGGGAGGACGCAGCCCATATAGATGCGCTCGACCGCGTCCCCGTCGATTCCGGCGCGCTCGACCGCTGCTTTTACGGCGGCAGCACCGAGATCGATGGCGGTGGCCCCTGCCAACGCACCCTGGAAGCTGCCCATCGGCGTGCGGGCGTAGGACAGGATGACGACGGGATCGGTGGTGGAGTTGGCGGTCATGTTACGGGCCTCTCGCGCGACTATGTTGCGCGCGATCTAATGACGAGGAGCGCGCTTTACAAACGCGGTGACCGTGCCTGCGGGATGTTTGCGTATGTCATGCTTTTTTCTCCCGCCGCGGGGAGGGGGGCCAACAGCCCTGATTAACGCAAAGGCAAAATGACCGGTTTCGCCCAGTTACGAACATTGGATCGCGTGTTAGGCTCTAAGAGTGGAGCAATCTATTCTGCGGTGACCGAGACTTTGATCCCGTGGGTCGAGGATCGTTTCGGCACGACTGCGTCTTGGGTGGTCGCAGTCATGCTAATCACGCTACCGTTCGCTGGCATATGTGTAATCGCGATGTGGAGGTTACGCGTTTGACCCGGCTGGTCCGTCGGCCACGTGTCGCCCATTCACAGATGTTCGAAAGGCATTATCGGGTGAGGAATCGAGAGCGCGCTAATCTGAAAAATGCTTCAGCTTTTCGGTAACAAGCAGCGAGTTAATGGATCCCAAGGGCGCGCTCATCAAAGGACCGGAGTAATGTCGTGACGGGATTGGCGGGGTCGCTTATCCCGTCGTCATGGACCTCATGATCAACGCACTGAAATGGTTCGCCTCGGGCTCCGGGGTGATCGCGGCATTGATGGTGTCGCTCGATTCGGGGCGGCGGGTGACGGGCTGGG
>NZ_JANYEK010000100.1 GCF_025363195.1 Sphingomonas sp.
CGCAAGCGGGAGGGGGGAAGGATGACGGCCCACCATGATTAGCGCACCAATTCCGGGATCCGCTCGAAAATCCCGATCGTGAAGTCGCTGAGCAGGCCCAGGATCAGGCTACCGAACACCAGGATCGAGATCGCCACGACGATCAGCTTGGGCACGAACGACAGGGTCTGTTCGTTAATCGAGGTCGCCGCCTGGATCATGCCGAGGATCAGGCCAGCGAACAGAGCCGGGATCAGGATTGGCGCGGCGGCAAGCGCCAGCACCCACATCGTCTCGTTGGCGACGGTCAGGAAATATTGCGCGTCCATGGCCTAACTCACGAACGAATTGGCGAGCGACCCCATGGTCAGCGCCCAACCGTCGACCAGCACGAACAGCAACAGCTTGAACGGCAACGAGATGATCGTCGGTGACAGCATCATCATGCCGAGCGACATCAGCACCGTCGCTACTACCAGATCGATGACGATGAAGGGCAGGAAGATCAAGAAGCCGATTTGGAAGGCGGTCTTCAGCTCGCTCGTCACGAACGACGGCAGCAGCACGGCGAAGGGAATATCGGCGGGGCTGGCGAACTTGGGCGCCTTGGCGATCGTCGAGAACATCATGATGTCCTTGACCCGCGTTTGCTTGACCATGAAATCATGCAGCGGCACGCCCGCCGTCTTGATCATCTCGGTCGCGCCGATCGTGCCGGCCGAATACGGCGCGATCGCGGTCGTGTTGATCTGGCTGATGACGGGCGACATGATGAAGAAGCTGAGGAACAGCGACAGGCCGATCAGCACCTGGTTGGGCGGGGTTTGTTGCAGGCCCATCGCCTGACGCAGGATGGCGAGCACGATGATGATCCGCGTGAAGCTGGTCATCATCAGCAATATACCCGGCAGGATGCTGAGCAGGCCCATGATGATGAGCACTTGAAGCGACAAGGCGAGGGGGGCCTGCCCGCCGGATCCGGCGGCGCCGTTCGCACCGAGATCCTTGATCGCGCGGTCAATGCCGTCGCCGACGCCCGGCGCGGTCGGCATTATAGGGCCGGCTTGTGCAACCGCCGGATGTGCGACGATCAGCGCGACCAAGATGCCGAGCGCGACGAGAATCACCTTACTGAACCACGATATGTTCCCCCGCGAAAGCGGGGGGCCAAAATTGTGCGCCGCATCGCTTGTGGTCCCTGTACTCCCGCGTTCGCGGGAGAACCAATGGGCCTTGCCGCGCGATCGGATCAGCGCCGGGCCGTGACCTTGACGAGTGACGAACGTCTTCATTTGGGTTCGATCTTGTCGATCAGCGTGACGCCGCCACGACCGACCGCAACGAGCAGCTTGCGGCCCTCGAACTCCAGCACCGCCATGCGCAGGCCGGGTGAGATCATCATCGTCTCCTGCACCTTCATCATGCGATTGGCCGGTTGACCGGGCAGGCGCGACTCCAGCTTGCGCCAGGCCCACAGGCATCCGACCATCAAGCCGCAGACCAAAGGCAGCAGCACGACCAGCTTCAGAACATAGGTCCACATCATGATCGTTCAGGCCCGCTTCTCGGGCGAGACCAGTTCGGTCATGCGCACGCCGAAGCGATCGCCCACCGTCACCACCTCGCCGCGCCCGATCAGCGTGCCGTTGACGAACACGTCGAGCAGCTCGTTGGCCTGCCGATCGAGTTCGATCACGCTCGATTCGCCAAGCGCGAGCAACTCGCGCAGGGATAATTGGGTCGAGCCGATCTCCACCGTCAGCTTGACGTCGACATCCTGCAACAGCCTGAAATTGGCCGCTAAGCCCATCGGTATCTGGCCGTCGATCGGGGAGGCTCCAGTGAAAGCCCCGGTCATGTCGTTCATTGGAAATCCTCAACAGTGCGAGTGATCGAATTGAGCCGGATCGCGGCCTTGCCGTTCGAGGTGCCGACCGTGCCGGCGCCCAGGCAGTCGCCACCGACCATCACCGGCACTTCCGCGCCGAAGCTGATCGGAATGACGTCGCCGGGCTTCAGGTCCATCAGGACGCTGAGCGCCACCATCGGTTCGGCCAGCACCGAGCGAACGGGGAATTTCACGTTCATCGCCGCGCGCGTCAGGCCGTTGCGCCAAGCCGGATCGGGTGCCGCGGTCTTGGCGTGGACCTTGCCGATCAGCGACGGCGTGTGGGGTTTGAGGGCCGCGACCGGATAGACGATGTCGACGAAGATAGGTTTGGCCGTGCCCGCAGCGATGCCGAAGCGCGTGACGACTACGGCATCGTCGCCGTCCAGCCCCTGGATCAGCGCCGGGTTGGCCTCGACATGGCCGGGTTCGAATGCGATCCGCGCCAGTGGCTCCCATGCGCTCTTCAGCGGATCGGCCAGTAATTTGCCGATCCGGTCGACCATCGCCTCGGCAGCGGGGGTGAATTCCGGCTGGAGGTCGTTGGGCGTTGCGCCGGTACCGCCGAAGAACAGGTCCAGCACCTCGAGCACAAAGCGTCCGTCGAGCACGATCATCGCCTGACCGCTGGTGGGCACGCCGCCGGTGGAGGACATCGCCATCGGCAACCACGCGGTCAGCCCGTCGGGACGCTCGGCGCGGTAATCGGCGAACCGTTGCACCACCAAGGGTTCGGCAAAGCTGCGACATTCCTTGCGCAACAGCGGTTCGAACACGCCGCGCATCCCGCGCGCGAGCCGCGCGGAGAGGTGCTGCAGCGTGTGCAGGTCGCCGAACGGGTTGAGATTGGCCACGCCGAGGGTGGCATTTGCCACCTCCGGTCGGGTCCGGTCCCGCCGATCGCTTGCCAAATGTGAACCCTCGTTAACCATCGATGTTCACTGAACAACAAAATTGGTAAAGTAGACGTTACCAACGCCGCCAAATCCTTCCTTTTCCTTCAGCGTCGCGTTGATCGCCTTGGCCAGCCGGAGCTGCAATTGCTTCTTGCCATCGGTGCTGAACACCTGTTCCTCGGTCGTGTCGCTCAGCGCCATCAGGATGGCGGAGCGCACCGCGATCTCGTTGGTTTTGATGTTGGCGATGACGGTGTCGTCATACGGCGTGGAGATGGCCAGGCCGACCTGGATGAAATGAACGCTTTCCTGCAGGTTCGAGGTGAATTCCTTCTCCATCGCGTAGTAATTGGAAGCGTATTTCTCGCCACCGGAACCGGACGGTGCCGCCTTGCCTGCTGGTCCTCCGCCCTCACCACCGCCTGCCGCGGTGAAACGCTTCTGCTCGCTCTTGGGAACGAGTTGCGGGCCGGTCGGCTCCGGCCCGGCCTTGGCGGTGCCATGCGGGATGAAACCGGTGGCATATAGTCCACCGCCCACACCGCCGCCGACCAGCACCAACGCGCCGATCAGCATGATAAGTTTTTTCATCAGGCCGCCCTTTTTCTTCGGCTTGGCAGCGGCGTCTTCGATCTTGTCGCTCATGGTTCAATCCTTGGTTCAGCCGATTCGCGAATCGGTGGTGTCGGAAATGTCGGCGCCGGTCACAGCGACCGGACGGGTGGAATGGGTCGCGGCCCGTTGTTGGCGTGTGTGGCCTCGGTTCGAATCAAGACCCGCGTCGATGCCCGCAGCGACACTGGTTTGTCCCAGCTTCACGCCGCGCTGTTCAGCCAGTTCGGCGAGCCGCGGCTGGGCTTCACTCAGCAATTGCGCGCTGGCGCGGTTCTCGGCGGCGAAGTGAACGTGGACGCGGTCGCCTTGCTTGCGCACCGACACATCGACTGCGCCAAGCGCATCGGGGACGAGGCGGATACGCGTATCATTGGCATCCGCACCGTCGCGCAAGCTCTCGATACGGTCGATCATACCCTGCAGCCCGCTATCCTGCTTCAGGTCCAGCGCGCTGTGTTTGGCCTCGGCCGTGGCGGCGATCGCGTTGCTATGCAGCGCCTCCAAGGCGGTCGCGGCGATCGTCAGGGGTGCGCGGGGGTCGCCCGGCTCGCGCTCGTCGCGCCGTGCTTGCTGCACGACCGAGGCAATGGCGGCGGCAAAGACTTGGCCCGCGGGCTGCGTCACCGGCGTTTGGGACAGGGTGGTGGGTGCAACGGAGGGGCCGACGGGCAAGGTAGTGACGGTTCGGGTCGGCAGATCGGACTTTTGCGCCGCTGGCACGTCGAATAGGTCTTGCTGGGGCGGCACCGGCTGGAATTTGCGCGCAGCCACGTCGGGCGCGATCGGGTCTGGCGGGGTGAGCCCCAGCTGCGTCGCGTCGCCTTCGCGCGCTATTGGGGCGACGGGCGTTGCACCGATATGCTGGGCGATTGGTGAGTTTGGGGGCAAGTCGGGGGGCGTGGTCTCAACGGCAACAGGGGCGATCGGCCCACCGAATTTCGGCCAGCCCGAGGGGTTGGATACCGGCAAGGGGATCGGCAGCATGGCCGACGACAGCCAGATGATATCCTTCGAGGCGTCGTGGTTGTCGCTATCGGCAGGCAAGGTCTTGCCGTCCCCGGCAATGTCCTGCCCCTTAGCGATGGGCAGCGTTTCTGCGGCCGGGTCGGCTTTGGCGGCGTCGAGAAAAGCCGTGATCGTCATGGGTGCGTCTGTCGTCCCGCTATCCGCCAGGCGGGACACGTCGGGCAGGCCAGGCTTGGCCGGACCCGTTGAAAGCCTCGGGGAAACCGTGTGTTTGTCGGTGGTTGGCATCTCGGTCAGCCCGGCCATAGCATCGGAAAAATCACCCGGTCCCGGTGCCGCCAGAGGCACGGTCGCGCCTTTGGCGGGCGGCGGCACAAGAGATGTAGAGAGTGCGATCATACGGAAACCCCCGATCGGCGAACGTCGCCCATCAGGCTATCAGCAAGGACCGTGCCGAACCTTGCGGGTGGGCGGTGCCGATTCCAGCGCACGGATCGCCTTCAGCGCGTCTTCGGCGGCGCGGCGGTCGAGCAGTTTCTCGATTGCCGACTGATCACGCTTTGCGTCGCGGGTCTTTTCGGCGGCGAGCGTGGCGACATGTTCGGCGGCGCGCATCCGCCCGTCTGCGGCCTCGGCCGATTGTTGCAGCCGGTCGCGAAAGTGCGCAGCGGCGCTGAGCGAGAAGCCTTTGCCTGCTTCCGGTGCTGGCGCGATGCCCTCGGCCAGTTGGGCGATGCGGTTGCGCAGAGTCACCTCGCCCACGAAGCGTTCGTTGGCGCGCACTTCCTCGGCGCGGACGAGCCCGAGCTGCAGCGTCCGAACTTTAAGGATGCGGTCGAGCTTCTTCTTGTCAGGCATTTTTTACCGGTGCCGGCTGGGTCATATCAGGCATCGCCGAACACGCCGACCAACTCAGTCACTGAATCCTCCAGGCCGACCGTTTCGTCCGGATCCTGCTTGATATATTCCATGACCGCCGGGTGGTAGGCGATGGCGGCATCGATCGCCGGATCCGCGCCGGAGCGATACGCCCCCATCAGCACGAGATCGCGGTTTTCCTCATAGGTGGCGAGGTGGCGACGCAGCACGCGCGCGGCCATCACATGCGGGCGTTCGGCAATGTCGGTCATCACGCGCGATACCGAGGGGCCAAGATCGATCGCCGGATATACGCCGCGCTCGGCAAGCTGGCGGCTGAGCACGATGTGCCCGTCGAGAATCGAGCGCGCCGAATCGACCACGGGATCATTGCCGTCGTCGCCGTCGGCCAGCACGGTATAGATCGCGGTGATCGATCCGCCGCTGTGCACGTCGGTGCCGGCGCGTTCGATCAGATTGGGCAGCATCGCAATGGCCGATGGCGGATAACCGCGCGCGGACGCCGGTTCCCCCAGCGCCAGCCCGATTTCGCGCCCGGCATGCGCCACGCGGGTCAGCGAATCCATGATGAGCAGCACCTTCTTGCCCTCGGCGCGGAACGCCTCGGCAATGGCGTGGGTGCGTAGCGCGCCGCGAATGCGCAGCACCGGGGAATGGTTGGCGGGCACCGCGACCACCACCGAGCGCGCCCGCGCCGCGCCGGCGATCTTGGTTTCGAGGAAGTCGGCGACTTCGCGTGATCGTTCGCCGATCAGGCCAATCACGATAACGTCGGCTTCAGCCGCGCGCACGATCATACCCAGCAGCACCGATTTGCCGACGCCGGACCCGGCCATGATGCCAATGCGCTGCCCCTGGCCAATCGTCAGCAAGCCGTTGATCGCGCGCACGCCGACATCCATCGGTTCCAGCACGCGCCCACGATCGAGCGGAGATTGCAGTTTGCCCGCGATCGGCCAGCGCCCCGCGCCGCGAACGGGGCCGAGCCCGTCGATCGGTTTGCCGGCCCCGTCTATGACCCGGCCTAGCAAAGCATTACCGACCTCGGCCTCGCCCGGTGCGCCGATCGGGCGCACTGGGGCCTGGGGCAGCAAGGGGGCAGGGCCGCCGAGATTCATCAGCAGCGTGCGACCGTTGCGGAAACCGATCACCTCGGCCTCGACTCCGGCCCCTTTCAGGCCGACCTGGCAGACGGTACCGACCGGCAATTGCAGCCCGACCGCTTCCATCAACAGGCCATCGAACGAGGCCAGTCGGCCCGAAACCTTCGGCTTCGGCGCGAAATCCGCGGCGGAGAGCGAGTCGAGATAATCTTCGGTGAAGCGGTTCAACACGGCCTCTGCGTCACGCCTGCGGTAGGGCGACGCGGTCGATCGCCATCGCCAGCTGTTCGAGCCACAATTCCGGCCCGTCCTCGACGATGGTCGAGGCCGATTCGAGCACGAAACTGCCACGCGTCACGGCGGCATCGCCAACGGCGAACACGCTGCGCGGCAATTTGCCCTCGAGCAACGCGACATCGTCGGGGTGCACGCGGAGCATTGCGGACTCAGCGGCATCGGCCAGCATGTCGGACGCCGCATCGATCCGGCTGGCGAGCATGTCGGGTGCGACGCCGATCTCGCCGACCAGCTTCGAGACGAGGAACAGTACGGTCTGGCGCAATTGTCGGGCCATCCGGTCCCGATCGAGCCGGTCGTCGGCGCGCAAGGCCTGGCCGAGTTTGCCGAGCAACGCGCGGTCGCGTTCGCCTGCTTCACTCGTCTCGGCCAAGGCGACGGCGATACCCTCGGCATAACCGGCGGCATGCGCGGTGGCGACGGGATCGACGAAATGCGGCGCGTCCGGTGCGACATTGGCGTCGAACGGATCCCAGCCCTGGGTCGGGTTGGTGCCGCGATTTTCCGGTGAGAAATGCTTCGGGTTCGATCCCGTCGGCGAAAAGCTTACCGGGCCCGACGGCGTCGCCTTCTCGCGCAGGTCATAGGCGGCGAACCCTTCGCTGGGCCGGTCGAATGCCTGATGCAACACCTGCGCCGCCGCATCGTGACGCGCGGAGAATCCGGCCTGAAAGCCTGCGTGATTTTGGGGCGACAGATCAGACATAATCGTCCTCGCCTCCGCCCATCTGGATCGTTCCGTCCTTGGCCAAATTGCGCGCGATCTGGATCATCACCTTCTGCGCATCGAGCACTTCGGCGAGTTTCATCGGACCGCGGGCTTCCATCTCGTCGCGGATGCCATCGGCCGCACGGCTCGACATGCAACCGAGGAACCGGCCCCGGACGCTCTCGTCCACACCCTTCAATGCGCGGGTCAGCACGTCACTATCGATGTTGCGGATCAACGTACCCAGATTCTTGTCATCCAGTTCGAGCAAGTTGTCGAAGACGAACATTGCCTCCTCGATCGCCTTGGCGACCTCGCGGTCGATCTTGAACAGCTTCGGCATCACGCGCTGCTCGGTCGCCTTTCTGCCGCTCGACAGAATCTTGGCCGCGTCGCGCGTGCCCCCCATCGTCATCCCGGCCGAAGCCTGCGGTTTGCTTGACCGGTTGGCGAGCATCGCGGTCAGCGTCTCGATTGCCTCGGGCGTAATCGGGCCCAGTTTGGCGATCCGGTGCAATATGTCCGGCTGCACGCCGTCCGGCAGCAATTCCAGCACTTGCGCACCGATCGCGGGGTCGAGATTGGCGATCAGCACGGCGCAAATCTGCGGGTGCTCCTTTTCGATCATGCTGGCGATTTCGGGGGCATCGAGCCAGTCGAGCAGGTCGATCTGGCACGCATCCTCGGTCGGCACGATCCGCGCGAGCACGCTGTCGGCCTTCTCTTGGCCCAAGGCGCGGGTCATCACCGCCTCGATCTGCGGGCGCGGATCAAAGCTGATGCCGGTCCGTCCGCGCGCCTTGCCGACGAAATCGTCGAGCACGAATTCGACCTCGCTCTCGCTGACATCGGCCACTGCGAACATCGCCTTGCCGAGCTGACGGACCTCTTCCGGATCGAGCTTCTGCAGGATGGCAGCCGCCTCCTCCTCACCGACCAGCATCATCAGCACGGCGGCGCGTTCGACGCCGGTATAGCTACGGATTGGCGCGTTCATGACTTGATCATGTCCCGAACGGCGAGGGCGGCACGCGCCGGATTATCCCGGGTGAAGCCCCGCACCATACCGATGCGATCATCGTAATTCTGTGCGCCGGCAATCTGATCGATTCCGACCGGCGGATAGCCGGACTGGCCGTCGCCACCCGTCCCGCCCATCTCCCGGCCCAGGTCGCGACCGAGCGCCAGACGCGGCGCCTCTTCGCGCTTCTTCATCAGCGCCTTGGACAATGGCCGCACGCCGAGCATCAGCACGAGCAGGGCGATGACGATCGCGGTGACGTTGCGGGCGATGATCGGCAGCCAGGCATTGTCGTACCACGCCTGCTTGTCGGCCATTGCGGTGGCGCCGGCGAACTTGCGGCTGATGACGGTTACCTGATCGCCACGGGCTTGGGCATAACCGACCGCCGTCTGGACGAGTTGGGTGATCTGCTGGATCTCGACCGGGCTACGCGGCTTGCTGCCCTCCACATCGCGAAGAAGGATTGCGACCGACAGGCGCTTGACCCCGCCGGGCGCTGCGCGCGTCACCGAGACTTCCTTGCCGAGATCATAGGCTCGGGCGAACTGGTCGCTCTGCTTGGTCGAGGGAGCGGGCGCGGTCCCGGGGGCGGGTGCGTTCCCTTGGGCGGGCGTAGGGGCCGGGGCCGGCGTCGGCTTGGCATTCGGCGCATTCAGCGTCGACGCGGCGGGCGGCGTGTTCGACAGCGCGCCGGGAATGCCGCCTGGCTGCTGTCCGGCGGCGCCGTCCGGCTGGTTGCCTGTCCAATTGCCCTGTTCGGCCTTCAGTGTGCCCTGCTTGTCATAGGATTCGCGCGTCGCCTGCGTCTCGTCGAGATCGACATCGGCTTGCACTTCGGCGGAGAAATTGCCCGCGCCGACCAGCGGCGTGAGCAATTGCACGACCTGCGCGCGATATTTGTCTTCGATGCGGCGCTGGAATGCGATGCGCTCGTCCCCTGCTGCGCCCAGATTGCTGCCGCCTGCGGCTTTGGTCAGCAATCCACCCATCTGATCGACGATCGTCACCGCATCCGCCTTCATGCCTGGCACGGAGGACGCGACGAGATTGATGACCGAATTGACCTGGGAATCGCTTAACGTGCGCCCGGTCTGCAATTTCAGGATCACCGAGGCGGAGGGAGCGGCGTTGTCGCGCACGAATACGGAGGCTTCCGGCGTGGCGAGATGCACGCGCGCTTCCGCCACCGAATCGATCTCTTCGATCGAGCGGGCGAGTTCGGTCTCGCGCGCTTGGCGCAGGCGTTCACCTTCGACCGCGCGAGAAACACCCATCGGCAGCGAATCCAGGATCGCGTAACCGCCCGGCGTTGCCTTGGGCAGGCCCTGACCCGCCAACAGCATTTTCGCGCGGGCGTAATCGTCCTCGTTGACCGTCAGGGCACCGGCATGGTCAATCTTCGAGCTGATGTTCGCCTGTTCCAATGCCTGCGTGACCGACGCCTTGTCGGCATCGGCGAGGCTCCCGAACAGGATCTTCTGCGGCGCTGCCGCCAGCGTCATCCATGCCAGCACCGCCGCGCCGATCAGGCCCAGCATCAGGATCATCGGCAGGCTGCGGCGCACAGCGGGCTGACCCAGCAGACCGGAAAGCTGCTGCAGCGGGTTGGCGAAGCGTTCGGGAACGCCGGAGCCGTTTTGGCCTGCGCCGTTTTGCGGGGTGAGTGCGTTGCTCATATTATACCGGCATGCTCATTATGTCCTTGTAGGCGGACAGGAGTTTGTTGCGGACCTGCAGGGTCGCTTCGAAGCCGACGCTGGCCTGCTGGCGTGCCAGCATCACCTTGGCAATGTCGATCGTCTCCCCGCGTTCGTACGACGCGGAAAGGTCGCTGGCCTTTTGCTGGCCGTCGTTCACGTTCTTCAGCGCGTCTTCCATCGCCGAGGTGAAGCTGGTCGGCTTCGCCCCATTGATATCGGGGGTCGCAGCGGGCGCACCGGCGGTGGAATTGGCGCGGGCGAGCGCCTGGTTGCGTTCCAGGATCTGCGCGCGCAGCGCCATCACCCGGTCGATACCTCCCGATGCCCCTTGAGTGGCTCCGATACCCCCGACGCTCATGCCCAGGCGGCCTGATTGGCGGCCGGGGTGATCGTCTCACCCTGCTCGCGTGCCTTGGCGAGCCGGTAGCGCAACGTGCGCTCCGAAATGCCGAGGCGCTTGGCGGTTTCGATCCGGCTGCCGCCGCACGCGGCGAGCGTTTCGCGGATCGCCTGGAATTCGTGCATCTGGACGATGTTGTTCAGCGTGATGGGCTGATCGTTCGCAGCGATCTGCTGCACTTGCGCCGCCGGCCGATCGAAGATGATATGGCCGGCGGAAATGGTCCCCCCGCCGCACAGCAGCAGCGCGCGTTGGATTACATTCTCCAGCTCGCGGACATTACCCGGCCAGTCATGACCGACCAGCGCTGCGACCGCGCCGGCATCCGGCCACGGCACGAGGGCGCGCGTTCCGGCATGGCGCAGGATCATCGTCGCCGCGAGCGCGGGGATATCCTGACGACGTTCGTTCAAGGGGCGGGTGCTCAGCGGGAAGACCGACAGTCGGTAGTAAAGATCGGCACGGAAGCGCCCTTCGGCCACTTCGGTCTGCAAATCACGGTTGGCGCAGGCGATCACGCGGACGTCGATCTTCTCCGGCGTGGAGGCACCGATCGGCACCACCTCGCGCTCCTGCAACGCGCGCAGCAGCTTGGCCTGGAGCTGGATCGGCATCTCGGCGATCTCGTCGAGCAACAACGTGCCGCCGTTCGCCGCGCGGAAGAAGCCTTCGCCGCCCGACGAGGCACCGGTGAAAGCGCCCTTCTGGTGACCGAACAATAACGCCTCGAGCATGGTTTCCGGCAATGCGGCGCAATTGATCGCGATGAACGGGCCGTCGCGGCGCGGCGACGACAGATGGATGTGCCGGGCGAGCACTTCCTTGCCAGTGCCCGTCGGGCCGTTGATCAACACCGTAATGTCGGCCTCGGCGACGCGTTCGGCCAGCGCGTACAAAGCGAGACTTTCGGGATCGGCGGCGGTCGGTGCCTCGGCTCCGGCGACGAGCGCGCGAACGAAACCGTTTCCTACCGCGCTGTCATCGGCGGAGAAGGCAATCCGCGCGGGGCTGCCATCCCGTGACGGCTGGACGTACGTCCCATCCTCCCCGATGACGACTGTGCGGGCCGGGGCAGGGGGCGTTTCGCCTTGCGCTACGAGGAACAGATCCCCCGCCTGTGGCTTGCCATCCTCGAACGATCGCACCGCGAAACCCTGTGCCCGCAGCCCGGAAACCAGGGCATATTTCTGCCGCAGGATTGCCGCTGACGGGACGATCGACAGGGTTGGCGAACGGTTTGGCGTAGTGAGCGGCGGGCGCATGGAAATTCCCCTTCGTGTCAGGGGTAAATGCGGTCCGGGTGGTAAACAGCGCGTTAAGTATGTTGCCGCCCGGCAAAATATTTCCGGGCGCGCCGTCCGCTCGCGTGCGTGGTTTCCTACACGCGCGGACCTAGGCCCCTATGCGAGGTGCGAAATTTTTTGTCGGGAAAGCGCTTAAGGTCGGCGCGGCGCGGTCGTTATCCCTGCTGACGGCTCAGCCCTCCGCTTGGGGGCGGCGGGGATCGTCAGGTCCTACATGGAGACTTTGACATGACAGTAATCGGAACAAATATCGCGTCCTTGCGCGCTTCGAACGCATCGACTTCCGCCAATATGAGCCTGCAGATGAGCATCGAGCGCCTGTCGACCGGCAAGCGCATCAACTCGGCCAAGGACGACGCAGCCGGCCTCGCGATCGCATCGTCGATGACTGCACAGATCAAGGGCATGAACCAGGCAGTGCGCAACGCGAACGACGGCATGTCGATGGCGCAGACGGCTGAAGGCGGCCTGGGCGAAGTGACCAACATGTTGCAGCGCATCCGCGAATTGTCGGTGCAGTCGGCTTCGGGTACCTATTCGGACTCTGATCGCACGAACCTGCAGGCGGAAGTCACGCAGCTGACCGGCCAGATCACCAACATCATCTCCGGGTCGAAGTTCAACAACGTCAAGCTGTTCGACGGTACCGCCGGTACGGGCGGCGCAGTCAAGATCCAGGTCGGCGCCAATTCGACCGACACGGTAACGCTGTCGCTCGGCGCGATCGACCTGACCGGTGCGACCGGCGTCGACATCTCGACCGCCGCCGGTGCCACCAGCGCCCTCGGTGCGCTCGATACGGCGTTGACCACGGTCAACACGTCGCGTGCCTCGCTGGGTGCTTCGCAGAACCGCATGCAGTCGGTGGTGAACAATCTGACCTCGAACGTCACCAACCTGACCGATGCGCGCAGCCGTATCGAAGATACCGATTTTTCGGCTGAAACGACGAACCTCGCCAAGGCGCAGATCCTGAGCCAGGCCTCGAACGCGATGCTTGCCCAGGCCAACCAGTCGCAGCAGAGTGTCCTTTCGCTCCTGCGTTAAGGATAAGAACGGCCCCGGCACCGCCCCCCTATGGGTGCCGGTGGCTGACTGGGCCCTTCCTTCCCACCTGATGCGAAGGGCAAACAGAACCCCGGTGGCCGAAAGGCCGCCGGGTTTTTGCTTTGGAAGGGCGGCCTTTTATCGACAGTCCGGCTTATTTGGCGGCGGTCGGCACAATCTTGCGACAATTGCCCGCTAACGGCGACACGATTGGGTCTTCGGAGAATATCATGCGCGTGTCGAATCGGGGTTTGCCCTCGCTCTTATCCCTCGCGATATTGGGCGGCATGCCGACTTTGGCGCTGGCGCAAAAGGTACCTGTGCCCGCACCTGTACCCGAACCCGCACAGGACCAGGGGGAAGGTGACCAGACCGATATCGTCGTCACCGGCCAGCGCCAGCAGGGCGCGGTGATCGGCGATATCCCGCCCGAACAGCAATTGAGCCAAGCCGATATCCGCTCCTACGGGGTTGGGTCGGTCGCCGAGTTATTGACTGAACTCGCACCGCAGACGACCAGTGGCCGTGGCGGGCAGCCGGTGGTGTTGCTGAACGGCCGCCGTATTTCCAGCTTTGCCGAAATCCGTGATTTGCCGACCGAGGCTATTCAACGCGTCGATATCCTGCCCGAGGAAGTCGCATTGAAATACGGCTATCGCGCTGACCAGAAGGTGGTGAATTTCGTTCTGCGCCGCCGCTTCCGCGCGGCAACCGTCGAATTGAGCGACCGGCAGGCGACGGAGGGCGGGCGCAACACTCCGAATGCCGAACTCGATTTGCTGAAGATCGCGCAGGACAAGCGCACCAACGCCCATATCGAATATACCCGCAGCAGCGCGCTGACCGAGAACGAGCGCAATATCACGCCAATCGCCAGCGCCAGCCTCGATCCCGTCGACCAGCGCCCTTATCGCACGCTGCTCGGCTCGTCGCGCGCGTTCACCCTGAATGCCAGCCATGCGCGCAACATCCTCGGCAATGTCGGCGCGACGATCAACGCCAGCGTCGCGGCGAACGACGGCACCGGATTGAACGGCCTGCCCGGCATCACGTTCAACGTGCCGGCGAGCAACCCGTTCGCGACCGGCGGCACCGCTAACGTCGTGATGCGCACGCTCGGCCTCGATCCATTGGCACAGCGCAACACCTCGCTCACCACGCATCTCGGCACGACGCTGAACGGCGATATCGGCAGGTGGCGTTGGTCGCTGACCGGTAATTACGATCGGGTGCGTTCGAAAACCTATACGGACGTGACCGATGCCACCGGGTTTCAGGCGCGGATCAATGCCAATGATCCGACGGCCAATCCGCGCGCGGGGTTGAACCCCGGTGATTTCGTATCGACCAACCGCGCCAGTTCCACGTCGAACGTCGCGGGCGCCGATGCGTTGTTCAACGGCGACCTGTTCTCGTTGCCCGCCGGCAAGGTTTCGACCAGCATTCGCGTCGGTGCATCGACCAGCGATTTCACCAGTGACTCGACCCGATTAGGCGTCACGCAGCCCGGCAACGTTGCGCGCGGCATCGTCAACGGACAGGCCAATATCGATGTGCCGATCTCCAGTCGCGGCAAGGACGTATTACCGTTCCTCGGCCAGCTGTCGGCCAATTTCAACATCGCCGCCGATCACTTGTCGGACTTCGGCACGCTGACCACCATCGGTTATGGCGCGAACTGGGCGCCGATCGATCCGGTGCGCTTTACGCTGGCGGTCACAGATCAGGACGAGGCCCCTAGTGCGCAGCAGCTTGGCAACCCGAGGATCGAAACCGCCAATGTCCGCGTGTTCGATTATATCGCCGGCACGACCGCGACCGTTACGCAGGTGACCGGCGGCAATCGTAACCTCGTTGCCGACAACAAGCATGTCATGCGGCTGGGTCTGACGATCAAGCCGTGGAGCAAGAAGGATATCAGCTTCAATTCCAGCTATGTGACGACCCGCACCGACAATCCGATCGCCGCATTTCCCACGCCGACCGCGGCGATCGAGGCGGCCTTCCCACAGCGCTTCCTGCGCGATGGGATGGGCAATCTGCTGCAAATCGACGCGCGGCCGATCAATTATGCCCAGAGCAGCAGTTCCGAATTGCGCTGGGGTGTCAATTTCTCAGCGCCGCTGAAATCGAAGATCCAGAAGGAATTGGAGGCATTCCGCGCGGGCACTGGGCCGAACCCGTTTGCGGGGCTGAATTTCCCCGGTCGTCGTCCGGGTGGAGACGGCGCGCCTCCGGGTCAGGGTGGCGGGGGCGGCGGCCCCGGCGCTGGTGGCGGTGACGGTCGTCCCGGGGGATTTGGCGGACGCGGTGGTGGCGGCGGCGGTCAGGGCGGCGGACGATTGAACTTCGCGGTCTACCATACCTGGCATTTCACCGATCGGGTGACGGTGGCGAATGGCGGCCCGCGGCTCGATCTGCTCAACGGCGACGCGATCGGTGGCAGTGGCGGGCAGTCGCGGCATGAGGTGGAAGTGCAGGCGGGCTATTCGAACAATGGCCTCGGCGCACGCCTGTCGGGCAATTGGCAGAGCGGCACGACCGTCAATGGCGGCACGGCTGCTGCCCCCGAGGTACTGAACTTCGGCGGCCTCGCCACGGCGAATCTGCGTCTGTTCGCCGATCTTGGCCAGCGGCTGGAGTTGGTGAAGAAGCATCCGTGGCTGCGCGGCGCGCGGGTGAGCTTCGGCGTCGATAACATTCTCGACCGCCGCCAGCGCGTGACCGACGCGAGCGGCGTGACCCCGATCAGTTTCCAGCCGGATTATCTCAATCCGCTGGGGCGGACGGTGAGGTTGACGTTCCGGAAGCTGTTCTTTTAAGCACGTCCCCGGCGCGCCGGGGAACAGTGAAAGGCTGAATTCAAACCACCTTCGCCAGCGCCTTTTTCAGTCGTGCATGGGCGCTGGCCTTGATCTGGCATACCCGCGCCGCGCCCACGCCCAGCACCAGCCCAATCTCCTCGAGGTTCAGCTCCTCGACATAATAAAGCTGCACCACTTGCGCCTCGCGCTCCGGCAACGCGGTGATCGCGGCGACAAGCGTATTGCGCAGGTCGCTTTCGGACAGTTGTTCGAATGCATCGGGATCTTCGCTGGCGAACCACGGCTTATCATCGGCATAGACTTCGTCGATCGATTCGAAGCGCAGCGGTTCGGCTGCCGAATATTCGAGCCGCAGTTTCTCGATCGTCACGCCAAGCCTTTCCGCAATGATGTCGTCGTTCGGCTTCGTGCCACCCTCGGTGATCAGCGCCTTGACCGCATCGTTGTAAGCGCGCCGGCGCTGCATCGCGCCGCGCGTCAAGGTCGCCTGCCGGCGCAACGCGTCGATCATCGATCCGCGCACCCGTGTCAGCAGATAGTGCTCGAACGTCACCTGGCCGCGATCCTCGAAACCATTCGCGGCCTCGACCAGGGCGACGAGGCCGATCTGGATTAAATCCTCGACCTCCACTGCGCTGCTCATGCTGCCATGCACGTGCCACGCAACGCGGCGGATCAGTGGCAGATACTGGCGCGCCAAGGCGTTCAGGTCCGGCGCCGGGCTTTTGCGTCCATAGGTTAAGGGTGCCGCATTGGCGAAAGTGTCGGGGTTGGGGATGGCGGTCATGCGGCCAACGCCTGGGGTGCACCGATGACGGCGACGACTTCAACCGCCTTTTCTTCTGGTACTTCGAAAAAGCTCATCACCGGGGTATCGGGCAGGATCGTCTTGACCAGCTTGCGGATCGCGACGCGGATCGCGGGTTGCACGACCAATACGAACGGCTTGGCCTCGGCGATCAGCGGGTTGGCCGCCTGTTGCAGCGCATCGACGATGCGGCGCCCGAGATCGGGTTCGATCGTGTGGCGGCGCGACGGATCGCTGCGCACGGCTTGCCCCAGCAGACCTTCCAATTGTCCCTCCAGCGTCATCACGCGCAGCGGTTCGCGCACGCCGCACACCTTGCCGATGATCAGGCCGCCGAGTTCGGGGCGGATCATCTCGATGATCTCGTCGGCATCCAGCGTCTTCTGTGCGGCGACTGCGATGGCCTGCGCGATGCGGCGGAATTCCTTCAGTGGAACGTTCTCGGCCAACAGGCCCTTCAGCACCTGCGTCAGCGTCGTCAGCGGCAGCGGGTTGGGCGACAGGGCTGCGACCAGATTGGCGGCGCGATCCTTCAGCCCGTCGAGCAGGCTCTGCACCTCGTCCGGGCCGAGCAATTCCGACGCGTGGCTGCCGAGCATGTGGTTAAGGTGGGTGGCGACCACGGTGCCGGGATCGACCACGAGATACCCCGCGCCGGTCGCGGCATCGGCATCGCCCTGCGCGATCCACACCGCGTCGAGCCCGAAGGTCGGATCCTTGGCCTTCTTGCCAACCAGCGTGCCGACCGCCTGGCCGGTATCGAGCGCGAGCATTTCCTCAGGCGACACGCTGTCCTCGCCCATCACCACGCCGCCGACCACGATGCGATAGGCGAACGGCGCCATGTTGATGTCGTCGCGCACGCGCACCTGCGGCACGACGAAGCCGAGTTCCTTCGACAATTGGCGCCGAACCCCGGTGATCCGGCCCATCAACGGCGACCCGCGGCGTTCGTCGACCAGGGGCACGAGGCCGTAGCCGATGTCGAGATTGACCTGCATCGTGTCGGTCACTTCTTCCCAGCCGATCTTCGACTGGTCGACCGGTTCGGCGGCGGCGATTTCCATCGGTGCGGGGCGCTTGGCTTTCTGGTTCAGCTTGTACGCGGCAAATCCGGCGATTCCAGCGGCAGGCAGGATGATGAGGTGCGGCATGCCGGGCATGACGCCCATCAGCCCGAGGATGATTGCGACCGGAGTCCAGGTGCGTGCCGAGGCGAACTGGCCACCGATCTGTCCGGCGAGATCCTGGCTGGAGGTGACGCGGGTGACGATGGCAGCAGCGGCGATCGAGAGCAGCAACGAAGGCACCTGCGCGACGAGCGCATCACCGATCGCGAGCAGCACATAAGTGTGTGCCGCAGCGCTGATCGACATTCCGTGGCTGACCGGCCCGAGGATCAGGCCGCCTGCGATGTTAGCGAACAGGATCAGCAGGCCGGCGACGGCATCGCCCTTCACGAACTTGGACGAACCATCCATCGAGCCGTAGAAATCGGCCTCGGTCGAAACCTCGACGCGGCGCGCCTTGGCTTCGTCAGGCGTGATGAGACCGGCGTTGAGATCGGCATCGATCGCCATCTGCTTGCCGGGCAAGGCATCGAGGGTGAAGCGCGCGGACACTTCCGACACGCGGCCCGCGCCCTTGGTCACCACGATCATGTTGATGATCACGAGAATCGCAAACACGAACAGGCCGACGATATAATCGCCGCCGATCACGAAGGTACCGAACGCCTCGATCACATGGCCTGCCGCCGCCTCGCCCTGATGGCCGTGGCCTAGTACGACACGCGTCGAGGCGACGTTGAGGCCGAGGCGGAACAGGGTGGCGAACAGCAACACGGTCGGGAAAGCGGAGAAATCGAGCGGCTTCTGTGCGTTCAGCGCGACCATCAGCACCGCAAGACTGATCGCGATGTTCATGATGAAGAAGATGTCGAGCAACGGTGTCGGGATCGGCACGACCATCAGCACGACGAGCAGCAACGTCGCCAGTGGCAAAGCCGACGAGCGCAGCAGCGGCAAGAAACGGCCCGGCGATTTCAGCGCAGCAGCCATTTAGGATGCGCCCATCGTCGCAAGCATCATATAGGCCAGCCGCGCATTGGCCGGGGTCGGACGGATCAGGCTGGCCATCTGCCGTTCGCCCTGGCTCCCCCCGTTTCTGGCGGCGATCTGGTCGAGCGTCGCCTTGGCCCAGGCGCTGGCGCTCTGCGTGCCGCTATCCTCGCCATTGCCGGGGATGACGGTCGCACCGTCGATCTTGAGTGCGGCCGACGCTCCGCGGGACGCCATGGTCATGGCATTGGTGTCGAACAGCCCACTGGCGGTTCCGGCGGCGACGTTCGCGCCCTTGTCGAGCTTCGCGGCGAAGCGATCGTACACGTCGCTCAGCGAACGCGCCTGGCCGTTGGACGAATAGAAGACGTTGCGATTGGCGTGCGCGGCGGCGGGGAACAGGCTGGCCGCCGAACGATCCGGGCTGCTCGCCATGGTGCGCAGGAAAGATTTGGCGCCGCCAAGGCCGAGGAAATGCGCCATGTAGAGATCGGTGCCGGTCGCATCCCGCCCCAACGTGCTTTGCAGCGCGTCCCTATTGTCGCTGGCATGTTCGGCGGCCATCAAGGATGCAGTCTGCGGATCGTTGCGCAGCGACAGGATCGCGCGGCGCGTGGCGGGATCGCTCACCATCATCTTGCCGCTGCTGGTCGTGGTGATCGCATCCGAGGCCCAGGCCATGCCGTGTTCGGCACCGTGCTGCTTCATTACGCGCAGCCAGCTCTGGTCGATGAACTGGTACAGGCCGGATGCGCTCGACGTGCCCGCTTTGGCATCGCTGCGCATGCCGCTTTCCAGCTGCGCCTGGCCCATCAGATAGGAGAAATCCATGCCGGTTTTCCGGCTCGCCGAAGCAATCGCCGATTGTACCGACGAGGCCCCGGAGGACCCTGCACTGGCTGCGGTAACGGCGAAAGGGTTGAAGCTCATCGATCCTCGGCTGGTTAACCTTGTTCAAGGATACATCAGCAAAGATCGTGCCAGTCAGGCGTAGGCGCGCGTCATCCGGATCCCGCCATAGGTGGCGCTGCCACCGGTGCCGGGCAGAATGCCAGCCCCGATACTGGCATTGCCGGTCAGGGTTTGCAGGCGACGGCGAACATTTGCCGCCATCAGGTTGACATAGATGCGGCAGGTTTCGTTCAGGCGATTGGCTTCGTCGGCCAGTTCGCGCAGTTCGGGTCCAGCCGGGCCGGTGCCAAGGGCAGCGACCGCCTCGATGCCCTGCAATTTTTCCTGCGTTGCGTGTTCCAGCGCGGCAATGTCGTTGGTCTTCAGCGCGCCGATCTCGTGATGGAGCGATTCGATCACGCGGATCAAGGCGTCGCGCCGTGGGTCACTTTGGGTCATTGCGCAGCCAATCGTATTTCGACGCGATCAGCCGGTCGGCAATGGTCGACGGAAAAATCGGGAAGTTGCCGTCCGCAATCGCCTTGCGGATCCGGGCGACGCGATCCAGATCGACCGGCGGCTTGGCCGCATAGTCCTTCGCCGCGCTGGCGAGCGCCGACTGGCTCAAGACTGACGCCTGTCCCACCGCGTGTTCCGCCGCATACGCGACTGCACCCGTCGGCACGATCCGAGCGACAGGCGCGACGCGCTCGCCAGTCACCACCGGCGTCTGTACCGGCTTCACGCCGAGAGGATCCACCATGTTCGCCCCTTTCCGGTTCATGCCACACAGGGATAAACGACCAAGCGGGGAAAAGCTTTAACACGATTATTCGCTCCAGCCGGGCAGGGTGGCGCGACCGCTCTGCAGCGCGACGGCCTGAACCGGGTTCTTCGCATCATCGACCTTGACCATGAAGCGCGCGCCGGGGGCGGCATCGCCGAGGGCAATGCCCTCGCGCGTGATCGAGAAACCCGGCGATCCGGCGGCGATCGTCACGGGATCGCCGCGTTTGATGACGGGTTCCAATTTGACCGGGGGTGCGAATGCGGCGGTCTGCGCGACCGGCCTTCGTGCCTCGCTCAGCGTGAACAGCACCGGCACGAAGAGGCGCCATTCCGGTCCGGTGCAGCTGATGACGACCGCGTCGTGCGCGTCGGAGCGCCACGACATGGCGACCATTGGGCATTGCGCCAGCTTCAACCGCGCGTCGACGACACTGCGCGCGCCGCCCTGCGCCCCGATGCCCTGACCGGTAAATCCGGCGACGGCGCGGTCGAGCGCGGCGGTATCCTGAAACACCGGGGCGGCCAATGCCGGGCTGGCGCACAACAACAGGGGAATGAGCAGGCGGTACATCATGGTTCCTCCAGAACGGCAGGTTCGGGTTGCCGGGTGGCAGATTGTTGCAGGTTTCCGGCCAGGTTTCCGGCAAAGCCAAGCGTAACGGTGACCGACCGGCTCCTGGCGCCTGGCGCGGTGACGATGATCATGCGCCCGGCCGGCACGGCGTGCGCGCGGGCGAGTTCGGCGGCGATGGCACGAGCGCGGTCGGCGGCGAGGACGGCATTGCTGCCGGTCGCGCCATCCACATCGGCGGGCGAACCATCGCTGCTGCCGCTGATTTTCAGCGTGACCCGCGGGTCGCGGGTCGCTTCGCGCGCCCAGGCGATCAGCCCGGCGGGTGACGCGGGCAGGACGGCGGAACCGGGGGCGAAGTTGAGCATCGCGGCAGCGGCGACCGGCATCGGTTCCGGTACTATGGTGTCGGCGCCGAATCCTTCCCGGATGCCCTTGGCCAACGCTTTCTGGTCGAGATTTTGCGACGCCTGGATGAACACGAAGAAGCCGACCAGCAACAGCCCGAGATCGGCGAGCGTCATCAGCCAGGCCGGACGGCCTGGCACGTCTTCGGGAAAGTCGGCGAGATCCGAGGGATCGGGCATCATGCCGCGTGGACCAGTTCGGCCGCGCGCGGGCGTTCGCGGGCGGCCAAAGCGACGAGCGGGGCTTCCAGCCGAAGGCGTTCGACCGCCTCGATACGGGCTTGCCGTTTCAGCCGCACGGCGATCGGCGTGCACAACAGATTGGCGATGATCGCGCCATACAGCGTGGCGAGCAGGGCGACGGCCATTGCCGCGCCGATCGCGCTCGGGTCGGTCATCCGCGTGAACATCGCAACAAGGCCGATCAACGTGCCGATCATGCCCATCGCCGGTGCGACATCGGCGGCGCCTGTCCACATTTCGATCGCAGAGAATTGGCGCTCGATCCGCTGGCGGCGGGTGTTTTGCAGCAACGCCACGATCTCGCTCGGCCCCTGTCCATCGACGATCGCAGCGACGGCGGCGGCGACATCTTTATCGGCGATCACGGAACGGTCGAGCGCCATCACGCCGTGGCGGCGTGCGATCCGGCCAAGTGCGGCGATCTGCTCGAGCAACCCGGCAGCGTCGAAGCGGCGACGCGGCAGGCGACCGAGCGCAGCGATCCCGCCGATCAGGTCACGCAATGGCGTGCGCAGGATAACTGCGACCATTGTACCGCCCGCGACGATTGCAGCGGCGACGGGGTCGAGGAACGGGGCGAGCGTGGCGGCGAGGTCGAGTGTCATCGCGACGCTCGTAGCAAAAGACGGGCCAGTTTTTTGCGCGGGTCCGATTGCTCGGTCATGCTGAACTGGTTTGGTGATCATTCCCCTTCGACAAGTACGAGCCAAAAAAATCAGCATCCCGCCTAAGCTCCTTGTTCTCCCGCTAGGGCTGGAGCCCAGTCTGGGGCCCCGCCCTTCGCGGGGAAACACGGCAACGCATTGGTCGGGAAGGGTATCGGGACCACCTTGTTTCAGGATGATATCAGGTTGGGAGCGCTCGCAGATCGCCATCCCTTGCCGCCGCCCGGCAAGGTCTTGCCGTTTCCTTTGCCGCCTACCCGGCATCCATCCCTGTTTCGCCCGTCAACCACGAACTGGCACGGCCATTGCTTAGAGACCCGCGCACACTGACGTGCGGAGACCGATCAAGGTGGACGAGAACAGTCTTTTCGGAGTTCATGGGGCAGCCCTCGAGGTGCGTTCGCAGCGCATGGGTCTGCTCGCCTCGAACATCGCGAACGCCTCCACGCCCGGCTTCAAGGCGAAGGATCTGGATTTTCAGGTCGCGCTCCAGGCGGCGGAGGGTCCGGGGGGACTTTCCGCCGCTGGCATGGGGTCCGCCACACGGTATCGTAATCCGATGTCGCCCTCGATGGACGGCAATACCGTGGAACTGTCCGCCGAACAGACCGCCTTTGCCGAAAATGCCGTGCAGTATCAGACGACCCTGTCATTCCTGAACGGCCGCATCAGCACGCTCACCCGCGCGCTGAGGGGGGAATAAGAAATGCCTGATCCGCTGACGATTTTTCAGGTCGCGGGCAAGGCGATGTCGGCGCAGCTGCTGCGGATGAACACCACCGCTTCCAACCTCGCCAATGCCGGTGGCGTCGCCTCCAGCGAAGCCGCCGCCTACCGCACGATGAAGCCCGTTTTCCGTACCGAATATGACAAGGCGACCGGCCTTGCGACGGTCAATGTTGAAAGCGTGGTGACGGCCGGCGGCACGCCGACCAAGCGCTACGATCCCTCGCATCCGATGGCCGACAAGGACGGCAACGTCTGGGAAAGCGCGGTCGATGAAACCCGCGAGCTGGTCGACATGATGGAAACCGCACGCAGCTACCAGAACAATGTCGAGGTGATGCAGACCGCGAAGTCGCTGATCCTCGATACCCTCAAGATGGGCCGATAATCATGAGCAGTTTCGATACCACGCTAAGCAGTGTCGGCATCAACAGCACCACATCTGCGAACGCCAATGCGGCGACTGCCTCGTCATCTTCGACGCTGGGGCAGAGCGATTTTCTCAAGCTGATGACCGCACAGCTGAAGAACCAGGATCCGTTCGCGCCGGTCGACAACACGCAGATGGTCGCGCAGATGGCGCAATTCTCGTCCGTTGCCGGCATTAGCGAGATGAATACGACGCTGAAGGCGATTTCGCAAAAGCTCGCCGGCACCAGCCAGAGCGATGCCCTGTCCTATGTCGGACGCACGGTGCTGACCGCAGGCGACACGGCATACGGGCGTACCGCCGGCGGCATTGCGGGCGCGGTCGAGCTGGACGGCGATGCGACCCAGGTCAACGTCTCCATCCAGTCGTCCGATGGCCAGGTGCTCAAGACGCTGCAGCTTGGTGCGCATGCAAAGGGTACGGTCAATTACGATTGGAATGGAAAGACCGATAGCGGCGACGATGCCGGTAGCGGCCCTTTCAAGGTCACGGTCACCGCAGCCAAGGATAATGCCGAGATCGTCAGCCGCTCGCTCGTCTGGGCACCGGTCGCCTCGGTCTCGCTGCCGAGCTCCGGTGCGCCAGTCCTCACCTTACCCGGCATCGGCCAAGTTCCCATCACCGACGTCCGCCAGATCGGCCGAACCGCTTAATCAGGAGTATTCTTCATGTCCTTCTACACTTCGCTCAGCGGCCTGCAGGCGGCACAGACCGAGATGTCCACCATCTCGCACAACCTCGCCAATGTCGGCACGGACGGCTTCAAGAAGAGCCGCACCAATTTCGCCGATGTCATCGCTTCCAATCTCCAGACCGATCCGCGCCAGCTGGTTGGCTCGGGTACGGTGGTGAAGGGCAATACGCAGCAATTCTCCGAGGGCAATCTGAAGACCACCGGGTCTTCGCTCGATCTCGCGGTCAGTGGCGACGGGTTCTTCGCGGTCAAGACCGACGGGCTCAGTTCGGCGATCAACTATACCCGCAACGGCAGCTTCCACGTCGATCCGACCAGCCACAACGTGGTCGATGACCAAGGCAGCGCGCTCCAGGTCTATCCCGTCGATGCCGATGGCAACGTCACCGCGACCGGTAGCGATGGCCTGATCAGCATGCGCCTGCCCGCGACCAGCGGCACACCGAAAGCGACGACGGCCGTTTCGCTGGGCGTCAACCTTCAGGCGACAGCGCCGGTGCAGGCGGGGACGTTCGATCCGCTCAACGCCTCGACCTACAACAATGCCACGTCGACCACGATCTACGATTCGTCGGGCAAGGCGATGACGATGACCAGCTATTACAAGCACGAAGCGGACAATAGCTGGTCGGTGCAGTCCTATGTCGGCAACCAGCGGCTTACCGTCGGTGGATCGTCAAATCCTACTGCGGTGACGTTCGGCGCGAACGGTGCGCTGACCGCGCCTTCCGCACCGATCGCGTATGACAGCTTCACGCCCGCAACCGGCGGTGCGGCGCAAACTGTGTCGCTCGATCTCGCCGGTTCGACCCAGAAGTCGAGCGCCTTTGCGGTCGTCGGACGCAGCCAGAACGGTTCGGGGGTGGGCGAACTGTCCGGGGTGACGGTCAACGAATCCGGCGTCGTCACGGCGAGCTTCTCGAACGGTGACGCGATTCCGCTCGGCAAGGTGGCGCTGGCAAACTTCACCAACCCGGAGGGCCTGCGTCAGAACGGCAACAGCTATTGGTCGTCCAGCGGCATTTCTGGCCAGGCGAAGCTCGGCAGCGCCAATGACAATGGCTATGGCTCGCTGAAATCGGGCACGATCGAGGGATCGAATGTCGATGTCACCGAGGAACTGGTCAATCTGATCGCGGCGCAACGCAATTTCCAGGCGAATGCCAAGGCGCTCGATACCGCCAAACAGATTTCGCAGACCATCTTCCAGATCCAATGATCCATCTAGCTGAAAACTGGGCCGCGGACGACGGGACATTCTGAATGGACAAATTGGTCTATACCGCGGCATCGGGCCTCAAGGCGCATATGGCGTCGCAGGCGGCGATCGCGAACAATATGGCGAACGCCTCGACGATCGGCTTCCGCGCCGACCGCGTCGTGTTCGACCGGATCGAGATCAAAGGGGCGGGCTTCAACACCCGCACGCCGTCGTCCGAGGAGGTGATCGACGCCGATCGCCGCCAGGGCGCGATCCAGCAGACCGGTCGGCCACTCGACGTGGCGATGACCGGCGATAGCTGGCTGACCGTTCAGGCGCCCGACGGGACGGAGGCCTATACGCGGCGCGGTGACCTCGAAGTGGCCCCCACAGGCGTGTTGCAGACCGGCGACGGTTTCCCGGTGATGGGATCGGGCGGGCCAATCACGATGCCGCCATATCAGTCGATGACGATTTCCGGCGACGGCACGATCAGCATCGTTCCGATCGGTGGCGACGCCAAGAACCCGCAGGTGATCGACAAGCTGAAACTGGTCAGCACCAAGGGATCGCAGACCGTGAAGGGCCTCGACAACCTGCTCCATGTGAAGGGCGGCGGGGTTTTGCCCGAGGATCTGGAAGGGAAGGTCACGGGCGGCGCGCTGGAGGGATCGAACGTCAACATGACGCAGGCGCTGGTCGACATGATCGAGAACCAGCGATCGTACGAGGTACAGGCCAACCTGATGAAAGAGGCCAAGACTATGGACGAAAGCGGCGCATCCGTAATGCGCATGCCGTCATAATCGAACAGAGGACAAGAGCATGAGCAGCGCAGCAATGCACATCGCCCGCACCGGCCTGGATGCCCAGGATATGCGGATGCGCGTGATCTCGAACAATCTCGCGAACGTCAATACCACGGGCTATAAGCGCGACCGCGCGGCCTTCGAGACGTTGGCTTATCAGACGGTGACGTCGCCGGGCGCGCCGAGCACGGCGGAGACAAAATACGCCACCGGCCTCAATCTGGGCACCGGCGTGCGCATTCAGGGTACGGCCCGGATCGACACGCAGGGCGCCATGCAGACCACGGGCAATTCGCTCGATCTGGCGCTCGACGGCGATGGGTACTTTCAAGTGCAGATGCCGGGAGGCACGCTCGGCTATACCCGCGCGGGCAATTTCTCGCGTTCGCCCCAGGGCCTGATCGTAACGTCCGAAGGCTATCAGGTGATGCCCGGCATCACCGTGCCCGAAGGCGCGACTGCGATCACCGTCGGCACCGACGGCACCGTCTCGGCGAGCATTCCGGGGCAGGCGGCGGCGAGCCAGCTGGGCCAGATCCAGGTTGCAAGTTTCCCCAATACAGCCGGGCTGCTGCAGGGCGGTGACAATTATCTTACCGAAACCGCAGCGAGCGGTGCGGCGAATCTCGGCGTCGCCGGGGTCGATGGCCGCGGCGGAGTTCGCCAGGGGATGCTCGAAGCCTCGAACGTCAACGTCGTCGAGGAGCTGGTCGACATGATCGAAACGCAGCGTGCGTATGAGGTAAATTCGAAAATGATCACCGCGACAGACGAGATGCTAAAATATGTTAACCAAAATATCTGATGATGGTTAACGCCATGAAAGCCATCACCCTCTCCTTCGCCGCGATTCTGGTCGCCACCGCGCTGATGTCTGCTCCGGCCGATGCGCGCTTGTTGGGCAAGAAGGCCGCAGCGGTCGACTTCTCCGCCTCGCTGCCCGGACCGGTTGCGCTACCGCCAGCGGTGCCGACCGGGTCGATCTTCCAGATCAACGACGGCTATGCCGCTTTGTACGAAGGGTCGCGCGCGCGCCGCGTCGGTGATCCGCTGACGATCGTGCTGGTCGAACGCACCGCCGCCTCCAAATCGGCGGGCACCAAGCTCGATTCGAGCGGCGGCTTCGGCATCAATCCGCCCACCACCGGCCTCGCCTCCAAATTGTTCAACTCGACCGATGCGACCGTCAGCGGCAAGCGCAATTTCGCCGGCGCCGGGTCTTCCGATCAGTCGAACACGCTGTCGGGCGAAGTCAGCGTGACGGTAGCCAAGGTGTTCCCCAACGGCACGATGTTGGTGCAGGGCCAAAAGCGCGTCACGCTCAATCGCGGTGACGAATTCGTCCAGATCAAGGGCTTGATCCGGATTGCCGATATCGATGCCGAGAACCGCGTCCTCTCGACCCGGGTGGCCGATGCGCAGATTGCGTACACCGGCAAGGGCGATGTTGCCCGTGCCGGCCGCCAAGGCTGGCTGGGCCGCTTCTTCTCCGTTGTGAGTCCGTTCTGATGCGCATGCTGTCGAAACTCATGTCTTTCCTCACCCCGTTCGTCCGGAGCCTGTCAAAGGGCGTGTTCCAGGCACATCCAACGGGGGGCGGGGTGCTCGCGTTGCTGGCGATGTGCCTGGCGGCCAGCCCCGCTTCGGCTGACCGGATCAAGGATCTGGGCGGGTTTCAGGGCATCCGTTCGAACCAGCTAACCGGCTACGGCGTGGTCGTCGGCCTGCCCGGCACGGGCGACGACAATCTCGAATATACCGTCCAGTCGCTGAAGGCCGTCGCTTCACGCTTCGGGCTCCAATTGCCGGCCTCCGCCAATCCGGGGATGAAGAATGCCGCCGTGGTGCTGGTTACCGCCGATCTGCCCGCCTTCGCCAAACCCGGCCAGCGGCTCGACATCACCGTCGCGTCGATGGGCAAGGCCAAGTCTTTGCGTGGCGGCAGCCTGATCCTGATGCCGTTGCTCGGGGCGGATGGGCAGATCTATGCGATGGCGCAGGGCAACCTGGCTGTTGGCGGCCTTGGGGCCGATGGCAAAGACGGCTCCAGCATCGTCGTCAACGTGCCCTCCACCGGGCGTATTCCGGAAGGGGCTACGGTCGAACGCGCGGTGCAGACCGGCTTCGAGACCAGCCCCGGCCTGACCTTCAATCTTGCCCGCGCGGATTTCACCACCGCGCAGAACGTGGCGGCATCGATCAACGCCCGGTTCGGGGCCGGGATTGCGGAAGCCACCGATGCGGTTTCCGTCTACGTCCGCGCGCCGCAGGGCGGCGACGTACGCGCGACGATGATGAGCGCGATCGAAAATCTCGACGCCACCTCCGCCGAACCTTCGGCGAGGGTGATCGTCAACGCCCGAACCGGCACCGTGGTGATTAACAGCGCGGTGCGTGTCAGCGCCGCCGCCGTTACCCATGGCAAGCTGACCGTTCGCATCGACGAGAGGGAAACCGTCGTCCAGCCAGGGCCGTTCAGCCAGGGCCAGACCGCCAAGGAACAGAAAAGCGGCGTCGCCGTGGATGAGGAAAAACATCCGATGTTCCTCATCGAGGGCGGGCCGAAACTCGCCGACGTGGTCAAGGCGGTCAATGCGATCGGGGCTTCGCCCGCCGATCTCGTCGCCATCCTCGAAGCGCTCAAGGAAGCGGGCGCGCTGAAAGCGGAGTTGATCGTGTTATGACCGCAATCCTTTCTTCCGCCCCTGTATCTGGCCCTGTATCTGGCCCTGCATCGGGCACCGCACAGGTCGCTCCGACGACGGGCATCGGCACCGACACGAGCCGCCTCGGCAGCCGCGCCAACCTTGAAAAGGCGGGCAAGCAGTTCGAGGCGGTGTTCGTCGGCATGATGATGAAATCGATGCGGTCGGCGCATCTTTCGAGCGAATTGTTCGAGAGCAAGGGCCTCGACACGTTCCGCGAGATGCAGGACCAGAAGGTCGCGCAGTCGATGGCCGACAGTGCGCCTTTGGGCATCGGCAACGCGATGGTCGCGTTCCTCTCCAAGGCCCAGGCAGCCCAAGCGCCGGCTCCGGCGGGTGAAGGCACCACGTCGTGAGCGATCTGCTCGGCATCGGTGCCAGCGGGGTACGCGCATATCAGAGCGCGCTGACCACCGTGTCCGAAAACATCGCCAACGCCTCGACCGCGGGTTACACGCGGCGTACCTCGACGATCAACGAAATCTCGTCGAGCGGCGGCAGCGCCACCTCGCGCGTGTTGAACGACGTGGGCGGATCGGCAGTGACCGGCATCCGCCGCATCGGCGACATGTTCCGCAGCGCCGACGTACGCTCGGCCGGGGCAGACCTTGCGCGTTCGCAGACATCGGTCGGCTGGATGGACAAGATCGAGATGACGCTGAGCGGCAATCAGCTCGGCGATCGCATGACAAGTTTCTTCAACTCCGCCAAGGCGATTGCCGCCGATCCCACCGCGACCACGCCGCGTCAGGCGATGCTGGAATCCGCGACCTCGGTGGCAAGTTCGTTTGCCACGACCGGCAAGGGGCTCGACGCGATCGACCAGGATATCGGTGCGACGGCAGACGATGCGGTGCGAACACTCAACGGGCTTGGCGTCTCGTTGGCCAAGGTCAATGATGCGATGGCGCGCGTCCAGCCGGGGACAGCGGGTGCCGCACAGCTCAGCGACCAGCGTGATCAGTTGCTCGAGCAGGTGAGCGCGATCAGCGACGTATCGGTCACCACCGACGATCTCGGCCGCGCTACAGTGCGGCTCGGCGGCAGTGGCGGCCCGGTGTTCGTGGCCGGCAACGACGCGGGCTATGTCACCGGCGCGCGGGACGATACCGGGGCGATGAATTTCGCCCTGCACCGCGATGGCGCTTCCGCGACGCTCACGCCTGCCGGAGGCGTGCTCGCCGGCGTGGTCGAGGGCGCACAGCGCGTCGGCGCTGCGCGCGATTCGCTGAACTCCATTGCCACCGGTTTTGTCGATGCTGTGAACGGCGTTCAGGGCCAAGGCCAGAATCTCGACGGCAATGTGGGCTCCGCGATGTTTGCCGTGGGTGCGGCGCCCACCGACATTGCCCTCGTTATCACCGACCCACGGGGTATCGCGGCGGGCGGGCCGGGCAGCGGCTCGCGTGACAACAGCAATCTCGCCAATTTCGAAACGGTGCGCACCTCCGGCAAGTTCGAGGCGAACACCACCGCTTTGGTGTCCGGCAATGCAGCGGCACTCGCCGCGCGCAAATCGGTCGCCGATGCGCAGGGCGCAATCCACGACAATGCGGTCGCCGCGCGTGATTCGATCAGCGGCGTCAACATCGACAACGAGGCGGTCGATCTGTTGCGCTTCCAGCAAGCGTATCAGGCGTCGGCGCGCGTCGTTCAGGTGGCGCGTGAAACCTTCCAGTCGATCCTTACGATCCAATAGGCCGCTTAGCATGCAGATCAGCACCAGCCAGCTCTACGATCGCACGACCACCCTGATGCAGCAGCTGACTGCGCGGGCGAACACGTTGCAGACGCAGATTTCGACCGACAAGAAGCTCAGCACCGCATCGGACGATGTCGTCGCCTATCAGAAGCTCGCCCTGATCAAGCGCGCGGGGGCGAACGACACGGCCTACGGCGCAAATATCAAGGTTGCGCAGTCGCTGCTCGCCCAATCGGATTCGACCTTGGGCTCGGTCGAAAGCCAGCTCCAGAGAGCCGCCGAACTGGCGACGCAAGCGAACAGCGACACGCTCAGTCCGGAAAACCGCAAGGTGATCGGCGATCAGCTGACCGCGATCGTGCAGGATCTGGTCGGCCTGGCCAACACCAAGGACGTGCGCGGCCAGCCGCTTTTCGGCGGATCGTCGGGCGATGTCGCGGTGACGCAGCAGGCGCGCGACGGCAGCGTCGTCTTTTCCAGTCCCGGGGAACCCTCCCCGATTCCGGTCGGCGAGGGAGTGGACGTGCATGCGTCCGACAGCGCCCAGCGGGTGTTCGGGGGCATTTCCACCGCGTCGGGGACCAGCGACGTGTTCGCGATCATCTCGAAACTGGCCAGCGCGCTCACCACCAACACCAACGGTACAGCGGCGGCAGCCGAGGCGGGCGACAGTCTGAAGGCCGCGCTGACGCAGATCGGCTCGACGCGCGGATCGGTCGGTGCGCGTGCCGCCCGGCTCGACCTGGAGACGGCGCGCCTGACCGAGGTCGCCACGACGCGCGAGGCAGATCGTTCGAGCCTGGAGGACACCGACACCGCAGCTGCGATCACCGAATTGCAGAAGACGATGAAAGTCCTGTCGGCGACGCAGGCGACCTTCGCCAAACTCTCGTCGCTGTCGCTGTTCAGTTACCTGAATTAATCGTTTTTCGCGCATTGGTTAACCGGTTGGCTACGAAGTCGGGTTAACCATCGTGGATGAGGGGCGGATCGGCCCAGGGGGAATACGCACTCACATGTTCGTCGTCATCGGCCTCGTCGTCCTCCTCGTCATGATCTTCGGCGGGTTCGCGATCACCGGCGGCGCGCTTGGCCCGGTAATGGAAGCCATTCCGCACGAAATGCTCATCATCGGCGGCGCCGCGGTCGGCGCGCTGATCATTGGTAATTCGATGAAGGAAATCAAAGCGTTGGGCGGCGGGCTCGCCAAGGTATTCAAGGGCCCAAAATACAAGAAACAGGATTATCTCGACGTCATCTTCCTCGTCAGCAAGCTGATGAAGATGCTGCGCACCGAGGGGCCGATCGCGCTGGAACCGCATGTTGAGGATCCCAAATCCTCCGCCCTCTTTTCGGAATATCCACGCCTGCTCGCCGATCATGCGCTGACCAATCTGATCGCCGACACGCTGCGCCTGGTCGTGGTATCGTCGGGCACGCTCGACGTGCATGCGGTCGAGGACGTGATGGATAACATGATCAAGACCCATCATCACGAGGTCGAAGGTCCACACGGCACGATCGCGTCGCTCGCCGATGCGTTGCCCGCTCTGGGCATCGTCGCCGCTGTGCTCGGCGTCGTCAAGACGATGGGCTCGATCGACAAGCCACCGGCGATCCTGGGCGCGATGATCGGGTCGGCTTTGGTCGGCACCTTCATGGGCGTGCTGCTCGCTTACGGCATCGTTGCGCCGCTCGCCAACCGGTTGAAGCAGGTGCTGGATGCCGATGGCGCGATCTATCATGTCGTCAAGCAGATCATCATCGCGTCGCTCCACGGCCATCCACAGCCGTTGGTGATCGAGGCGGCACGTTCGGGGATTGCACACAGCAATCAGCCGGGGTTTGCCGAAGTGTTCGACGGTTTGCGGGGGCGTTGATCGATGGCTGCCCGGGCACCGCACGGCAACAACCAGCCGCCGAAGATCATCTACAAGAAGATCTATATCGAGGGACATGGCGGTCATCACGGCGGCGCGTGGAAAGTCGCTTATGCCGATTTCGTGACTGCAATGATGGCGTTCTTCCTGCTGATGTGGCTGCTGGGCGCGACCAACGAGAAGCAGCGCAAGGCGCTCGCCGATTATTTCGCGCCGACGTTGATCGAACTGAAGCAGAACAGCGCCGGTTCGAATGGCCTGTTCGGGGGGGCCTCGATCATCGACAAGGACAATTATCCGCACAAGGCGGCGCAGACCGGTACCCGGTCGATGACCATTCCGGCGGATTCGACCGGTGGCCTGAGCGTGGGTACGGGGCAGAAGGGCAGCCTGAAGAACAAGGGCCAGCTCGGCGCCGAGGACCAGAAGAATTTCGAGCGCACCAAGCGCCGGGTCGAGGCGGCGATGCAGGTCAACCCGAGCCTCGCCAAGCTCGACAAGCATGTCCGTTTCATGCGCACGCAGGACGGCCTGCGCATCGACCTGCTCGACGATGCCGATTATTCGATGTTCGCACTCGGCACGACGCAACTCGATCCCCAGGCGTCGGCGCTGATCGGCCTGATCGCGCAGTCGATCCGCGATACCGATAACCCGATCATGATCCGCGGGCACACCGACAGCCTGCCTTACGGCGACCCGCTGGCGATGAACAACTGGATGCTATCCTCAAGCCGGGCCGAGGCGACACGCCGCCGGTTGCTGGCGGGAAGCATTCCGGAAAAGCGCTTCGAGCGGATCGAGGGCGTGGCCGATCGCGAGCCGATGATCACCGCCAATCCATCCGATCCGCGCAATCGCCGAGTCGCGATCACGTTGCTCTATCGCGCGGCGAAGTTCGGGAATTAAACTGCACCCCTCGGGCGCTCTGCGATGTTAAGCAGCATCATGTCCGCGCCCGATTCCTCTCCCCGACCGCCCGTCTGGCCCTTGTGGCTCGGCCTCGCCGGCCTGTTGCCGCAACTTCTCGTCGTTTTCGCGCTGATCGGGGGCAATCCGGAGGCGCGGTTCGTCGCCCTTGCGTGCGGGTTCGCCTATGCCGCGCTGATCCTCAGTTTCCTCGGCGGAATGTGGTGGGGGCTGGCCGCTGCGAATGGGCGGAGGAGCCCGGCCTGGGTATGGATCGCGGCGGTCGTCCCGTCGCTGATCGCGTTAGCCAGCGCGTATCCTTGGATGGTCGGGGCACCTTGGCCGGGGCCCTCTTTGGTGATGCTGGGCATCGTGCTGATCGGGTCGCTGGGCGTGGACTGGAAACTGCGTGACCTGGGGCTCGCACCGACATGGTGGCTCACACTGCGCATTCCGCTGTCGCTCGGGCTTGGCGGGATGACGCTGGCGACGGCCTGGTTGTAGCCCTCAGCCCTTGGGCTGGACGTCGCGCAGGCCCTGCCAATCGGGATCGTCCACCGCCTCCAGCTCGATCGGATAGATCGTCTCGCCCGCGAGCGCCGTGGTGAACCGCGCGATGAAATCCTCCGCATCGGCGGCGTAGAACCGCCATTGCCGCGCGCCGTTGCCGGTGATCGCGGCCGCTTCGGTCGCCCAGTCGCCCCCTTCGGCGGTGCCCGCGTCCAGCGCAGCGAACAACACGCTCTCAAACCCCTCGATCCGGTCATACACGGCGCGGCTGGGCATGCCGGCGGTCGCTTCGCCATCATAGGCCCAGGTGATCGACACCAGCACCGGCCGTGCGGCCCGTTGTTCGGCCATCGGCACGCGGGCCAGCGCACGGATGATCGTGCTGTTGCCGTTCGCCTTGCCTTGGGCCAGCGTCCAGTCTTCGGGATTGCGAACCGGCAAGATCAGGCGGCCTTGCGCAGTTCCAGCCGGCTCCAGATCTCGACCAGTGCCCCGGTGAGTTCGCGCATCATCGCCTCGTCATGCGCCGGGCCGGGGGTGAAGCGCAGGCGTTCGGTGCCGCGGGGTACGGTCGGGTAATTGATCGGCTGCACGTACACGCCATATTCCGCGAGCAGGATATCGCTGATCTTCTTGGCCTTGACCGGATCTCCGACCATCAAGGGCACGATGTGCGTGGTCGACGCCATCACCGGCAGGCCTGCCTCGGTAAACAAGCCTTTGAGCATTTTCGCCGAAGCCTGCTGCCCGTCGCGCTCGATGCTCGATGCCTTCAGGTGGCGCACGCTGGCCAGCGCGCCGGAGACCAGCACCGGCGACAGCGAGGTGGTGAAGATGAAGCCCGGCGCGTAGCTGCGGATCACGTCGATGATCGTCTGGTCGGCGGTGATATAGCCGCCCATCACGCCGAACGCCTTGCCCAGCGTACCCTCGATGATGGTGAGTCGATCGGCTACGTGGTCACGTTCGGAAATGCCGCCGCCGCGCGCACCGTACATGCCGACGGCATGGACTTCGTCGAGATAGGTCAGCGCGCTGTATTTGTCCGCGAGATCGCAGATTTCAGTGATCGGCGCCACGTCGCCGTCCATCGAATAGACGCTCTCGAATGCGATCAGCTTTGGGGCTTCCGGGTCGACGGCCGCCAGCAACTCCTCGAGATGGTCCAGATCGTTATGGCGGAAGACGTGGCGTTCGCAGCCCGAATTGCGGATGCCCGCGATCATCGAGGCGTGATTCAGCTCGTCGGAAAAGATGATGCAGCCGGGGAGGATCTTGGCGAGCGTCGCCAAAGTTGCCTCGTTCGAGACATAGCCCGATGTGAACAGCAACGCGCCTTCCTTGCCATGGAGATCGGCAAGTTCGGCTTCGAGATCGACGTGGTAATGCGTGTTGCCACCGATGTTGCGCGTGCCGCCCGATCCTGCGCCGACATCGTGAAGCGCCTCTTCCATCGCCGCGATCACGGCGGGATGCTGGCCCATCGCGAGATAATCGTTCGAGCACCACACGGTGATCGGCTTCGGACCGTTATGCCCGGCGAAGCAGCGTGCGTTGGGGAAGGCGCCCTTGTTGCGCAGGATATCGATGAACACACGATATCGCCCCTCCACATGCAGGCGATCGATCGCCTGGGTGAAGATGCGCGAGTAATCGACTCCGCGCCCGGCCTTGAGGTCCGCGTCCATGATCTGCGCCCTAGCGCCGTTTTTCGCGGATTTCCAGCGCCTTTCCACGATCATTGTGATCGGAAAGTATCACCTTCGGTTTGATGGTCAGAGCGCTTCGATCATATCGAGGCCGAAACGCGACAAAGCGGGGGCGAGTGCATCGGCCTCGGGATCGAGGCGGGTGAAGACGGCGCGCCCTGTGCCGGGATGTTCCGGCCAGTCCTGCCCTGCCGTCAACGCCACGACGCGGCGTGCGATTCCGGCGCTGCCGTCGATGAAACGCACACCCGGCAGCGCGGCAGCGGTGAGTTCGTCCACGACCAGTGGGAAATGCGTGCAGGCGTTCACGATCGTATCGATCCGGTCGCCGCCGGGCTGGCCGAACAGCCCCTGCAGGATGTCGGCGTAGCGCGCGGGATCGGTGACGTGGCCGTGCAACTTGGCCTCGGCAAGCTGCACCAGTTCGGCGGAACCGTGGCGCAGCACGGTGCAGTCCGCAGCGAACCGCGCCGCCAGATCATCGACATAGGGCTGGCGCACTGTCGCCTCCGTCCCGAGCACCCCGATCGTGCGGGTGACGCTGATTCCAGCGGCAGGCCGAATCGCGGGCACGGTGCCGACGATCGGCAGGTCCAGTGCGGCGCGCACGTCGGTCAGCGCGATGGTCGAAGCTGTGTTGCAGGCGATGACGATCAGGCGCGGACGATACCGCTCCGCCAGCCTCCCGAGCAATGCCGGCACGCGGACCGCAATTTCGCGCTCACCCTTGGTGCCGTAGGGGAAGCCGGCCGAATCGGCCGCGTAGACGAACGGCGCGTTCGGCAGCAGCGCCCGCGTCGGGCCGAGAACCGAAAGGCCGCCGACGCCGGAATCAAAGAACAGGATCGGGCGGGGGTCGGTCATGGGGCTTTCATGCTCGGGTTGGGCGTCTCGGGCAATGCTCGCTTCGCTCAACTTTGAGGAGGGTAGCGCAAGGACGGCTTGATCGAAACCATTGGCAGGCAACCGCCCGACCGCTATACGCGAACATAAGGGGGCCGTGCCGCAACTTGCAGACCGAAATTCTCTGGATCGCGCCGACCTGCGCGCTGCTGCTCGGCTATCTGCTCGGGTCGATCCCGTTCGGGGTGATCCTGACGCATTTGGGCGGCGCGGGGGATTTGCGCACGATCGGGTCGGGCAATATCGGCGCGACCAACGTGCTGCGTACCGGGCGCAAGGGGCTGGCGGCGGCGACGTTGCTGCTCGATGCGGCCAAGGGCTGGGCGGCGGTAATGCTGTGCGAACATCTCTGGCCCGGCACCGGGGTGCTGGCGGCGGCGGCGGTGTTCATCGGGCACCTCTATCCGGTGTGGCTGAAGTTTCGCGGCGGCAAGGGCGTGGCGACGCTGATGGGCATCATGATCGCGCTCTATTGGCCGGGTGCCTTGGTCTATGCCGTATTGTGGCTCGGGCTGCTTGCCGCGCTGCGCATTTCGTCGCTGGCGGGAATGGTGGCGGCGGTCAGCACGCCGGTCGGCGCCGCCTGGTTCGGGCGGTTCGATCTCGTGTTCCTGCTCATTGCGCTGGCGCTGTTGGTGCTGTGGAAGCACCGCGAGAATATCGACCGGCTGTTAAGCGGCACCGAACCCCGGATCGGGCGCAAGAGTGGCTGACGCGGCGGATATCGCGCGCCTCCGTCTGATCCGCACTGCCCAGATCGGCCCTGTTACCTATCGGCAGTTGATCGCGCGCTTCGGCGATGCGGCGGCGGCGATCGAGGCGCTGCCCGGCCTTGCCCGGCGCGGTGGTGGGCGGGCCCCGTTGGTCGCGCCCGTAGCGCTGGCCGAGCGGGAGCTGGCGATGGCGGTGAAGCTGGGCGCGCGACATTTGTTCCTCGATGATGCCGACTATCCGCCATTGCTCGCCGAACTGGACGATGCGCCCCCCGCGCTCACCCTGCGCGGCGATCTCGCATTGCTGCGGCGGACGGCGGTGGCGATGGTCGGCGCGCGCAATGCGTCGGCTGCGGCGTGCCGGTTCGCTCGGCAACTCGCGTTTCAGCTCGCCGATGAGGGCGTGGCGGTGGTCTCCGGGCTGGCGCGCGGGGTGGATACGGCGGCGCATGTCGGGGCTTTGGGCCAAGAGATGGGTGAAGGCGGCACGATCGGCGTCATCGCCGGTGGGATCGACGTGGTCTATCCGCCCGAAAATGCCGCGTTGCAGGAGAGCATTGCAACGCGTGGCCTATTGATCGCCGAACAACCGCCCGGCACCGAACCGCGCGCGCGCCACTTCCCGTATCGCAACCGTATCATCGCCGGTCTTGCGGTGGGAACGGTGGTGGTCGAGGCGGCCCCGAAATCCGGCTCGCTGATTACCGCGCGGCTAGCAGGCGAACAGGGACGCGAGGTGATGGCGGTGCCCGGCTCCCCACTCGATCCGCGCGCGCAAGGTTGTAACGGCCTGATCCGCGACGGTGCGGTGTTGATCCAGTCGGTCGCCGATGTGCTGGAAACGATCCGCCCGATCGATGCGCGCATGGTGCGATCGCCCGGCATGCGCTTCGAGGGGCCGCCGCCGGAGGATGCGAGCGACGCCGAACGCCGTGATCTGCTGTCGTTGTTGGGGCCGGTGCCGGTCGCGGTGGACGAATTGATCCGGCAATCGGGGCTGGCCCCGTCGATCGTGCAGACGGTGTTGCTGGAACTCGAGCTCGGCGGAAGGCTGGAACGGCATGCGGCGGGGCGGGTGAGTTTGGCCTAAGGCCCCCGCCCCGGCACGTTACTCGATCGACACGCCCACGATACGCCAATCGCCATCCGCGCGATCAAGCGTGACCGTTTCCAATGCATCGGCCTAGTTGGCAAAGCGCGTGCGGAACTTCACCACTTCATATCCAGAAGGCGGGGCTGGCAGGTCTTCCTGACTGACGAACGTACGTGAGATCATCGCGCCAAGCGGTGCGCGCACCTCTTCCGACACCTTCGCCCAGGCTTGAACGGTGTTCAGTTTACGAAACGATGCTCCGGTCGCGCGATAGCTTTCGTCCCAACGTGCCTGATCGATCAGCGAAAGCCATTGCCGCGCGGTATCCACCACCTCCGAGCTTGGAACCGGCTGGGAGGTGGTCGGCGTGGGCGGCGGGGAAGACGCGGCTTGAGGCAATGCGGCGAGCACCAATAGGCCGAGGGCAAACGTCATGAGAAAAACTCCAATGATGATCCAGGAATGGCGAGATGCCCGCCTAACGCCGCTGATCGACGCGGATTCCTGATCCATCCGATTTCGGCCGGCGTCTGCCCCGATTCCGCTGTCCACAAACGAATGGGGGTTCGGCGGATCGCCAATCAGTCCTTCTGCTTCCAGCAACATGCGTGCTGCCTCGCGGCTACTCGATACGGCCATTTTACGCCGCGCATCACGTAGCCGTTCGTTGATCGTGTGAACCGAAAGGCCGAGACTGCGCGCGATCGACTTTGCATCGTGACCGCGGACGATAAGGCGAAAAGTCTGCTTTTCCTTGTCGCTGAGCGTTCGAAAACTTTCATTTGCCGGTGTGGTCATAGCTTTCGCGGCCTAAGTCAGGTGTATTTCCGCGACTACCCCGAAAAATTCGTACCTTTACAATCGGAGGTTTGCGCGTGCCTCATAAGGGGATCCAGTCGCCCCTACCCTTATTGACCGCCCCCTATTGACGCCACCTGCACTCGCTTGCCACCCTCGCGCGTACACGTAAGGACATCGCACACCCCCATGCAGCTCGTTATCGTCGAATCGCCCGCCAAGGCGAAAACCATCGAAAAGTATCTGGGCAGCGATTACCGCGTCCTCGCCTCCTACGGCCATGTCCGCGATCTGCCGCCGAAAGACGGATCGGTGAATCCGGACGAAGGCTTCGCGATGGAATGGGAGAATTACGCCGACAAATCGAGGCAGCTGAAGGCGATCACCGATCTCGCCAAGACGGCCGACCGACTGATCCTCGCGACCGATCCGGATCGCGAGGGCGAGGCGATTTCGTGGCACGTGCGCGAAGTGCTGCGGGCGCGGAAGGCGTTGCCCAAGGAAGTCGAGCGCGTAACGTTCAACGCGATCACCAAGGCGACGGTGACGGCGGCGATGAAGGCCCCGCGCGAGCTGGACGACGATCTGATCGACGCATACCGGGCGCGCCGCGCGCTCGATTATCTGGTCGGCTTCACGCTCTCCCCGGTTTTGTGGCGCAAATTGCCGGGGGCGAAGTCCGCCGGGCGCGTGCAATCGGTGGCCCTCAGACTGATCGTATCGCGGGAGCGCGAGATCGAGGCGTTTCGGGCGCAGGAATATTGGTCGGTCACCGCCGATCTGGAGCAGGACGGCACGCCGTTTTCCGCGCGGCTGGTAACGTTCGAGGGCAAGAAGCTCGACCGGTTGTCGATCGGCGAGGAGGGCACGGCGCTGCGGGCCAAGGCCGCGGTCGAGGAGGGACGCTTCTCGGTCCAGTCGGTCGAAACCAAGCCGGCGATGCGCAACCCGCCGGCTCCGTTCACGACCTCGACCTTGCAGCAGGAGGCGGCGCGCAAGCTCGGCTTCTCGGCCGATCACACGATGCGGATCGCGCAGGGCCTCTACGAGGACGGCGCTATCACCTATATGCGTACCGACGGCGTGCAGATGGATTCGAGCGCGATCTCGGCTGCGCGGCTTGCCGTCGCCAATCGCTATGACGCGAGTTACGTGCCCGATCAGCCCCGGCAATATACCTCCAAGGCGAAGAACGCGCAGGAAGCGCATGAGGCGATCCGCCCGACCGATTTCGGTAAGGACAAGGTTGGTGGCGGCGATCACGCGCGGCTGTACGATCTGATCTGGAAGCGCGCATTGGCCAGCCAGATGGCGAGTGCACGGATGGAGCGGACGACGGTCGAAATGCTCGATGGTTCGGGCCAGACCGGTTTGCGGGCGACCGGGCAGGTGGTGCTGTTCCCTGGCTATCTCGCTTTGTACGAAGAGGGTTCGGACGACACGCAGGATGAGGATGCCAAGCGCCTTCCGCGCCTGCGCGAGGGCGATGCGCCGGCCAAGCAAGCTGTGAACGCCGAGCAGCATTTCACCCAGCCGCCGCCGCGTTTCTCCGAAGCGTCGCTGGTCAAGCGGATGGAGGAACTCGGCATCGGGCGTCCTTCGACCTACGCGTCGATCATCAAGACGCTGAAGGACCGGGCTTATGTTCGCGTCGAGAAGAACCGTTTCTTCGCGGAGGAAAGCGGGCGTTTGGTGACGGCGTTTCTCGAACGCTATTTCGAGCAATATGTCGGCTATGATTTCACCGCCGGCCTGGAGGACCAACTCGACGAGGTGTCTGGCGGGCGCGCGGAATGGCAGGCGGTGCTGGCGGCGTTCTGGCAGGATTTCAAGCCACGCACGACTGAGGTGATGGAGCAGAAGCCGTCCGAAGTGACGGCGGCGCTCGATATTTTCCTGGAGCCGTATCTGTTCCCGGCGCAGGCCGATGGCGGCGATGCGCGGCTATGCCCGAACTGCGGGCAGGGGCGGCTTGCGCTGCGCGGCGGGAAGTTCGGCGCGTTCGTCGCGTGTTCGAACTATCCGGAGTGCAAATATACCCGCCGATTCGGTCAGGGTGGGGCTGAGGATGGTGGCGATGCCGGGCCGGAGACACTCGGTAACGATCCGGAGACCGGCCTGCCGGTCGAGCGTAAGTCCGGGCGGTTCGGTCCGTATATCCAATTGGGTGAGGGCAAGGAGGCGAAGCGCGCGTCGATCCCGAAGGATCTGCCAGGCGATCTCGATCTCGAATGGGCGTTGAAGCTGCTCGGCCTGCCGCGCACGGTCGGCACGCATCCCGAGAGTGGCGAGCCGATCACGGCGTCGATCGGGCGGTACGGGCCATATCTGGCGCATTCCGGCAAATATGCGCGGCTGACCTCCACGATGGATGTGTTCGAAACGGGTATGAATGCGGCGGTGGTCAAGCTGGCCGAGGCGGCGGCGGGTGGCGGGCGGCCACAGCGCGGTGCTCAGGCGCCACTGAAAGTGCTGGGCCTGCATCCGCGCACCGAGGCGGAGATCAAGCTGATGGAGGGGCGCTACGGCGCGTACGTCACCGATGGCGAGACCAATGCGACCTTGCCCAAATCGATCGAGAAGGATGCGCTGACGCTGGAAGAGGCCGCACAGTTGATCGATGCGCGGGCTGCGGCGGCACCGGTCAAGAAGGGGAAGAAGAAGGCGCCGGCCAAAAAGACCGCGGCGAAAAAGCCGGCGGCAAAGGCGGGAGCAGCGGTAAAGGCTCCGGCTAAAGCTGGGGCCAAGAAACCGGCGGCCAAGAAGGTTGCTTCGAAGAAGACGGCAGAAGTCTAATCTTCCCCGGAAACGGGGGTGTTCGCGTTCTTCTTGCGAAGGGTGGTGGGGGTTTGCCCCGGGGCGCAGCGCCCGGGGAGGGCTCGCTCCGTCACGCTGCGTATGCCACCTCCCCGTGCCGGAGAGGATGAAAGTTCAGGCCGCGCGACGCTGCGTCGTCTGGAGCCAGGCGCGCGCGGCGGTCTGAGCGGTGGCGATTTCGCGCGCACTCATATCCTCGGCGATTTCGGCGCGACAGGCCTTGGCCGCTTCGCTGCCGCCGACGGCAGCCAGGTTGAACCATTTGTGGGCTTCGATCAGGTCGATATCGACGCCACCGCTACCGCTCGAATAGGCCATGCCCAGATCGTAATACGCGTCGATATCGCCGCGTACGGCGCCAGCCAACCGGCTGTCGATCAGGAACTGTGCACTCTTCAGGCTACTGCCCATGTCCTTAACCCCCGTTAACCAAATCCCATGACCAAGACCATGCCGTGACGGGACTCAACAAATGGTTAACGGGGAAGCCGACGGTTCAAAAAATCAAGCAGCGGGTCCGTTCTCCGCGGGCAGTTTCGAGAAACGGTCATGACTGGACGGTTGGGTTTCGCGAACAGGCCCGACAAGAAAAGGGCGGCGGTGAAGTTGTTCCAAGCTTATTGATGGCCCTCGACTGCAAGGTTGTCGATCAGGCGCGTGGTGCCGATCTTGGCCGCCGCCAGCAGCCGCCGTTCGCGCGAAGCATCCGGCACGCCCAGCGTCTCGGCATCGACCAGTTCGACATAGTCGATCTCGAAACCCGCCGCGATCAGGGCTTCGCGCGCGATGTTCAGCGCGGTGTCGACGTCTTCACCCTTGGCGATCGCTTTCGCCGCCACACCGAGCGCGCGGGGGAGGGCGACGGCACGGGGGCGTTCGCTCTCGTCGAGATAGATGTTGCGGGATGAGAGCGCGAGCCCGTCATCCTCGCGCTGTGTCGGTACGCCTGTGATCTCGATACCCATGTCGAGATCCAGGACCATGCGGCGGATGACGGCCAATTGCTGGAAATCCTTCTCGCCGAAATATGCAGCGTCTGGGCGGACCTGGTTGAACAATTTGCTCACCACCGTCGCCACGCCGTCAAAATGGCCGGGCCGCGCCGCGCCGTCTAGCCCGTCGCTGACGCCGGCGACCGAAATGTTGGTGGCGAAGCCCGGTGGATACATGGTCTCGACCGGCGGCATCCATAGCAGGTCGCAACCCGCTTCGCTCAGCATGCGCGTGTCGGCCAATTCCTTGCGGGGATAGCGCGACAGATCTTCGTTCGCCCCGAACTGCTTGGGGTTAACGAAGATCGACGCCACGACGCGCGTACCAGGGCGCTTTGCCGCCTCGATCAGCGCCATATGCCCGGCATGGAGGGCACCCATCGTCGGCACCAGGGCGATGCGGTTGCCGCCCTCGCGCAGCCCGGTGATCCCATCGCGGAGCAGATCGAGACTACGGATGGTTTGCACGGGCGAGAGGCCTTGGATAAAGAGGGGTAATAAGGGTACGCGATACAGGGTAGGGGCGGGCCTTCTATGGGGGGTGCGCCGACCTAGCAACCAAGCAGGCATCGGGAGCAAGTTTTCGAAGTGACGACGGTTGCGCAAAAGCCACACATCATCGTGTTCGCCAATGAAAAGGGCGGGACGGGCAAATCGACGACGGCGGTACATGTCGCGATCGCGCTGCGGGCGCGGGGCGCACGGGTCTCTGCGATGGACCTCGACCATCGTCAGCGCACGATGGGGCGCTATTTCGACAATCGCGCGGTGACCGAGCAGCGTACCGGCAAGGATTTGTTCATTCCGCGCCACGCCACGCATGACGGCGAGAGCCTGGCGCGGTTTAGCGAGACGTTCGAAGCGCTGGCCGAGGGCACCGACTTCCTGGTCATCGACACGCCCGGCCGCGACGATCGCTTTGCGCGGATCGCCGCGCAGCGTGCGGACACGCTGGTCACCCCGATGAACGACAGCTTCGTCGATTTCGATCTGATCGGGCAGGTCGATCCGGATACGTACAAAGTGACGCGCCCGAGCTTCTATGCCGAGCTGATCTGGGATGCCCGCAAGGCGCGCGCCAGGGCGGATGGATCGACGATCGACTGGGTGGTCCTGCGCAACCGCGTCCAGCATATCGAGGCGCGGAACATGCGCCGCGTGTCCGAGGCGCTGGACCAATTGGCCAAGCGCGTGGGTTTTCGCATCATTCCCGGGCTGGGCGAGCGCGTGGTCTACCGCGAACTGTTCCCCAAGGGATTGACGATGCTCGATGCGCGCGAATTCGGCGAGATGGGCCTGAGCCATGTCGCGGCGCGGCAGGAATTGCGCGAGATGATGGCGGCACTGGCGCTGCCCGAAGCCGCCGCGCACGCGAATTTGCCGCTTTGCGCATGATGGCGCGCGGCTGATGTCGAAGCTGATCCTCATCGCCTTGATCGTGTTCGGCGTGTGGCTGTTGCTGCGTAAACCTGCGCATCGATCAGCGCGACGGCCGGCGCCGCAAAGCCCGAAGCGCCCGCAATATGCCGAGGCCGAGGCACGGTCGCTGCTCGGCGTCGGTGCCGAAGCCGATGACGAGGCGATCCGCGCCGCGCATCGTCGCCTTGTCAACGCCGTTCATCCCGACAAGGGCGGATCGGCCGACCTTACGGGACGGATCAACGCCGCGCGCGACGTGTTGTTGAAGCGTTAGTCGGTTGGCAGATAAGAATTGAACTTAATCCCTTCGTAAGCTTTTGAGCCTGCGACCCTATTCGTCCCCCTGTCCTTTCCGAGGAGCCCCGATGACGCATCGTTTCGACCCCACGTCCCTGCGCGAATACGACATCCGTGGCATCGTCGGCCAAACCCTGGGTACCGCAGACGCGACGGCGATCGGTCGCGGTTTCGCGACCCGCGTGCGCCGCGCCGGGGGCACGCGCGTCGCGGTCGGTTATGACGGGCGCATCTCATCGCCCGAACTGGAAGCGGCTTTGATCGCCGGGCTGACGGCGGGCGGCGTGGACGTCGTGCGGACCGGCATGGGGCCGACGCCACAGCTTTATTATGCCGAGGCGATTCTAGAAGTTGATGGCGGCATTCAAATAACCGGCAGCCATAATCCCGGCAATTACAACGGCTTCAAGATGGTGCTTCAGCACAAGCCGTTTTTCGGGGCCGATATTCAGGATCTGGCGAAGCTGGCTGAGGCGGGCGACTGGGAAGAGGGCGAAGGCATTGTCAGCGAGGTCGACATCGTCGACGATTATGTCGGTCGCCTGATGGCCGGATATGCCGGTGGTGCCTACCGTATCGGCTGGGATGCCGGCAACGGTGCCAGCGGCCCGGTGATCGAAAAGCTCACGAAGCTCCTGCCGGGTGAGCATCATCTGCTGTTCACCGATGTGGACGGCAATTTTCCCAACCATCACCCTGATCCTACCGAGGAAAAGAACCTCGCCGATCTGAAAAAACTTGTCGCGGACAAGAAGCTCGATTTCGGACTAGCTTTCGATGGCGATGGCGACCGGATCGGCGCGATCGACGGCGAGGGCCGGGTGATCTGGGGCGATCAATTGCTCTCGATCCTTGCGGTGCCGGTGCTGAAGGAACTGCCCGGCGCGACGATCATCGCCGACGTGAAGGCCAGCCAGATGTTGTACGATCGGATTGCCGAACTGGGCGGCACGCCGTTGATGTGGAAGACTGGCCACAGCCTGATCAAGACGAAGATGCGCGAGACGGATTCGCCGCTGGCGGGCGAGATGAGCGGACACATCTTTTTCGCGCACGAATATTACGGATTCGACGATGCGCAATATGCCGCCGTCCGCCTGATCCGCGCGGTGCACATGATCGGCAAGTCGATGACCGAAATCCGCGGCGAGATGCCCGCCTTGGTCAACACGCCCGAAATGCGCTTCCAGGTCGATGAAAGCCGCAAGTTCGCGGTGGTCGAGGAAGTGCTCGACCGGCTGGAGACCGAGGGCGCCGATGTCGATCGCACCGATGGCGCGCGCGTCACCACGCCTGATGGCTGGTGGTTGCTGCGTGCATCGAACACGCAGGACGTGCTGGTCGCCCGCGCGGAGGCGAAGGATCAGGCTGCGCTCGACCGGCTGCTGGCGATGATCGACGTGCAACTGGCGGCGAGCGGGCTGGAACGCGGGCCGCAGGCGGGGCATTGAAGCTAGCGGGCGTGATGCAGGTCTGAGGGGTCAAACCCTCAGCCGGCGCTCTTCCTCGAACATGTAGTCGCGCGTTATCGGGACGGCGAGCCGGCTGCGTGTCAGCTGCACCTGATAATTGCACAGGCCGCCATAACGGAACGCCTGGCTCGCGCCCGCTAGGTAGAATGTCCACATCCGGTAGAAGCGTTCGTCGTACAGTTCGACGATCTGATCCTTCGCGGCCACGGCGCGATCGAACCAATCGTCGGTGGTGTAGGCATAATGCAGCCGTAGCACCTCGATGTCGGTCGGAAACATGCGAAGCCCTTCGTAACCGCGGACGATTTCCGACAACGCCGGGCTGTAGCCGCCGGGAAAGATGTATTTCGCGGTGAAATCGTCGGTCACGCCCGGTGTGCCCATCCGGCCGATCGTGTGCATCAGCATCACGCCGTCTTCGGTCAGCAATTCGCGGCATTTGCGGAAGAAGGCGCGATAATGTGCCGGGCCGACATGTTCAAACATGCCAACCGACACGATGCGGTCGAACCGTCCCGTGACGTGGCGATAATCGATGAGCTCGAACTTCACCTTGTCGGCGACCCCGGCCTCCGTCGCACGGCGGCGCGCCACCTTCAGCTGTTCCTCGGACAGGGTGACACCGAGCACGTCCGCGCCGGTCTTGTCGTGCAGATACAGCGCCATGCCACCCCAGCCGCAGCCGATGTCGAGCACTTTCATGCCCGGTTTCAAGGCCAGCTTGGCGGCGATATGCGCCTTTTTGTCCGCCTGCGCCCGCTCGAGGCTGTACTCGGGATCGGTGTAATAGGCGCAGCTATATTGCCGATCGGCGTCGAGGAAGAGATCGTACAGCCGGTCGCTGAGATCGTAATGATGCGCGACGTTGCGCTTCGATTTGCGCGCCATGTTGATGCGGTTGAGCCGGTGCGTGACCGCCGCCACCGCGCGTCGCGCCGCAGAGGGTTTCAGGCCTGGCCCGCCCACTTCCCACGGATCGTTGCCCGCCAGCAGATTGACCAGATCGCGGATGTCGCCCTGCTCCACCAGCAGGCGCCCGTCCATATAGGCTTCCGCAGCGCCAAGCCCCGGATTGCGCACGATGAAATTGGCCGCGCCTTTGTCGGCAAAACGTATCGTCACGTCCCGGAAGGCGGGATCGGGGGTGCCGAAGCGGGTCGTTGCGCCATTCGCATGGTGGACGGTGAGCTGGCCGCGTTTAACGCGACGAGCCAGAAACAAATCGATCAGTGCCATCCTCGGCCCCGTAGCGAATCAGATGCCGGCATACCAATCGTAATCAATGCTATCTTCCCAATATCCACCCTTGCCCTGACCGATTCCGGCGAGCGACGCCACGGCGTCCACGGCCATCACATATTTCGCCTGTTTGTAGCCGAGCTGGCGCTCGACGCGCAGACGGATCGGCGCGCCGTGGCCGACGCTCAGCACCGCATCGTTCATCGCCCAGGCGAGGATCGTCTGAGGATGGAAAGCATCGACCATGTCGACCGATTCGTAATAATTCGCGCCGCTGTAGAGATCAGCGCACGTGAACACGATGTAGCGCGCCTCGGGCCGTATGCCGGCTGTTTGCAGCACGGATTTCAGCGTCGGCCCATGCCATTTGCCGATCGCGCTCCAGCCCTCGACGCAATCGTGACGCGTGATCTGGGTGCGCGCCGGCATGGATCGGACCTGCGCCAGCGACAGATCGAGCGGTTTGGTCACCAGCCCGCCGATCTTGAGACGCCAATTGGCGAAATTGTCCGCGACCATCGCGCCATATTCGGGCGTTCCCGGGTTTGCGGTGCCGTTCGTACGGAAGCGCGGCGACATCTGGTCGGGACGGAATTCGGGGGCCAGCGCATCGCGATTCATCAGCGCGCGCTGCAGATGGTAATTGATCTTCTCGCCCGAGAACAGAATTTGGCGGAACTGCTCATTTTGCGCCAGCTTGTCGCAGCCCGACAACAACAGCCCGGCCGAGGCAGCGGCACCACCGACGAGCATGCGCCTGGTGATCAACGTCATGACTCTTCCTCCGGCACGTCCCATCGTCCGGTGATCATCGATTTCACCTCGTTGATCGGCCCGGCGAGGATGACGAGCGTCAAATGGACGATGATGAAGCCGACCAGGCCGGACGCGGCGATGAAGTGGATCGATCGCGCGGATTGCCGCCCGCCGAACAGCTGCAACATCCACGGCCATGCCGCGTCCATGCCCGGTGACATCGTCAGCCCGGTGAAGATCATCAGCGGGATCAGGATGAAGATGACCAGCACATAGGACAGCTTCTGGAAGATATTATAGGCCGACGGATTTTTCGGATCGTGGAAGCGGAACGCGAGATGCTCTTTCAGATCGTGGAGGAGGGCGGCGGGCCGCAACTCCTGCACACGCACGCGCAGGTCGCGCTGAAAGTGCTTGTTGAGCAGGCTGGACACCATCAGGAACAGCAGTCCGAAGCCGAACACCAGCGCGAAGGTCAAATGCCAGCGTCGCGCGATCGCGAGGTTATAGCCGGCGGGAATCGTGAGATAGCTCGGCCAGTGCGGCGTGTTCAGCCACGGCTGGTCGAAATTCGCACCATAAGGCCCCCAATAGAGATGCGGATGGCCGTTCAGGATCGTCAGTCCGCTGCCAATCATGATGAAGATCGTGACGACGTTCACCCAATGCCAGATCCGCGTCGTCAGGCGGTGGCGGTAGATGGAAGACCCGACCGGCGCGACCGCAGCTGAAAGGGGAGAGCCAGCGGACGTTACAGGGGGAACAGGTGCGATCGGATCTTCCATCTGTACCCCTGTTCGTTGGCCATCGGCAGGCGGTTACATATCGGCTAAGATAATGGAGTTGAACAGCCGTTGTTCAAATGGAGACCGTAACGGGATGTCAGAGCACCATTTCTACCAGCCGGCTGATGGCCACGGGCTGGCGCATGATCCGCTGAACGCGATCGTCGCGCCGCGACCGATCGGCTGGATCAGTACCTTGAGCGAAAGCGGCGTGCGCAATCTGGCGCCCTATTCGTTCTTCAACCTGTTCAATTATGCTCCGCCGTTGATCGGCTTTTCGTCGATGGGGTGGAAGGACAGCATCGCTAATATCGCGGCGACGAAGGAGTTCGTCTGGAACCTCGCCACGCGGCCGCTGGCCGAGGCGATGAACGCCACATCCAGCGCGGCGAGCGAGGATGAGTTCGTCCGCGCCGGTCTAGCGTCGGCCCCATCGCGCCTTGTGGCGGCCCCCCGCGTCGCCGCGAGCCCGGTGACGTTCGAATGTCGGCTGACCCAGATGATCCGGCTGGAGACAAAGGAGGGGCGGGCGCTCGACCAATGGCTGGTGCTGGGCGAGGCGGTGGGAATCCATATCGATCCCGATCTGATCGAGGATGGCGTGTACCAGACCGCGAAGGCGCACCCGATTACGCGTGGTGGTGGCTGGGGCGATTATTTCGAGATCGGCGAGGCGCAACTGTTCCGGATGAAGCGACCGGAGTGAGCGTTACGAATACGCCCGCCAGAAGAAGACCAGCGTCGTGACCCCGGTGACGAGCAAGGTTCCCACCCGCACCGCCTCCGGTGGCAGGCGCTTGCCGACTTTCGCGCCGAACCAGCCGCCGAGGATCGATCCGGCGAGCATCGGCAAGCATGCGCCCCAGGCGATGATGCCGCTGGCGACGAACACGATCGCGGCGGCGGAATTGGCCATGGCCAGCATCAGCGTACGCGGGGCGAACAGGGAGCGGGGCGAAACGTTCGCCAGCAGCCCGTAGATCGCGGTGGTCATCAGCCCCACCCCCCCGCCGAAATAGCCGCCATAAATTCCGAGCATCGCCTGCGCGACGATCAGGCTGCGCGGCCCGATCGTGAGGCGCGCGTGCAGCCAGTTGGCTGCGCGCGTGCCGACTGCCAGCACGACGAAGGCGAACAGCAGCAGCCAGGGGATGATGACGTCGAATGCGTGACTCGGCGTGGCGACCAGCAACAGACTGCCCGCGAGCCCGCCGACAAAGGTGATTGCGGCGAGCAACCGATGACCGACCCCCCCGACTGGGGCGAGCTCATCGCGAAAGCCGTAAGCGCTGGTCGCTGCGCCCGGCAACAAAGCGACGTTCGAGGTGGCATTGGCGACATTCGCCGGTAGGCCCATCGCGATCAAGGCGGGCAACGTGGCGAAGGTGCCGCCGCCGGCCAGCGCGTTCATCGTGCCGCCGAGCATCCCGGCGCCGAGCGGGAGCGCAATGATATTCGGGTCCAAACGCTGACGCTCCAAAAGTTCGAGGTGCGCACTACCCGGATCGAGCGCGCAACCATAGGGGCAGCGGCGATATTGGCGTCTTTACGCTCAACCATCGCCCTAGCGCCCTGAGCCATCTGTACTCCGGGCAGCCCAATCCGCGGTTCACGGAGAGCGGCAATGCCGGCGGGGCGAATTGACAAGTTATGATTGATCTTATAATTCAGATAATATGAATTGAGCCGATCGTTTCGGACTCGATCGCCGGGCCGGTGTGAGGCTCAATTGGGGAGGGTTCAGATGAAGGCAATCGCTAAACAATTCGGGCATGGCCATCGCATGCAACTGCTTGGCGGGTCGCTTTTGGCCGGGCTTGCGGGCATCGCGCTGCCCACGGCGGCATATGCTCAGGCCGCCGTGCCGGGTACGACCAAGGCGCAGGCCGGGGATCCTACCGTCAGCAATCCCGACGAGATCGTCGTCACCGGGATCCGCGCCAGCTTGGCGCGTGCGATCGATGTGAAGCGCAATGCCGATCTCATCGTCGATTCCATCGCGTCCGAGGATCTCGGCAAGTTTCCCGATTCGAACGTCGCCGAATCGCTCCAGCGCATCACCGGCGTGTCGATCGACCGGTCGGGTGGGGAAGGCCAGTTCGTGACGGTGCGCGGCTTCGGCCCGTCGTTCAACACCGTGCTGGTCAACGGGCGCTCGATCGCGACCGAAAATCCTGGCCGGGCGTTCAGCTTCGATCTGCTCGCCGCCGAACTGATTTCCGGCGCGGACGTCTACAAGAGCAGCAACGCCACGTTGCAGGATGGCGGCATCGGCGCGACGATCAACGTCAAGACCGCGCGCCCGCTCGATATCAAGGGCACGAAGGTCATCCTGTCGGGCAAGGCGAATTACGAGAAACTGTCGGACAAGTTCGCCGGCGATGCATTCGGACTGATCAGCACCCGGACGGATGACGGGCGGCTCGGTGCCTTGATCGCGGTGTCGTATCAGCGGCGCAAGTCGCAGGTGAACCAGCTTGCCACCAACGGCTATTATCGCACCGATCTTCCGCAATTGGGTTTGACCAACGTCAACGTCCCGCAGAATTTCGACCAGATCGTCGATCGTCAGGATCGCGAGCGGATCGGCGTCAACGCCACGATCCAGTATCGCCCGACCGACACGGTTTTGCTGACGCTGGACGGGCTGTACAACAAGTTTACGGTCGCCTCGCAGGCGAGCAGCATCGGGCACTTCTTCTCGCCCGGCGAATTTACCGCAGCGACGATCGACGGCAACCGGACCGTGACGAAGCTGACGCAGAGCATCAACGGCCATACCGATTTCATCAACCGGACGTTCAATCGCCCGACCGAAATTCGTGCGATCGGCCTGAACGCGAAATGGGATCCGACCGACCTGATTACCGTCACGTCGGATTCGAGCTACTCCCGGGCGAAGTCGAACGATGGCGGGAACGAGATTTTCGCGGTCGTCGGGTTCAACAACATCGTGTCCTTCGACAATACAGCGGGCGGCTTGCCGAGTTTGACCGGTCAGTCGAGCTTTACGGACAACGTTACCGGTCGCGCGCATTTCGCGACGCGGGAAGGCTTCGACATCAGCGAAGAGGTTTACGAACAGAAGGTCGATGCGGTGTTCCGCGCCGACAGCGGCGCGTTGAAGGCGATCAAGATCGGTGCCTATTTTCTCGACCGGACCAAGGATAACGCGCTGATCCGCACCGACGCGAATGTCGGTTGCGCCTATTGCGGCTATGCCATTCCGGTGCCGGCCGGGCTGTTGCAGCCGTTCAATCCCGGATCATTCTTCAATGGCCAAGGGAACTTCCCCCGCCAATGGCTGACGTTCAACGCGGAAAACTATTTCAGCTTCCTGGAATCGACTGCCGCCGCCAACGCGCAGGATGCAGCAGTCGGTCGTCCGGTCGGCAGTTTGGCCGCCTTCCTTGCCGCCAATAACGGCTATAAAGCGGTCCGCTATCCCGACAGTTTCAGGATTGGCGAGCGGATTGTCGGCGGGTATGCGCAGACCGATTTCGCGGGCGACTTTGTCGGCCTGCCCTGGTCGGGCAGCCTGGGCCTGCGTTATGTCCATACCGATGTCAGTTCGAACGGGTCGCAGCGGGTGCTGCTCGATCTGCGCGTCATCCCCGGCGATACGACGTCCTATACCGGCGTCTATGCCGCCACCGCTGCACCGGTGCTGCGCAAATCATCGTACGACGATTTCCTGCCAAGCGTGAACGTGAAGGTGAACTTCGCCAATGACGTGATCGGGCGGCTGGCCGCATCGCGAACTGTCACCCGTCCGGATCTTACCTTGCTTGCGCCCCGCGTCAGCTTCACCAATTTGCGCCCCGGCAATCTGCAGGCAAGCGGGGGAAATCCAAATCTTCAGCCGTACAAGTCGACCAATTTCGATGGTTCGTTCGAGTGGTACTATCAGAAGGGCGGCTATTTCACTGTCGCGGCTTTCTACAAGCGGGTGAATAATTTTATCGTCAGCCAGGTTGCGCCGGAACCGTTCACCGTCGCGAATGCCGATAATGTGTTTCCAGGCGGGATTGCGACGTTCAACGTGCTGCGGCCACGCAACCTGTCCTCGGCCGATGTCTACGGCGTCGAAATCGGTTTCCAACACACCTTCAATTACCTGCCGTCGCCGCTAGACGGGCTGGGCATCACCGCCAATGCCACGTTCGTCAAAAGCAATACCGGCAACGGTTCGGGAACTGGCGGGAGCGCCTATCCGCTCGAAGGTCTGGGCAACAGCCAGAACGCGGTGCTGTTCTACGAAAAAGGCCCGGTGCAGGCGCGTATCGCCTATAACCGTCGCGACAAGTTCGTGCAGACCTTGGCCAACGGCACCGGAGGCGATCCGATCTTCGTCCAGCCGCTTGGCCAGTTCGATGCCTCGGCGCGCTATGCGGTGACGAAGAACGTCACGGTGTTCGTCGAGGGTGTGAACATCACCAACGCCAAGACACAGCGTCAGGGGCTTTACGACAATCAGTTCCTCGCCTTGGTCGATACGGGCGCGCGCTATGCGATCGGCGCACGCTTCGAATTCTGAGGCCTTTCTCCCGACAACTTGGGCGCGCGGTTCATCACCGCGCGCCTTTTTTTATGTGCAACGGGTAAGATGGAGCACGAACCCGGTTTCGGGATGAAGGCGCGGTGGCTGGATTCCGGCGTGCATCAGCGCATCGCCATGCACGACCACGCCTTTCCGCCACGCTTGTACGAGCGGTGAGCGGGCAGGGAGTGTGCCCGGCCAGACCAGGTCGACCTGATAGTCTGCGGCGGGATCGATCCCCGCCAGCCGCACCGGAGCGGGGAAAGACGCGCGCTGTTCGCTGATTGAGGTGTAGGACAGCAACGCCTCGCTGCGATCCTCTGCGACGATGGCAAACGCGATGACGCCCTCTGCGGAGTCGAGCCGGACCAGAGCACCCGAATGGATGAGCGCGCGGTGTGTTTTGTGGAGCGCGATCCCCGCCGTCAATTCCGCAGTCTCTGCATCGTCGAGCGCGCGCAGATCGAGTTCCATGCCCATATGGCCGAACATTGCGGTCTGGACGCGGAGTGCCATCGACAGTCTCCGCCCGGTGATGTGGCACGTCCCCGGCCCGACATGCGTACCGAGCAGTTCGGCAGGAAGGAAATGCGAGGCGCCCCGCTGAATCGTGAGCCGGTCGAGCGCGTCGTTCGAATCCGACGTCCAGATGCGGTCGGTGCGGGCAAGCATGCCGTAATCGGCGCGTCC
>NZ_JANYEK010000111.1 GCF_025363195.1 Sphingomonas sp.
GCCTCGCTATGCGGACTCCAGCGCTTGACATCGCCGGACATCAGCAAGCCCCGGATCGCCTCCGCACCTTCGCTACCGCCGGGTTCGCGCGTGACGAGCGTTTCGATCCCGCGCGCGGCCAACGCTTCGGCAAGCCTGCGCACCTGCGTCGATTTACCCGCTCCCTCGCCGCCTTCGAGCGAGATGAAGCGGCCCCTCACCCGCCGAACAGCCCCTTGAGCCCGGCCCAGGCACGACCAAAGAATCCGGCCTCGCCAACATCGCTTTCGGCGACCAAAGGCACGCTCTGCGATGGCAAGCCCGGCGATGTCACGACGAGATCGGCGATGTGCTGCCCCGCCTTGATCGGTGCCTTGACCGGCCCGTCATAAACCACGCGCGCCTGTAATACTGGCGACGCGCCCGAGGGCAAAGTCACGGCGAGATCGGTCGGGGCGATGAGCCCGACGGTGGCGGCATTGCCCAGTTGGACCTCGGCATTCTCGACCTTCTTGCCCTTCCTAACGATCATCTTCGACTGCCATGCGCGGAAGCCCCAATCCATGAACTTGACCGATTCCTCGATGCGCTGGTTGAAGCTGGTGAGGCCGGCCATCACCATAACGAGGCGACGGCCGCCCTGGATCGCAGAACCGGTGAACCCGTAGCCCGCCTCATCGGTATGCCCGGTCTTGAGCCCGTCAGCCCCCGCGACGCGACCAAGCAGCGGATCGCGGTTGGCCTGCGTGATGTCCGCGCCCGCGCCCAAAGTCTTGCCCCAGGTGAAATTCGGCAGCGAATAGAACTTTTTGTAATATGCCGGATGATCTTGGATCGTTGCAGCGGCGAGCTTCGCCAGATCGCGCGCGGTGACATAGGTCACGCCGTTGTCGGGCCACCCGTTCGAGGTGCCGAAATGGCTGTTAGTCAGGCCAAGCTTTTTCGCTGCCTCATTCATGCGTTCGGTGAATGCCGCCTCGGTACCGGAAATCCCCTCGGCCAGCACGACGCAGGCGTCATTGCCCGAAAGGGTAACGATGCCCTTAAGCAGATTTTCGACGCTGACATTCTCGCCCGTGGCCAGGAACATCGTCGACCCCGCCGCCGGCCCATGCCATCTGGACCAAGTCTCCGGCCGCACCGGGAAGGTCTGGCCGAGCTTCAACTCACCTTTCTTGAGCATGTCGAACGCGACATAGACGGTCATCATCTTGGCCATCGATGCCGGTGGCATGCGGCGATCGGCATCCTTCGAAAACAGTACCGCACCGGTCGACAGGTCGGTCAGATAAGCGACCGGGGCCGGTGTCGGAAAATCGGGCGCTGCCGCGATGCCCGGATTGGCGAACAGCAAGGCTGGCGTGAGGATGGTAGCAGCCAGAAGTTTCTTGATCGGCAGGTTCTTCATCGACAATCCGTGACTTTAGGGGGTGACTCAGTTCGTTTGCACGATACGAGCATCCCCATAGCCGCGCCGGGCCACGTCGTCACGCGCGGCTTTCGCCGAGGTGGTATTTGAATACGGTCCAATCTGGATTCGATAGATCGCGCCGACCCGCTGCACGCGTCCGCGAAGCTGCGTCGCCAACGCCTTGGCCTTGGCCTCGTTCGACAAAGCCGCAACCTGCACGAAGAGCCCCGAGGTCATGCGGGTCGGAGCTTTCATCACCGGCGCGGGCGTGATGTGGGTCGCCGCGACCGGGACTGGCTTCGACGCCTCACTCGCTAACGGAATATCCGACATCGGTCGTGCGGCACGGCCCGGACGCACCTTCTGCGTGGGGACCGGAGCGGTGCGCGGGGGAAGTTTGTGACGCAGCGCGATCAGTAAGGCTTGCGGGGCGTCGATACGCGGCGATGCCGCATGGCCCGAGCGCAGCGCCATCTGGTCCGGTGGACTGGCGCTGACCAAACGGACGCGCACCGGCGCGGTGGCCGTGACACCGAGCAACTGCGCCGCGCCGCGCGACAGATCGATTTCGAGGTTGCGCTGGCCCGGCCCACGGTCGTTGACCAGTACCAGGATCGTGCGGCCCGTATCGAGCGCCGTCACCTCGACGATCGACCCGAGCGGTACCGTGCGGTGGGCCGCAGAGATTGCGGACGGGACGAACTTCTGGCCGGATGCGGTGCGCGAGCCCTGCATTTCCTCGCCATACCAGCTAGCATAGCCGACCGTATCGTAGCGTTGCGCCTCACCCGAGGTGCCCCGCGGGCCGGTGCTGGCGGCAACTTCCGGGGGAATGTCGGCGTGTTGGCGATCAACCGGGGCGGCGGATCCGCGCCGCGACGGTGTCGGTGGCGGTGTATCGTAGGTTGCACCGGCTCGGCGGAAGGACGAAACGGAAGCATGTGCAGTGACTTGCGGCACGCCGGGCTCTGGCGGATAATCGCCCTGCAGCGCATAATCGCTCTGTTGGGTTTGCAGCGTAGCGGCAGGCTGCGGCTCACGTTCTGAAGCAGTCGATCGCAGAGGATCGGCAGAAACCGCCCCAGCGCCGCAGCCGATCAACAATCCGATGAGACCCAGAGGGATTTTAATGTTCGACAGCATCCGCGAGCAGCCCGACTGAAAGTGCGTAAAAGTTGGAGCAATTGTAATCGAGGATGACCCGATAATTTCCGGTTAGCAGATAGGCAGTTTTTCCCGGCCCATCGGGTTCAAGCAATGTCGCCTGCACGCGATCGTCCGGCCAGAGCCGCGTTTGCGGGGTGATGCCGAGCGCGCGCCACTCGGCGATCGTCTTCCATCCGCTATGTCGTGCGAAAACCCGTTCGCAGCGTGGCGAGATCAGCCGATTGATAATGCCCGAGCGATCGAAGCCCGCCGGCACCGTGACCGCGAGACCCCAGGGCTGGCCGGCACGCCAGCCGGCATTGCTGAAATAATTGCCGATAGATGCCAGTGTATCCGCCGGGCTGGTCCAGATATCCGCCCGTCCATCGCCGTCGCCGTCGCGCGCCAAGCGAAGATAAACCGAAGGCAGGAATTGCGGTCCACCGGTCGCGCCCGCCCAACTGCCCTTCAACTGCGAGACCGGCACGCCGCGATCGACCATTTGCATGGCGGCGATGAATTCGTCGGCGAATAATTGCCGCCGTCGCCCTTCATAGGCCAGAGAGGCCAGAGCACGCGGCAGATCGAACCCGCCCATCACCACCCCGTAGCTCGTCTCATGTCCCCAGATCGCGACCATCACCGATTCGGGAACCCCGGTCTGGTCCTCGATCCTTTGCAGGCGCCCGCGCTGCGACTGATACGCGCTGCGCCCCCGCGCGATGATCGCCGCGCCGACATGTTGTGCCTTATAGGGTGCGAAATCTGGGATGCCCGCATTGGGATTGCCGCCGGGCTGGGCACGATCGAGTTCGATGACGCGCGTGTTGAGGGTGAGCGTCGGCAAGACACTGTCGAGCGTTCGGACCGTCACTCCCTTGGCGATCGCCTGCGTGCGCAGCTGCATCAAATAGGCCTGAAAGCCAGCCTCGTCCTGCGCCAGCGCCGATCCGCCAGCCAGCATATATCCAGCTGCGGCCACCATCGAACCGAACCACCGCTTCATTCTTATCGATCCCCGCATCGGTCGACTGTGCCACAGCGGGTGCGCCACATGAACCCCCGATGGTCGCACCGCTTGCACAAAGCGGCGCAGGGTGATTATGCGGGGCGCGCCGGAAGGGTGGCAGAGTGGTCGATTGCAGCGGTCTTGAAAACCGCCGATGCGCGAGTATCCGTGGGTTCGAATCCCACCCCTTCCGCCAATGGCTTCACACCAGAGCGGTCAATTGCTCGTACGCGTCATAATCGAGCGGCATGTGGAACTGGCAGCCCGCCTCGAAATCCGTGGCCCACATAACTGTGGCGGATACCTGCCCGAGCAGTGGCAGCGTGAGGAGAATC
>NZ_JANYEK010000131.1 GCF_025363195.1 Sphingomonas sp.
CAACTCGTTGATCTGTTCGGCGACGCCGAGACGGTTCTCGCGCTTCACGAAGACCGTGCGGTTGAGCGTGGAGAGCCAGCCGACCACGGGCGCCTCGCGGATTTCCTGCTTGGCGACGAAGGCGGTGCCGCTCTTGCCCGCGATGGCGAGGATATCGATCCAGCTGAGATGATTGGAGATGTAAAACACATCCCGTTTCAAAGGCACGCCGACGCGGCTGACGCGTGCCCCCGAAATGCGCCCGGCCCAGCCGAGGAAGATCATCGGCCAGGGGGATGACAGGCGGAAGAGGCACCAGAGATGATGGAGCGGGACGGTGAGCAGCAGCGCAAGGACCAGGCCGGTCGCGCGCAGCGTAATGCGGACCATCCCCATTGCGTCGATCGGGGGCGGGGTGCCGTCGGCGGCTGCGGTGCGTTGTTCGGGGGTAAGCGTCATTTCACGTCTCCCACCACTCTGCCGTTCATGCTGAGCCTGTCGAAGCATCTGTCCGGAACACGCCCTTCGACAAGCTCAGGACGAACGGGGTGAGGCTTCACACTTTGCGGTCGAGACTCACGCCGTAGAGTTCCATGCGGTGATCGACCAGCCGGAAGCCGAGGCGTTCGGCGATCGCCTTCTGCAATTGTTCGAGTTCCGGGTCGACGAATTCGATGACCTTGCCGGTTTCGACGTCGATCAAGTGATCGTGATGCGCTTCCGGTGCCGGTTCGTAGCGCGCGCGACCATCGCCGAAATCATGCCGGTCGAGAATGCCGGCCTCCTCGAACAGGCGTACGGTGCGATAGACGGTGGCGATCGAGATGCCGGGATCGATCAGCGACGCGCGCTCATAGACCTTCTCGACATCGGGATGGTCCTCGGCTTCGGATAGAACGCGCGCGATGACGCGTCGCTGTTCGGTGATGCGCAGGCCCTTTTCGTTACAAAGGGCTTCGAGGTCGATTTTGCGGGCCATGCCTACCGTGTAGGCGCTTCCAGCTTATTGATAAAGCGTAGAGTGTTTCGCAATAAGCAGGTCGTCCCCGGACCGCGCGGAGGATATTCCGTCGTAGCCCGCCGGGTGGTGGAGGGGGCGCTCCACCGCGCCGTGGCCTGCGGCACGGCCCCCTCCGTCAGCCCTTGGCTGTAACCTCCCAGCGCCGGGGAGGCGCCATTTAGCGGACGATCTTGCGGCGCTTGGTGCCGAGGCCAATCTTCTTGGCCAGCGTCCGGCGCTGTTCGGCATAGTTTGGCGCGACCATCGGATAGTCGGCGGGCAGGTTCCACTTGGCGCGGTATTGCTCAGGGGTCATCTGGTAATGCGTCATCAGATGGCGCTTGAGCATCTTTAGTTTCTTGCCGTCTTCCAGACACACGATGAAGTCCGGCTTGATCGACGCGCGTACCGAAACCGCAGGCTCCTGCTTCACTTCCGGTGCCGTTGACGGGTTTCCGAGACCGGTCAGCGCGCCGTGCACGTTGGAGATCAGGATCGGAAGATCGGAGACGGCAACGCTGTTGTTGCTGACATGGGCTGCGACGATGTCAGCCGTCAGCGTGATCAGCGTGTCATGCAGATCAGTATGCATATCCATTATATTTCCTTCGACCCATTTTTTTCGACTGCATTGTAGGCACAGCCGTGCGCGCGCCTATCGCCGCAAGGTCGATCGGGTGCAAGTTACAAAAACGACATGCGAGACTTCAGAGATCGCGCCGATAGGTGAAAGCGTCCGACACAAGACCAGCACTGCCGCGATAGTATGCGCGGCGTTGCCCAACTTTGATGAAACCCGCGCCATTATACAATTTGATCGCTTCGTTGCCGTCGCGAACTTCCAGATGCAGCGCGATCGCCTTCTTGTCCCGCGCATCGCCGATCACGGACCGCAATAGCGCCGCAGCGACACCCCGGCGCCGCAAAGCCGGCGTGGTGGCGAGCAGCAGCAATTCGACTTCATCGACCGTGAGACGCGCGAGCGCGAACCCGGCGGGCTGATCGTGGATCGACGCGATCGTCAACCACACGCCTGGGAGCGACATGATGCCGAGGCATTGTCCGCGCGTCCACGCCTCACCAAACCGCGGGTCGAACGCTTGCGCCATCAGCGTCTCGATCAACGGGAGATCGGGTGTGGAGCCGGTGCGCAGGTCGATCGTGTTGAGCATGGTGCTCATGCGGCGATGATCTTCGATGCGGCTGGCTTCGCATCGGGCGCCCGACCGTAGATCGGGCGGGCAGGGAGGGCGATGAACTCGCCCGTCAGCAGAATTGCGCTGGCGGCCTCGGGCAGCTGGTCGGTCAGATCGAGGTCGGTCGCCAGCGTGGCGAGATGGCGGGTGCCGTTGCCGACCGCCGCGCGACCGGACAAGGTTGCCAGCGCCGCCTCGGGCCGGAGCGAGGCGAACGGACCGGCGGGGCGGAGGGGGTTTGCCTCGAACGTCTGCATGAAGACCTCGCCGTGCCCGCCTTCGAGAACCACTGCAAGGTTGTCCAGCAGCGGGCGTACGGCCAACGCGGCGGCGGCGACGAGGGGCAGAGCGGAAAAGCCGTGCACCTCCGCACCCCAGCCGAACGCGAGTCCACGCGCGGCGGCGATACCGACGCGCACGCCGGTAAAACTGCCCGGGCCGCAATCGACCAGGATGCGATTCGCGCGGCCGCCGTCCGGCAGCTCGGCGATCATCGGGATGAGCCGCTCGGCATGTCCGCGACCGACCACTTCGTGCGCTGAAGCGATCACCGTGTCACCCGAGATCGTCGATTGAATCAGCGCGACGGAGCAGGCTGCGGTGGAGGTTTCGATGACCAGGGTCTTCATCGTGGCGATGACACCGACCGGTCGGGCCGAGAGCGTCCAAACCCCATGCTTCTTTCGACCGTCCATAGACAAGAATGGCCCTTTGGCAGGGGCCTCAGGCGAACGGAGGTTTGCACTCCGTCAGGCGATCGTGTTGAACTTCGCGAACGCCGGACGAGGCAAGCGTTCGAAGATGGTCGCCGGGTCGCCGTGGCCCAGCGTCGAGATGAAGTTGCTCCGCACCGCCGGCGTATCGGCGAAAAACGCCGCATCGACCTTGCCATTGTCGAAGCCCGACATCGGCCCGGTATCGAGCCCCAATGCGCGCGCGGCGATGATGAAATACGCGCCCTGCAGCGTCGAATTGCGCATTGCCGAGACTTCGCGCAGCGGCGCATTGCCATCGAACCAGGCCTTGGCGTTGGTGTGCGGAAACAATTCGGGCAGGTATTCGTGAAATTCGGTGTCCATACCGATGATGACGCTGACCGGCGCGTGCAGGATCTTCGGCGCGTTCTGGGCGCTCGTACAGTCGGCGAGCTTCTGCTTGGCTTCCGCGCTGACGACCCAAATCAATCGGGCAGGCAGCTGGTTGGCGGAGGTCGGGCCCCATTTCATCACGTCCCAGATGGCGTGCAGTTCCGTCTCTGCGACGGGTTGGTCGGTATAGCCGTTATAGGAGCGCGCGGTGCGGAAGATCGTATCGAGTGCCGCGTCGGACAGCTTCTCGGTCATGGCAAAACCTCGGGGAAAATGATGGGCAGGATCAGACGGCGCGGACCTCGGTGACTTCCGGGACGTAATATTTGAGCAATTGCTCGATGCCGTTCTTCAGCGTCGCACTCGACGATGGACAGCCAGCGCAGGCACCCTGCATCTTAAGATAGACCTTGCCCTGATCGAAGCCGCGATAGACGATATCACCGCCATCGTTCGCCACCGCCGGGCGGACGCGGGTTTCGATCAGATCCTTGATCTGCGCGACGATATCGGCGTCTTCAGGGTTTTCGGCGAAGGTCTCTTCTTCGCTCGGCACGCTGAAGCCGCCAGCATTGCCAGGCTTGAACAAAGGCATACCTGCCGAAAAATGATCGAGCAGGGTGGCGAGCACGTCGCCTTTCAGGAACGACCATTCGACGCCGGGGGCTGCCGTGACGGAGACGAAGTCGCTGCCGAAGAACACCCCGGTCACATCGCCAAGGTTGAACAGCTGTTCCGCGAGCGGGCTGGCCTCGGCTTCCTCCGGCGTGGCGAAGTCCCGCGTGCCGGCGTCCATGACAGCGCGGCCCGGCAGAAACTTCAGCGTGGCGGGGTTGGGCGTGGTTTCGGTTTCGATCAGCATGCGCAGGCATGTGGGCTGGATGGCCGATCGGTGCAAGGTTTGTAGGAGAAACGGTCGGTTTTCGACGTGGCTGCGGTTCTCCCAAAGGCCCTGATGCCGAACGTGTTTCAGCATCCCTGCGTGACGATCGTCCCAACCGGTGCCGCCGGTGTTTGGGCGGCACTCGAGAATTCTCAGCCGTCCATGGCCTTCATCGCGTCGTTCCACTTGGAAATGTTGGTTCGCGCTTCCTGTACGAAGGCGGAGCGGCGGACGGCGCGCAGGAAGAAACCGGCGATCGCCTTGCCGGGATTGCGCAACGGACGTTCGAACTGGATCAATAAAACGACGCGCGTTCCAGTGGTGTCGTTCCAGACTTCGTGTTGATAGGTGTCGTCGAATATCAAGGTCTCGCCCTCCGCCCAGCGCACGACGCGGGTGTCGATGCGCATGCGTACATCGCCGTCGCGCGGCACGATCAGCCCGAGATGGCAGGTGATCAGCCCCTTGGTGACGCCACGATGATCCGGAATGTGCGTGCCGGGTGCGAGAATCGAGAAGAACGCGCTGTTGAGGCCGGGAATCTGCTCGACTATTTTCGCCGTTTCCGGGCAACGTGCGAGATTATCGGTGATCGGGAAGCCGTAGCCCCACAGGAAGAACGAGCGCCATTTGTCGATCTCGGCGATGGCGCGGTGATCGGGCGAGATGGTGGCGAGGCTGGGCGCGGCTTCTCCCCGCAAGGCGACGCGCACCGCCTCATCGCGGATCGTCGCCCAATGGTCGCGCAGCAAAGCGGTCCAGGCGAATCGGCGCACGTCGAGCACCGGATCGTTCGGCACCAGTGAAGACGAAGCGATCAACCGGTCGAAGAAGCTCCGCAAATGCTTGCCGTATTTGATCAGCAACGGGCGATTGCGATCCGCTTCCATCGCTGCGCCGGGCGCCGGAGCGTCGGAAATCACGTTGAGATCGGGAACGCGGATGCTGCGCCGTTCCGGTATGTTGCCTGAATCCCGACACAATTCAGTGAGGGCAACGGGCGATTCGAGCGTCACGTATCTTCCTGCCTTCGTAACCAGCGGCATGGGGCCGACCGGGATATTCCTTGTGGTGCGCCGCAGCGTGAAGGGGTGTTTCCCGCAACCGACCGGGAACCATCTAGGGATTTTATGGGACCAAATGATGGCGTGACGGGCAACTCGCTGGCAGCGGTTACTGGCGGGTTCAGGTGAAGCCCGCTAACAACGCATCCATGCATGTTCTTTCGCGCGCCGTGCGCCGTCCGCTGATCCTCTCCTTCCTGCTCGCTCTGACGCTGCCGGCCAGCGGACAGGATGTGGCACCGGTACCAGTGGCTCCTGCAGCGACTGTCGCCGCCACCGACAAGATCGATCATCGCAACTGGCTGTATGTCGGCAGCGACATCAAGCCCGATCCGGCATGGCATTACGGTACCCTTCCGAACGGCGTGCGCTATGCCGTGCGCAACAACGGCGTACCTCCGGGGCAGGTCGCCGTGCGCGTGCGGGTCGATGCGGGATCGCTGATGGAAAGCGATAACGAGCGCGGCTATGCCCATCTGATCGAGCATCTGACCTTCCGCGGATCCGAATTCGTGCCGGATGGGGAGGCTAAGCGCATCTGGCAGCGCATGGGCACCACCTTCGGGTCGGACACCAATGCGCAGACCACCCCGACCGGTACGACCTACAAACTCGATCTGCCGAGCGCGACCGAGGCCGGGCTGGACGAGAGCCTGAAGATTCTCGCCGGGATGGTCGACCATCCCAATATCACGACCGCCGCGCTGAACGCGGAGCGCCCGGCGGTGCTGGCCGAACAGCGCGAGGCGCCGGGGCCGCAGGTGCGCTTCAGCGACGCGCGGCTGGGGGCTTTCTTCGCCGGACAGCCGTTGGCCGACCGGTCGCCGATCGGGACGATCGACCGATTGAACGCCGCGACGGCGGACAGTGTGCGCGCGTTCCATGATCGCTGGTATCGCCCGGAACGGACCGTTGTGGTGATATCGGGAGATTTCGATCCCGCGCTGTTCGAACGGCTGGTGGCGAAGAACTTCTCCGGCTGGAAGGGTGTGGGGCCCAAGCCTGCGGAGCCCGATTTCGGCAAGCCCGATCCAACCAAGCCGGCGACCGCCGTGGTGTCGGAACCGAGCCTGCCATCGATCATCACGCTCGCCGTGCTCAGGCCGTGGAAATATCAGGACGATACCATCCTGATGAACCAGAACCGCCTGGTGGATTCGGTCGCCGGATCGGTGATCAGCCGGCGCCTGGAAACCCGCGCGCGCGCTGGGGGCAGCTTCATCAGCGCCTCGGTCAGCACGTCGAACGAATCGCGCAGCGCCGACATAACCTATGTCTCGATCATCCCGATCGGCACCGATTGGGAGGCTGCGTTGAAGGATGTTCGCGCGGTTATCGAAGACGCTAAGGCGAACCCACCGAGCCAGGCCGAGATCGACCGCGAGCTCTCCGACATCGATACCATCATGCGGACCTCGGTTGAAACCGCCAAGGCCGAGGCGGGTGCGGCACAAGCCGACGACATGGTGCAGGCAGTCGACATTCGCGAGACGACGACGGCCCCGGGCACGATCTATGCCGTGCTGCGCGATGCGATAAAGAAGAAGATGTTTACGCCGCAGACGGTGCTTGCATCGACCCGGCATATCTTCACCGGCACCGCGACGCGGGCCCTGCTCAACACCCCGACTCCGGAGACCGGCGCGGTGACGAAGCTGGCCGCCGCCGTGCAGGCCGATGTTTCGGGGCTGGCCGGCAAGCGGACGACGCAGGGCAAAGTGACCTTCGCCAAATTGCCCCGGCTGGGCAAGCCGGCGACGGTCGTGAGCCGGCAAAAAATACCGGATTTCGACTTGGAGAAGGTGGTGCTTTCCAACGGCGTGCGCCTGATGTTGCGGGTCAGCCCGGCGGAGGAAACGCGGGTCTATGTCCGCGTGCGCTTTGGCGGTGGGTATAACGCGCTGCCGGCCGATCGGAAGTCGTCGATCTGGGCGGCGGGTGGCGCGATCGTCGGCGGCGGCGTCGGCAAGTTGCGGCAGGGTGATCTCGACCAGATGACGGCCGGACGGCGCATCGGGCTGGATTTCGGCATCAACGACGACGCGTTCGTGTTCTCGGCGATGACCTCGCCGCGCGATCTGGCCGATCAGTTGAAACTGATGACCGGATATATGTCGTCGCCGGGTTGGGATCCCAACCCGCTGGCGCGAATAAAATCCGTGACGCTTGCGCAATATGCCGGGTTCGATTCCTCGCCCAGCGGCGTGCTGGCGCGTGATCTGGAAGGGTTGCTGCACGACGGTGATCCGCGCTGGAGCACGCCGACGCGCGACGAGGTGGCCGCGACCACTGCGGCGGAGTTCCGAAAATTGTGGGAGCCGCTGATCGGCGAGGGCCCGATCGAGGTGCAGGTATTCGGCGACATCAATGCCGAGGCGACGATCAAGGCGGTGGCCGCGAGCATCGGCGCCCTGCCGAAGCGCGGCCCCCCACCGATGGCGGCTCCACCGGTCCGCTTTCCGGCACATAACGTGACGCCGTTGATCGAGACCCATGGCGGGCCCACCAATCAGGCGGTGGCGGTAATCGTTTGGCCGACGGGCGGCGGAATGGATCACCAGTCCGATAGCAATTACCTCGACATCCTGGCGCAGGTATTCAGCGACCGACTGTTCGACCGGCTACGGAGTGAGGCGGGCGCGAGCTATTCGCCCAGCGTGCAGAGCCAGTGGCCCGAGGGGCTGGCATCGGGCGGGCGCCTGTTCGCGATCGGCCAAGTCACGCCTTCCAATGTGAACCTGTTCTTCAAGATGTCGCGCGAAATCGCGGCGGACCTGGTCAGCAACCCGATCAGCGACGACGAATTGCGTCGCACGATCGAGCCGCTCAAGCAGTTGGTGCTGCGCCAGGCGACCGGCAATACCTTCTGGCTCAACCAGGTCGAGAACGCGACGTATGACGATCGCCGGATCGAGGGGCTGCGGCAGATGTTGCACGATATCGGCGGCGCGAATTCCGCGATGCTGCAGGTGACCGCGCAGAAATATCTGAAACCGGATGTAGACTGGACGATGGTGGTGCTGCCACGCGGGCCTGATGGCAAGGCGGTGAGCATGGCGCCGGCGCCGGTTACGGCGATTCCTCCGGTGGGGACGCCCATGAAAGCCAAGCCGGTGGCGCGGATGAAGAAGACGATCGACGGGCGGTAGCGCTCCTGACCAGGCTCCTGCTCTGAAGGGGAGGAGCCTCGGACGTCAGCCCTTGTACAGCGCGTCCAGCCGGGGACCGTAAACCTCTTTCAGTACATGCCGGCGAATCTTGAGCGACGGCGTCAGCTGTTCGTTGTCGATCGTGAACCCCTCGTCGGCCAGCACGAAGCGGCGAATGCGTTCGATCACCGAAAGGTCGGTGTTGACGCGTTCCACCGCCGCGCCGAGCGCCGCGCGATATTCGGGGTTTGCAGCCAGCGTGCGGAAATCGCACGCATTGCCGTTCTTCGCGCACCATTCCTGCGTCCAGTCCGGATCGGGCACGAGCACAGCGACCATATAGGGTTTGCGGTCGCCATAGATCATGGCCTGGACAATTTCGTTCTGCAGGGTCAGCATGCCCTCGACCTTTTGCGGCGCGACATTGTCGCCCTTGTCGTTGACGATGATGTCCTTCTTGCGATCGGTGATCTTGATGCGGCCGCGCTCGTCGATCAAACCGATATCGCCGGTGTGGAGCCAACCGTCTTTCAGGACGCGTTTCGTCTCCGCATCGTTGCGCCAATATCCGTGCATGACGAGTTCCCCGCGCACCAGGATTTCGCCATCCTCGGCGATGCGGACCTCGGTATGGACCAATGGCGGGCCGACTGTGTCCATCCGGAGCCCGGCGATGCACGCGCAAAAACAGCGGCACGCCCAGGGCGGTTTCGAGTTGTTTGATCTGGCGGCTGATGGCGCCCTGCGTGACGTGTAACACCTCACCGGCATGGGTGAAGCTGCCCTCGCGCGCGGCCACGGCAAAGGCCTTGAGTGCGTTCAGCGGTGGCAGGCGCGTCACAGCAGCCAGACGGCCTGCTCGGCCACCGCCTGCAGCTGCGCGGCGCGCACCAGGCCAGGCGCGATTTCGGCCAAAGGACGCAGCACAAAGGCGCGCTGCCACATGCGCGGATGCGGCAGCACCAGGTCGGCGTCGTTCAACACCAGCTGGTCAAACAGCAGCACATCCAGGTCCAGCGTGCGTGGCGCATTCTGGTAGGAGCGGCTGCGCCCTGCCCCGAGCTCTATGGCCTGGAGTTGGGTTAGCAGGGCATGCGGTTTGAGCCGGGTATGCACCTGCACCACGGCGTTGACATAGTCACCGCCGCCAGCATCCACGGGTGCGCTGCCGTAGAGCGATGATTTGTGGGTCAGCGCTAGGCCGTCTATGTCGGCAATTGCGTCCATGGCGGCCAGCACGGCGGCGCGCGGATCGCCCAAATTGGCGCCCAGTCCGATGTAAGCGTAGACCGGCTCGCGCATGGCTGGCGTCAAGCCGCGTCGCCACCACCGCTGGGGCGGCGCTTGCGGCGGCGTTTGCGCGGGGCGGCACTGCCCTCCTCGGAGCCGATTGGCGCGTCACTTTGCGCGCTATTGCGCGCATCGGAGCCGCTGGCGCGTGCAGTAGGCCCAGCAGCTGCCGCAGCGCTGCCATCGCGCGCCGGTGCCGGTGCGCGGTGCACGCGCGGCGCCTTGGGGCGGGCCTGATGTTCGGCGCGCACCTGGTCAATCATGTCCTGGCGCAGATTGTCGTCGGCCATGCTGAATTCCTGCCACCAGTCGGCAAGCACTTCTTCAATTTCGCCGGCGTCCGCCCGCAGGCGCATAAAGTCAAAGGCTGCGCGAAAGCGTGGCTGCTCCACCATGCCAAAGGGTGTGCTGCCCACGCGCTTGTCAAAGCGCGGCTGCATCAACCAGATTTCCCGCATATCGCCGGCCAGGCGGCCACGGCCCGAGACATCGCCAATGCGGGCATTGAACACGTCTTCAATCGCATCTTGCAGCGCCGGGTGGCCGTGCTGGTGGTCGGCCATGCGCCGGGCCCAGCCGTCACGCACATCGGCCCACAGCACGCAGGCCAGCAAGAAGCTGGGTGCCACCGGTTTGCCTTCGCCCACGCGGCGGTCGGTGTCTTTCAGGGCGGCGTGCACAAAGGGCTGGTCGGCACGTTCCACCACCACGTCCAACAGCGGGTAGATGCCGGTGGCCATGCCCAACGTCTTGAGTTGCGCGACCAGGTCCTTTGTCCGCCCTGTCCCGCCCGTGGCCGTGTCGAGCACGATCAGCTTGCCCTCCGCCTGCTTCAACGACAAAGCGCTGATCAGGCCCAGGCGGCGAACCTTCTTCGGAAGGTCGTAAGCGTGGCTGCGCACGACGGGTC
>NZ_JANYEK010000165.1 GCF_025363195.1 Sphingomonas sp.
GAACGACCAGCCCACGCGAATGAGAATCCAATTAGAACGGACGCTCCAGGAATCGCAAATTTAGATGCTATTTCCGACGACCCGTACAATATCGAGCGCTTGCTGTATTTTTGCATCTAAACCCTTTTTAACTAAAAGCGCGACGTCATCGTTTATGCTTTTGCCAGTACCGCCTAAATCCAGGCAAATTCGCTGAATGACCAACCGTAGCAAAGCCGCAGCACCCCTAGGAGAGCGATCTACGATGGCGGCAGCTTCCCGATAATCTCTTTTAGCCTCTTCGGGCATATCCTCATTAGGGGGAACTATGTCCAATCTATCTGGATAAACTAATCGCTGCCCAATCCATAATGCGAGATCGTTACAGTTATAACAACGGGATAAATTTACATTATACAAAATGTTCGTGTAATAATCTGAAGATTTTTTCTCCAGAAATGGAACACCGTCTGCCATACGTAGCGCCCATGACAATAGTTTAGCCTTAATCTTTGCGTCTTCTATGCCGTCTACAAAAACCTCAGCCTTTTCGGGTGTAAATCTAAGCGGTACAGCATTTTGTTCAGCACGCTGTACATTAACCGCAAACCAGAATTGCGTGGTCAAGACGCCGCAATGCGGGCAATTAAAAGCGGTATCCTCGATTGACGGTGACCGATAGGTTGATGAGACTAATGCCACGAATTAACTACTCCGCCGCAACCCCAGCCTGCGAGAACATATCCCCCTCGCCGCTCGTCGGATCTTCGTTGGCCGCTGGCCCGGCCTTGGCCTTCTGGCGCTTGTCGAAGCCGTCCCACACTTCGTTCCAATTGCCCTTCGTCGCGGCCTTCGAATATTCGGTGGCGCGCTGTTCGAAGAAATTGGCGTGCTCCACGCCGTTGAGCATCGGGGCGAGCCAGGGCAACGGGTGTTCGTCGATCATGTAGATCGGCTTCAGGCCGAGCTGGTTCAGGCGCCAGTCGGCGATGTAGCGGATGTACTTCTTGATCTCCTTGGGCGTCATGCCATTGACCGGGCCCATCTCGAACGCGAGATCGATGAAGTTATCCTCGAGATGCACGGTGTGCTGGCACATCTCGCGAATGTCCGACTTCACCGATTTGGTGAAGCAATCCCGCTCCGCGCAGAAGGCGTGGAACAGCTTGATGATGCCTTCGCAATGCAGGCTCTCGTCGCGGATCGACCAGGTGACGATCTGGCCCATGCCCTTCATCTTGTTGAAGCGCGGGAAGTTCATCAGCATCGCGAAGCTGGCGAACAGCTGCAGCCCCTCGGTAAAGCCGCCGAACATCGCCAGCGTCTTGGCGATATCCTCGTCGCTGTCGACGCCGAAGGTCTGCAGGTAATCGTGCTTGTCCTTCATCTCGCTATATTCGAGGAAGGCGCCATATTCGCTCTCGGGCATGCCGATCGTGTCGAGCAGATGGCTGTAGGCGGCGATGTGCACCGTCTCCATATTGCTGAACGCGGCGAGCATCATCTTGATCTCGGTCGGCTTGAAGATGCGGCCGTATTTCTCGTGATAGCAATCCTGCACCTCGACATCCGCCTGGGTGAAGAAGCGGAAGATCTGCGTCAGCAGGTTGCGCTCGTGATCGCTGAGCTTCTGCGCCCAATCGCGGCAATCCTCGCCGAGCGGCACTTCCTCCGGCATCCAGTGGATCTGCTGCTGACGCTTCCAGAAATCGAACGCCCAGGGGTATTCGAACGGCTTGTACTGCTTGCGGGCTTCGGTGAGGGACATGGGGTTTTACTCCGGGACGAATGGGGTGAGTATGGAAAGGAAAAGGGTCAAGATACCGCGCTCCACTGCAACATCGCGGCGGCAGACATGGCGAGCACGATGCCGCCGGCCGTGGCCATGATGCCGACCATGCGGTAGACATAGACCTTGGCCGGCCCGGCGGGGCGCAACAGCGCGAGCAGCAAGCCGAGGCCGATCAGCGTCAGCACGCCGCCGACCGCGAACATGATGAGGATTTGCCAGCTCATGCGACCAACTCGGAGGTCGCGCGTTCAACCCCGGTAACCAACCCCAAGGAGCAAGCATCATGGCCGATCTGAGCAAAATCACCGAGCATATGGAAGTCATCGGCGCGGACGGCGTGCATGTCGGCACGGTCGACCATGTCGATGGCGACCGCATCAAGCTGACCAAGAAAGACAGCGGTGCCCAGGTCTCGGAAGGATCGGGCAGCCATGAAGGGCATCATCACTACATCTCCGGCGGCCTGGTCGCTGGCGTCGAGGGCGACAAGGTCCGCCTGAGCGCGAACGCCGACGTCGCCGTGGGCCTGGAAGAAGAGGCCTGAGCCTTTTCGCCTAGCCGCGCCCAAAGCCCCGGTCCCCATCGTGCGGGCCGGGGTTTTTGGCGTCAGGCCTTGTCGGCTGTTTGAGTTAGGGCGGAAGCACATACACACTTAATTTCATCCAATGTCAGGCTCGAAGGATCATTCATGCCTCTGGACGCGATCGAGGCAATCCGAGCCGAAGTTTGCTCACCGTATAGTAAGGCTGCAACGACATCGCTGATTTGATGAGTAGCGAATGACGATCCTAGCGCCACAG
>NZ_JANYEK010000252.1 GCF_025363195.1 Sphingomonas sp.
AATACACCGCGGCATTGCAGGCGGCGGACATCGGCGACCAGCCGCACCTCGCCCGCATCGAGACGCGCGCCGGGCATGGCAGCGGCAAGCCGACCGACAAGGTGATCGAGGAGGCTGCGGACAATTGGGCTTTCGCCGCGAAGTGGACCGGGCTGGCGGTCAAGCCGGTAAAGTGAGGGCAGGGGGTGTGGGCTGGCATCTGCCGCCCACCCTCGCTATCTGGCCCCATGACCCAGCCCAGCGACTCCATTCTGCCCAATTCCATCCTCATCGTAGATTTCGGCAGCCAGGTGACCCAGCTCATCGCGCGGCGAGTGCGCGAGGCGGGTGTGTATAGCGAGATCGCCGCGTTCCAGAACGCCGCCGAGGCGTTCGAGCGGATGCAGCCCAAAGGAGTGATCCTCTCCGGCAGCCCGGCCTCGGTGCTCGATGAAAACTCCCCGCGCGTGCCGCAGGTAATCCTCGACAGCGGCCTGCCAGTGCTCGGCATCTGTTACGGCCAGCAGGTGCTGATGCATCAGCTTGGTGGCACCGTCACGCTCGGCGACAGCGGGGAATTCGGCCATGCGGTGATCGAGGTGACCGACGGCTGCGACCTGTTCGACGGTCTTTGGAAACCGCAGGAAAACCATCAGGTGTGGATGAGCCACGGCGACAAGGTGACCGCGCTCGCCCCCGGCTTCCGCCCCGTCGCGGCCAGCCCCGGTGCACCCTTTGCGGTGATCGCCGACGATGAACGGCATTATTACGCGATGCAATTCCATCCCGAGGTCGTCCACACACCGGACGGTGCGAGGCTGATCTGCAACTTCGTTCGTCACGTCTGCGGCCTGGAGGGCGACTGGACGATGGCGGGTTTCCGCGCCGCCAAGATCGAGGAGATCCGTAAGCAGGTCGGCACCGGCAAGGTGATTTGCGGCCTGTCCGGCGGGGTCGATTCCTCGGTGGCGGCGCTGCTGATCCACGAGGCGGTGGGCGACCAACTGACCTGCGTGTTCGTCGATGGCGGGATCCTGCGCGCGGGCGAGGCCGAGCAGGTCGTCGGCCTGTTCCGCAACCATTACAATATCCCGCTCGTCCATGTGGAGGCGCAGGATCTGTTCATGAACGGTCTGGCCGGTGTCACCGACCCGGAGGCCAAGCGCAAGTTCATCGGCGCGACCTTCATCGACGTGTTCGAGGCCGAGGCGAAAAAGATCGGCGGTGCGGAATTTCTGGCGCAGGGCACGCTGTATCCGGACGTGATCGAGAGCGTCAGCTTCACCGGTGGGCCTTCGGTGACGATCAAGAGCCACCACAATGTCGGCGGCCTGCCCGAACGCATGAACATGAAACTGGTCGAGCCCTTACGTGAATTGTTCAAGGACGAGGTCCGCGTGCTGGGTCGCGAACTCGGGCTGAACGAGGCGTTCGTCGGGCGGCACCCATTCCCCGGGCCGGGCCTGGCGATCCGCATTCCGGGCGAAGTGACCCGGGAACGCTGCGATATATTGCGCAAGGCCGATGCGATCTATCTGGAGGAAATCCGCAACGCCGGGCTGTACGATGCGATCTGGCAGGCCTTCGCGGTATTGCTTCCTGTCCGCACGGTCGGCGTGATGGGTGACGGACGGACCTACGACTTCGTCCTCGCCCTGCGCGCCGTCACCTCGACCGACGGCATGACCGCGCAGGCGTTCCAATTCCCCGGCGACTTCCTGCCGCGCGTGGCGACGCGGATCGTCAACGAGGTCAAAGGCATCAACCGCGTTACATATGATTATACATCCAAGCCGCCGGGCACGATCGAGTGGGAATGAAGCCGGAATGGGCAACCTTTTTGCAAGGCTGATCGCGGCCTCCCTGGTGGTGTTTGCCGGTCCCGTCACGGCGCAGGATCCCCCGGCCTGGACGCGCCCGATCGCGCCGTTTCGGGTCATTGGACCGATCGATTATGTCGGCACCGAAGGGCTGGCCGCTTATCTGATCCACACCGCTGCGGGCGCGATCCTGATCGATGGGACGATGGAGCAGAACGCGCCGGTCGTCGCTCGCAATATCGTGGCGCGGGGTGTGAAGCTTCGCGATGTTAAGCTGATCCTGCTCAGCCATGCGCATTTTGATCATGCCGGTGCGTTGGCGGCGTTGAAGCGGATGAGTGGCGCGAAAGTGATTGCGGGTGCGGGCGATCGCGCGGCGCTGGTGAGCGGGATACCGCCGGGCGAGACCAATTACGGCGTCATCCGGTTTCCCGCCGTGAAGGTGGATCGCGCGGTGCGCGATGGCGAGCGGGTGACGTTGGGCGGCACGACGTTGCGCGCGGTGGCGACGCCCGGGCACACGCCGGGATGCACGAGCTGGACGATGCGGATCGCGCTGGGCGGAAAGCCGATCGATATCCTGTTCGCATGCAGTGTGACGGTGGCCGGTAACCGCTTGGTTGGCAATCGTGCCTATCCCGGTATCGTCGGCGATTTCGGGAAAAGCTTTGACCGGCTCGGTGCGATGCACCCGGATGTCGTGCTGCCGTTCCATCCCGAAACGGTCGATTTGATGAGACGAGTTGCTAAAGGCCATCTGGTTGACCGTCATATTTTGCCGACGATGGTGCGCGATGCACGTGCTGCCTTCGCGGTCGAACTGGCAAAGCAGCGCCAGGGCACGTGACCGCGCCCGAAACTGCGCAAGCCACCGATGCCGAGCATGTGGTCGCCTTGTGGGAGGCGTGCGGACTTACCCGGTCGTGGAATGATCCCGCCGCCGATTTCGCGCTGGCGCTGGCCACGCCGACCTCGATCGTGCTGGTCATTCGCGCTGGCGACGCGATCATCGGCAGCGTGATGGTCGGGTTCGACGGGCATCGCGGCTGGGTCTATTATCTCGCCGTGGACCCGCGGGCGCAGCGGCGCGGGCTGGGGCGCAAGTTGATGGCTGCGGCTGAAGAATGGCTGCGCGGGCAGGGTGTGCCGAAAATCCAGTTGATGGTGCGCGACGACAATCGGGCCGCGCTCGATTTCTATGCGAATCTTGGGCTTGAGCGCCAGGATGTCATCACGCTCGGCCGCTTCCTCAAGGACGTTTCATGACCATTCTCTACGGCATCCCCAATTGCGACACGATCAAGAAGGCGCGCATTTGGCTGGATGAGCATGATGTCAGCTACACGTTCCACGATTACCGGAAGGCCGGAATCGATGAGGCGCGCCTGCGCGGCTGGACGGCGAAGCTCGGCTGGGAGGTGGTACTCAACCGGCAGGGCACGACGTTCCGCAAGCTACCCGACTCGGATCGTGCCGACCTGACCGAGAACAAGGCGATTGCGTTGATGCTGGCGCAGCCCGCGATGATCAAGCGCCCGATATTGGAATCCGGTGCGGTGCTGCTGGCGGGGTTCAAGCCGGATACCTATTTAGAGGCCAAGCTAGGCGAATAAGGATTTCGGCATGACGAAAGCGATTTGGAACGGCGCGGTGATCGCACAATCGGACGACACGGTCGTGGTCGAGGGCAACTATTACTTCCCTGCCGACAGCGTCGATATGGCCTTGCTCGAGGATAGCGCGGCCCACACCAACTGCCCGTGGAAGGGTGAGGCCAGCTACAAGACCGTCGTCGTCGATGGGCAGCGTAATCCCAACGCAGCGTGGTATTATCCCGACCCAAAGACCGCCGCTGCGGAGATCAAGGGCCGCTTCGCTTTTTGGAAGGGAGTTACTGTCGCATAGGCATGATTGCGTTTCCGTAACGGAAAGCGCAGTCTCTTCCTCATAAAATGGGGGAAGCGGCTATGGTGATCGGCATGGAGCGGAATAGGCCACCGATGTGGTTCTGGATCGTGACTATCATCCTCGTTTTATGGGGCGTGATGGGTGTTGCGGCGTTTTATATGGATGCGATGGCGACGCCCGAGCAACTGGCGAAAATGTCGGCATATGACCGGACGTTGCAGGCCAGCCGACCGCATTGGTTTCTGTGGCTCTACGGAGCCGGCGTGTGGAGCGGACTGATCGGCGGGATCGCGTTGCTTGCGCGATCACGCTTCTGCCAGCCGCTGTTTGTCTTGTCGCTCGTGCTGGTCGTTGCGATGTTCGGCTACATGTTTGCGATGACCGACCTGATCGCGGTTAAGGGTTTCACCGCCGCCGCCGGCATCCCGATCCTGGTCGCGGCGATCGGAGTGTTCGAAATCTGGCTTGCTGGACTGGCGCACCGGCGTCGCTGGATTTCCTGAACCCGGCTCATTCGTCTACCCACTGGAACACTTCGTCCAGCCGCTTGTCGAACACTTTGGCGATGCGGAATGCGGCCTCCAGTGTGGGCGAATATTTCCCTTGCTCGATCGCTGCGATCGTCTGGCGCGTGACCTGAATGCGCTGGCCGAGTTCGGCCTGCGTCATCTCTCCGGCCATGAACCGTAAAGTGCGGATCTGGTTGGTCAGCTTTGGCCAGGCCACGATCATCCCCTCCGATAACGGCGGATTTGCGCGCCGCAATATACGATATGTGCCAGCACCAGCGCCAGCATCATCGCATTCCCGATCAGCACCGCCGTCACCGTCGCCGGGTCGCCACTGATATATTGCGGTGCGAGGCGGACGATGCCGGGGGTCGCCAGCATCGTTACCACGATCAGGCAATTGAGCAGATTGTAAGCTGGCACGGCGGCGCTGGCGGCGAATTCCCGGTCGCGCATATCGGCCGGCGCTTCGGCATCTGCGGGGGACAGAATCGAGAGCGCGATTGCCGCGACGACTTCGACCGCGACCAGCAGCATCACCGATTTGATGAAGCCTCCATAAGCCTGATCGGCGTTGACACTGCGATAGGTCAACACTTTGCCGACGTCGAAGAGATACGACCCCCAGATCGCGGCAACCGCGATTATCGATACCCACAACAATTTTTCTCTGAACGTCATCGACTCAGCCTTGTGTTCGCTTTGAAAAACTTTATGTTATATAAAACTAACATATAGTCAAGTGAACAAAACCTTTTGAGCTTCAACATTGGCAACGTTCGAGCAAAGCCGGTAAGCGCGGCGCCATGTCCACGACCTACACGATCGACACCTCGACCAGCCGCGCGAACCCCACGCCCGCGCCGATGAAGCGCCTCACCGTGCCCGCGATCCTCGCGCGCAAAGGGAAGGAGCCGCTGGTGATGCTCACTGCCTATACGGTGCGGATGGCGCAGCTGCTCGATCCGCATTGCGACTTGCTACTGGTCGGCGACAGCCTCGGTCAGGTGATTTACGGCCTGCCGTCCACGCTCGCAGTGACGCTCGACATGATGTGCGCGCATGGCGCTGCAGTCGTGCGGGGCAGCTATCATTCGGTGGTGGTGATTGACATGCCGTTCGGCAGCTATGAGGCGAGCCCCGAACAAGCGTTCCATTCCGCCGCGCGCGTGATGGCCGAAACCGGAGCGGCGGCGATCAAGATGGAGGGCGGCGAGGCAATGGCCCCGACGGTGGCCTTCCTGTCGGCGCGCGGCATTCCGGTGATGGGGCATATCGGGCTCACCCCGCAGGCGGTGAACGCGCTCGGCGGTTATGGCGCGCGCGGACGCAGCAATGCGGAACATGCCAAGATCATCGCAGATGCCCGCGCGATCGCCGATGCCGGTGCGTTTGCGATCGTGGCGGAAGGGGTAGTCGAGCCGCTTGCCCGTGCCATCGTCGCCGAAGTCTCCTGCCCGGTGATCGGCATCGGCGCCTCGGCCGATTGCGACGGACAGGTCCTCGTCACTGAGGATATGCTCGGCCTGTTCGAACGCACCGCGCGCTTCGTGAAGAAGTTCGACGATATGGCTGGCCGCATTTCTGCCGCGGTTGAAACCTATGCAGCGGATGTCCGATCCCGCAGTTTTCCGGGGCCGGAGCAGACCTATCAACCCAAGGATTGATTTGCTTTTCCGCTGGCCGGCTCCTTCCCCCGTGGCCCTTTCCCTTGCGGCTTCGCATCGCTAAGGTCCGCGCCTCCCTATTCCCAAACCCGATCTGGAGTCTGCCTTGGCTGTCCCGCCGAATACCGACGAAGCTTTCCTGCGTGAGGTCGATGAAGAACTCCGCCGCGATCAGCTGGCCAGTTTCTGGACCCGCTATGGTCGCTGGCTGCTCGGTGGGATCGGCCTGGCGCTCGCGGTGTTCGGTGGCGTGCTGTACTGGCACCATCGCCAGACCGAGGCGGCTGGCGTGCAGGGCGAACAATATAGCGCCACGTTGGACGATCTGACCGCGCAAAAACTCGATGTGGCCGCTGCGCCGCTTGAAAAGCTGGCCGGGTCGGATGTCGACGGCGTGCGGGCCGGTGCGGAATTCAGCCAGGGTAACGTGTTGCTCCAAAAGAACGATTTGAAAGGTGCCGCGGCCAAGTTCGGCAGGATTGCGGCGGATACATCACTAGGCGCACCGTTCCGCGATCTCGCGCTGATCCGCCAGACCTCGGCCGAGTTCGACACGATCAAGCCGGATGTCGTCGTCAGTCGGTTGAAGCCGCTGGTCGTTAAGGGCAATCCGTGGTTCGGCAGCGCGGGCGAGCTTGTCGCGGCGGCTTATCTGCGGATGAACCGCAAGGATCTTGCGGGCGCGCTGTTCGCGGAGATCGCCAAGGAAGAGACCGTTCCGGCCACCATCCGTCAACGCGCGGTTCAGATGGCTGGCGTATTGGGTATCGACGCGGTCAATACCGTTGAGGAAAAGAAAGCACCATGATGACACGGACCAGGGCGTCGGTCGCGATCGCGGCGCTGATAGCGCTCAGCGCCTGCGGCATCTTCAAGGGCGGTGGCAAGAAGACCCCGGTGCTGGGGGATCGCATTCCAATCCTGCTGTCGGAAGCGCCGGTCGAAGCGGACAAGACGATCGCCGCGGTCGAGGTGCTGTTGCCGGCGCCCGAAACTAACACCGACTGGGCGCAACCGGGCGGCAACGCTTCGAAATCGATGGGCCAGTTGGCGCTGGGCCAATCGCTGTCGCGCGTTTGGGTGGCTGGGGTCAACGGCGGCAGCAACCGCCAGCGCCTCGCTGCTCCACCAGTGATCGCCGACGGACGGCTCTATGCGATGGATGTCGATTCGACGGTGCATGCCTTCGCCGCCACTACCGGTGCGCAGGCTTGGTCGGTCCAGCTGGCGTCCGGCAAGAAGAACAAGGATGCGCGTTTCGGCGGTGGTGTCAGCTTCGACGACGGTAAGGTCTACGCCACGGATGGGTTGGGCGACGTGGTCGCGTTGAACGCGGCGGACGGCAAGGAAGTTTGGCGCAGCAAGCCCGGTGGCCCGTTACGCGGCGCGCCGACCGTCTCGAACGGCAACGTCTATGTCCTGAGCCAGGACAATCAGCTGTTCGCGCTGAATCAGGCGGATGGCAAGGTCGCGTGGCAATCTTCGGGCAGCCTCGAATCACAGGGCGTCTTCGGCGTGGCCGCTCCGGCTGCCGGGTCGGGCTCGGTCATCGCGGGCTTTTCCTCGGGCGAGTTGAATGCCTATCGCTATGAGAATGGCCGCGCGTTGTGGCAGGATGCGCTGTCGCGGTCGGCGATCTCGACGTCGGTGTCGTCGCTGGCCGATATCGATGCCTCGCCGGTGATCGATCAGGGCCGCGTCTATGCGGTCGGGCAGGGCGGGCGGACCGTTGCGGTCGATATCGGCACCGGACGCCGCGTCTGGTCGCAGAATTTCGCCGGCATCTCCACGCCGTGGCTGGCGGGCGAATGGCTGTTCCTCGTCACCGACGATGCTCGGCTCGTATGCCTGTCGCGGGCGACGGGTAAAGTCCGCTGGATCACCCAATTGCGCGGCTTCACCAATCAAAAGAAACGCTCGGGTACAATCACGTGGTTCGGTCCGGTGCTGGCTGGTGGTCGCCTGATCCTGACCAATTCCGAAGGGCAGATCGTGTCCGTCGCGGCTGGTTCGGGCGAGGTCGGGACGATCATCAAGTCCGGCGCGCCGTTCGATCTGTCCCCGATCGTCGCCAACAATACGCTGTATGTGATGGACATGAAGGGCCGGATCGCCTCGTATAAATGATGTCTGTCGCCCGCTCTCCTGCAAAGGGAGCGGGCGGGGACACCACACCGCGTGACCTTTCGCCGCAACCCGGCTAAGGGGCGGCAATGTCCAAGCTCCCCGTGGTCGCGATTATCGGCCGTCCCAATGTCGGCAAGTCGACGCTGTTCAACCGCCTCGTAGGCAAGAAGCTCGCTCTGGTCGATGATCGCCCCGGCGTGACGCGCGACCGGCGGGAGGGCGACGCTACGTTGGTCGGGGTTGATTTCCGCGTCATCGACACCGCTGGTTATGAAGATCAGGACGCTGCCACGCTACCCGGCCGGATGCGCCAGCAGACTGAGGCTGCCGTCGCGCAGGCCGATGTCGCATTGTTCATGATCGACGCGCGCGTCGGCGTGGTGCCGCTGGAAGAAGAAATCTCGCGCTGGCTGCGCGGGTCCGATACGCCGATCGTGCTCGTCGCCAATAAGTCCGAGGGCAAGGCAGGAGAAGCCGGCATCCTCGAATCATTGTCGCTGGGTTATGGGGATCCGGTTCAGATGTCCGCCGAGCACGGCGAGGGTATGGGCGACCTGTTCGACGCATTGTTACCCTATATCGACCGCGAGGAGATCGAAGAAGAGCCGGACTATGATGAGGACGATCTCAGCGCACCGTTGAAGCTTGCCATCGTCGGGCGTCCAAATGCCGGCAAATCTACGCTGATCAACCGCATGCTAGGTGAGGAACGGCTGATCACAGGGCCGGAAGCGGGGATCACGCGGGATTCGATCGCGGTTGACTGGACCTGGCACGATGAAGACGGGAATGCCCGCGCCGTGCGCCTCATCGACACCGCCGGCATGCGCAAGCGTTCCAACGTGCAGGACAAGCTCGAAAAGCTTTCGGTCGCCGATGCATTGCACGCGATCGATTTCGCCGAAGTCGTCGTATTGTTGCTCGATGCGACGCGCGGGTTAGAATCGCAGGATCTGCGCATTGCCTCCGCCGCTTTGGAAGAAGGCCGGGCGCTCGTCGTCGCGCTCAACAAATGGGATGTGGCGGAACATGCCAGTTCGTTATTCAACGGCGTCAAGGCGGCGCTGGAAGAGGGGCTGAGCCAGGTCAAGGGCGTGCCGGTGCTGACCGTCTCGGCGGCAACCGGCAAGGGGCTCGACATGCTCATCAAAGTTGCGTTCGAAACGCGCGAGGCGTGGTCGAAGCGCATCGGCACCGGCGAACTCAACCGCTGGTTCGAAAAGGCGGTCGAGGCCAATCCGCCCCCCGCGCCGGGCGGCAAGCGCATCAAGCTGCGCTACCTGACCCAGGCCAAGACGCGCCCGCCAGGCTTCATCCTGTTCGGCACGCGGGTCGATCAATTACCGACCAGCTATCAGCGTTATCTCATCAACGGCATCCGCCGTGATCTGGGCTTTGGCGCGGTGCCCGTCCGCCTTACCTTACGTGCGCCCAAGAACCCTTTCGACCGATAGTGCCGAACCGGCCTGATGAAAAAACTATAAATACAATAGAATCAGTGGGTTGCAAAAATTTTATCAACCCAGATCGGTTTTGTTCGTCAACCTTACGTTTACCCGGACATCGTACAAAGCTGCTTATTCTCAAAGGGTAGTGCGTGCCCAATGAAGGAGATGACGGTGTCGTTCGAAGGCAGCACATTGGTGGATTGGACCGCCTATCAGCGTTCGCGAAGTGAGCTGGGCGCGGGATTCGTCCGCATTCTCGGCTATTTCCGTGAGGATGGCGTGAAATCGGTCGCGGCGATCGAGGCGGCAATGCGCGCCAGCAACGCCGCTGCTCTCGTCATCCCGGCGCACACGCTGAAGGGCGAGGCTCGCCAGTTCGGTGCCGAACCGCTCGGCATGCTGGCGGAAACGATCGAGGCGATCGCGCGCGATTGCGTCGAAAACCACGATACGCCGGACGAGGCGCTGGAGCATGTCGTCCAGCTTAGCCCGCTGTTCCAGCAAACCCTGGCGCTGCTGGAACGCGAAGCGAACCCGCTCGTCGCCCGCCGCCCGAATGCGGGATTTGGACGCCGCGCCATTTAACGAGCGCCGATAGCTGCCAACCGGAAACGATCGCTCAAAGGTCGGGTCTTTTTGCAATGCGGCGAATATAGACAGTGTTGACATCGCAGCGGGGTTTTCAGTCTCGGCAGACGATGCGGATTTTAATGCAAAAGTCACAAGAGTCACACCCATCACGTGCGCAAGGCGCATCGGCGGACATCGAGGCCGCTGAGAGCGGCGCGCACCCACCCGCCCGACCTCCGAAGCAGGCGTAGGTCGAGAGCGGGAAGGACGAAGACGCGGCATCGGTGTCAGTGTGGCATTCTCAAGCCGGTGTAGGACAGCGGCTTTCGACATCATCCCGACTTTGATGGATGACGACCGCTGTAGCCGGCGGGTTCGGTGGGTGGTGCCGGAAGCCAGCATCTCCAACTGGGCCTCGGCCATGACATGCTTGGCAACCGCCGTTTTCTGCCGCTCGAGCTTTCTGCCCGTCAGTCAGGCGACGGCGGCTAAGTCGACCTGGTGCTCGGCCTCGCGAAGACGTTCTGCGTCTCGCGCCGGCGGCGCACCGAACATGCGCGCATACTCGCGGCTGAACTGCGACGCACTCTCGTATCCCACCGCATAGCCCGCGCGCGACGCGTCGGCGTTGGCGATCAGCAGCCGGCGCGCTTCCTGCAGGCGGAGCGACTTCTGGAATTGCAGCGGGCTCATCGCGGTCGCGGCACGGAAGTGGCGGTGAAACGAGGCCATGCTCATCCCCGCCACCTCGGCCAGCGTCTCGATCCGGACCGGCCGGTCGTAATGCCGCCGCAGCCACCCGATCGCCTGGCGGATTTGCCCCAAACGACTGTCCGCGCGTGCAGCTTGGCGGATTATCCCACCCTGCGGCCCCTGCAACAGCCGGTAGAGGATTTCGCGCTCCAACATTGGCGCGAGCACCGGGATATCGTGCGGCGTGTCGAGCAGGCCGATCAGCCGCGCCCACGCGTCGAGCAGCGGCGCGGTCACCGCACTCACCGCGAACCCGGCGGTATCGGCCACGGGCTGGTCGGGCATCTCCGCCAGCAATTCCGTCAGGCATTCAAGGTCGAGCGCCATCGCAACCGCGATATAAGGTTCGGCGGGTGACGCCTCGATCACGCAGCCCGAGGCCGGCAATTCAAGCGAGCCGACGAAATAGCTTGCGGGATCGTAGCGCAGCACGCGATCGCCGATCATCACCTGTTTCGCGCCCTGCAGCACGACGCAAAGCATCGGGGTGTACATCACGGGGTTAGGCTGGCTCGTCGCCGCGGCGACATGGATCGAGACGCGGGATAGCGGACAGTCGCGCGCGGCGTGACGCAATGCAAGGGAACGGAGGCGGGTGAGGTGTTCGAGCATACGTCCCATGTCGGTATGTACCGCTGCCGCCGCAAGTCGAGCTGGCGATCGCTCGATCGGTTTTGAGTGGATCGGGCAAGAAGTCGAGGGGATCGGGCGCGCCGATCGGCACGGGCGACCTCAAATACCAGTCAGCGCCGGGCGTTGCCCGATCAGGCAAGCCGACCAGCTTCAGGAGATGACGATGACCACTGTCTATGGCGCGGAAACCACCACCGACGAGATTCTCTCGGGCGTGGATCTGGCGGGCAAGCGCATCCTGGTGACGGGCGTGTCCGCTGGGCTCGGCGTCGAGACCGCGCGGACGCTGGCGGCCCATGGCGCGGCGGTCATCGGCGCGGCGCGCGATCTGGCCAAGGCGGAGCGCGCGACGGAGCAGGTGCGCGCCGATGCAGCGGGCGGCGGCAGCCTGGAACTGGTTGAGCTCGATCTCGCCTCGCTCGCTAGCGTCCGCGCCTGCGCCGACGCGCTCGTCGCCGACGGCCGCCCGTTCGATCTGATCATCGCCAATGCCGGGGTGATGGCGACTCCGTTGGGCAAGACCGTGGACGGCTTCGAGACGCAATAAGGCACCAACCATCTCGGCCACTTCGTGTTCATCAACCGGATCGCCTCGCTGCTAAAGCCCGGCGGACGGCTGGTGAACCTGTCGTCGGCGGGTCATCGCTTCGCCGACGTCGACCTCGACGATCCCAATTTCGAGACGACGCCGTATGATCCCTGGATCGCTTATGGCCATTCCAAGACGGCCAACATCCTGTTCGCGGTCGAGTTCGACCGGCGGCATCGTGACCGCGGTATCCGGGCCACCGCGGTGCACCCCGGCGGCATACAGACCGAGCTTGGCCGCCACCTGAGCCCCGAAGCGACCGATGCGCTGATCAAGTCGATCGACGCCGCGCAGAAGGCGTCTGGTGCCCCGCAATTCAAGTACAAAACGATTCCGCAGGGCGCCGCGACCTCGATTTGGGCGGGCGTGGTCGCCGACGCCGACGAGGTCGGCGGGCGCTATTGCGAGGATTGCCATGTCGCCAATATCGTCGACGGCGCCGGTATTCGTGGCGGGGTGCGCCCCTATGCGCTCGATCCCGATCGCGCCAAGGCGCTGTGGGCGAAGAGCGAGGGGATGGTCGGCGAGCGTTTCTGAGCGCAGCGTCAGCAATCCTCACGACGATCGATCATTGACCGCGTAACGGCGATCCTTCGCCGTCGTGTCATCCATAAGGTTTAGCAGGCACTCGTGCCGTCACGGGAGAATGAAGATGAAGATGCGCCAATTGGGCTCGCAGGGGCTGGAAGTATCCGCGATCGGCATCGGCTGCATGCCGATGATCAGCGGCGGCAACATCGTCTACGGCAAGGCCGACCGCACGGAATCGATCGCGACGATCCACGAGGCGATCGATCTGGGCATCACCTTCCTCGACACCGCCGAAATGTACGGCCCCTTCACCAACGAGGCGCTCGTCGGCGAGGCGATCCGTGGCAATCGCGACGGGCTGATTATTGCCACCAAGTTTGCGATGACGTGGAATGGCAATGAGATGGCCGGGCTCGACGGCAGCGCAGCGAACGCGCGCCGCGCCTGCGAGGGCTCGCTCAAGCGGCTCGGCATCGACACGATCGACCTGTTCTACCAGCACCGCGTCGATCCCAAAGTCCCGATCGAGGACACGATCGGTGGCATGGCCGAGTTGGTAAAGGAAGGAAAAGTCCGCCACATCGCGCTGTCGGAGGCCGGACCCGAGACGTTGCGCCGCGCCGCCGCGGTCCATCCGATCGCCGCGCTGCAAACCGAATATTCGATCTGGGAACGCGACGTCGAAGCTGAGATCCTGCCCGTGTGCCTCGAACTCGGGATTGGCTTCGTGCCCTATAGTCCGTTGGGGCGCGGCTTCCTGGCGGGCGGTATCCGGAGCATCAACGACCTGCCGGCAGACGACTGGCGGCACAATGACCCGCGCTATTCGCCGGAGAACATGCCGAAGAATTTGGCGATCGTCGATGCGGTGGCCGCTGTGGCACGGCGCCACGGCGTCTCCAACGCGCAGATCGCGCTCGGTTGGTTACTGGCGCAGGGTGACCACGTGGTGCCCATCCCGGGCGTCAAGCGTCGCGAGACGATGCGCGATTCGGCCGGCTCGCCCGAGGTGACCCTGAGTGACACCGATCTCGCCGACCTCGACGCTGCCGCGCCCACGGGCACCACCGCCGGCCCGCGTTATGGCGAGCGGGGCATGAAGATGGTCAAGATCTGATCCGCCACGCCCGATTCTACCGTTCCCTGCCTATCCAAGGAATCTAACATGACCACCAATGCCTACGGCGCCACCGCCGCCGACGTGCCGCTCGAAGCGATGACGATCGTCCGCCGTGACCCCGATGCACACGACGTCGTCATCGACATCGCCTATTGCGGCGTCTGCCATTCGGACCTGCATCAGGTCCGCAGCGAATGGGACGGGACACTCTATCCGTGCGTCCCTGGGCATGAGATCGTCGGTTATGTCACCGCGATCGGTGACGGTGTGACCAACTTTATGGTCGGGGACACTGTCGGGGTCGGCTGCATGGTCGACAGCTGCCAGTCATGCCCATCGTGCAATGAGGGGCTCGAGCAATATTGCACCGGCACCGGTTTCGTCGGCACCTACAATGGCGCAACCCAAGATGTTCCGGGCCACACGCTCGGCGGTTATTCGCAGTCGATCGTCGTCAGCGAGAAGTTCGTGCTGAAGATCAACCACCCCGCCGATCAGCTCGCCGCGGTCGCGCCGTTGCTGTGTGCGGGGATCACCACCTATTCGCCGCTACGCCACTGGAATGCGGGCCCCGGCAAGAAGATCGGCGTGGTCGGCATTGGCGGTCTCGGCCACATGGGGATCAAGATCGCGCACGCTATGGGTGCGCACGTCGTCGCCTTTACCACCTCGGAAAACAAGCGCGACGATGCGATCGCACTGGGCGCGGACGAGGTCGTCGTGTCCCGTGACGAGCGCCAGATGACGGCGCATGGGGGCAGCTTCGACATGATCCTCAACACCGTCGCCGCAAGCCACGATCTCGACGCCTTTTCGGCGCTGCTCAAGCGCGACGGCACGCTCGTGCTCGTCGGGGTGCCCGAGCATCCGCATCCGTCGCCGAACGTCGGCAATCTGATTTTCAAGCGCCGCGCGATCGCTGGATCGCTGATCGGTGGGATTGCGGAAACGCAGGAGATGCTGGATTTCTGCGCCGAACATGATGTGGTTGCCGACATCGAGATGATCCGCATTCAGGACATCGACGCTGCTTATGATCGCATGCAGAAGGGCGATGTCAAATATCGCTTTGTCATCGACAACGCGACGCTGTCGGCGTGATCGGGAGCCGGTCATGAACAGCGCACGAGCTCCAGCGTCGACGCTGGCCGGGAGCACGGCAGCTCGAGGATATCGAACAAACGATCATTCGTTCATTATGCGGATGCCTTTCATGCGCATTGAGGCGCGGCGGGAGAGCCGCTCCTCGTTACGCGACCGGTATCCTGGCCACTTTCCTCCATCATCTGCCGGTCAGGGACGGGACGTTCGTGCGCATCCGGGCATGTTACGAACGGCCGGTTGCGGAATGCGGCGAGCGCGGCGCACATGACCGGTTGGGGGTCATTCGACGGTCGCCGCTTGCGTGGGGGGTAGATGACGGCCATCGTACGGCATCGCCGCCGGATCAGTTGACTGCGGCAAATAGCAGGAGCGAAGCTGCGATGCGCGGGTCGCGCGAGGAAACTTCCTGATGGGTGGCGTCATGAACGCCCCTACCTTTGCGAAAGGTCTGTCCCGCCGGCAGATTGCGTCGATCTGCGCGGGCAATGCGCTCGAGTTCTACGACTTCGTCGTCTACGCGATCTTCGCCGCCCAGATTGGCCGCGCCTTCTTCCCCTCCGACCGCGCAGGCATCAGCCTGCTCGCGTCATTGGCAACCTTTGGAGTGGGCTTTGCCACCCGTCCGCTGGGCGCTTTCGTCATTGGCCGGATGGCCGACCGGGCGGGACGCAGACCCGCCATGATCTTGTCGTTCTCGCTCATCGGGATCTCTGTCGGTGGCCTCGCGCTGACCCCGGGATATGCGACGATCGGCATGGCGGCGCCGGTGCTTGCCGTGATGTTCCGCCTCCTCCAAGGGTTTGCACTTGGCGGCGAGGTCGGTCCGAGCACCGCGTTGCTGCTGGAGAGTGCGCCGATCCGCCGCCGGGGCCTCTACGTGTCTCTTCAGGCGATGAGCGCCGATGGCGCCGTCATGGTCGCCGGGTTGGTCGGCGTCATTCTGTCGATGACGCTCGACCCGACAGCCGTCGATGATTGGGGCTGGCGGCTCGCGCTCCTGATCGGGCTGGCCATCCTGCCGTTCGCGCTGGCCGCGAGACGCACGCTGGTCGAGACGCTAGCGATGGAGGAGGCTTTGCCACCGCACGTCGCCAAGGCAGGCACACGACGCATCGTGCTGTTCGGCCTCCTGATGCTCGCCGCTGCGACGATCGCCAATTACGTGCTCGTCTATTTGGGGACCTGGGCTTCCACCACGCTGGGCATCGTCCAGCGCTCCGCCTTTGCGTCTGTCATGCTGGTCGGCCTGGGTGGAGTCCTTTGCGATCCGCTGAGCGGGTGGCTTTCCGACCGGTTCGGACGCCGACCCGTGATGATCGTTCCCGCCGTCGGGTTGGCGCTGGTGGTGCTGCCGGCCTTCTGGTGGGTGGCGCATCATCCATCGCCGGGGTCGCTCTACGCCGTGAGCACCGTGCTCGCGTGCATACTCGACCTTTCAACGGGTACGATGCTCGTCGCGGTCGCCGAAGCGCTTCCACGTGCGCGGCGTGCCGGCGGCTTCGCGCTGATCTACGCGGTCGCGATCTCGGCATTCGGCGGCTCAACGCAGTTCGCTGTTGCCGGTTTGATCCGGCTCACTGGCGACCCGCTGATGCCAGCTTACTACATGCTGGCGGCGTTGCTGATCGGCCTGATCGCGATGTGGCGCTTCCCGGAAACCCGTCCAACCTAGTCCGTCAGCACATCGGTCGGTATTCCGAGTAACGCGCAGTCTTTTACAGGAACGTCAGCGATCGGGGGCAAAGCTGCGCAACCTGGCAACCGTCGGCGCATCCAGACGCTGGATCAGGGCCACCACCAAGTTGACGGTACGATCGAAGTCCATGCGATCGATGATTCCATTGTGTGCGTGAGTATACCGCGCCGGAACGATGAGGTTGAGGGTCGGCACCCCCCCGGCGGTCGCCTGGATCGCGGCGCTGTCGTCGCCATACCCTTGCACCAGATCCTTCTGCAGCGGGATGCCATTCGACGTTGCAACTTCGCCGACCAATGCGACAAAGCGCCGGTTGGGGAGAGTACTGCTATCGTAAAGGAACAGGCCTGGTCCACCGCCGAGAACGGCCTGGGTCTCTTCGGGGCTGCGCCCGGGGCTGTCGCCAGCAATCCCCCCTTCGATCGCGATGCCGATGTCGGGCTTGATAAGATCGGCGGCAGTCCGTGCACCGCGCAGCCCGACCTCTTCCTGCACCGTTGCGGCGACATAGAGCTGGTTTGGGTGGCCGGACGCACGCAGCCGCCGCAACGCTTCTATCACGACGGCGCACCCGACCCGGTCGTCCCACGCCTTGCCCAGATATCGACCGCCCGGCAGCGCCACGAACGGTGAATCGGGCACGACAGGATCGCCGGGGCTGATGCCCAGCGCCGCGACCTCGGCGGCGGTGCGGGCACCCACATCGAGATACAGGCTATCGCGTGAAAACACCCGGGTTCGCTCATCGGCCGGCACGACATGGACGTCGCGGATGCCGGTGACGGCATGCACCGGCCCGTTGCGGCCGATGATGATCCAACGCTGGTCGGGCAAGGCCTGATCCAGCCACCCGCCCAGCATCTGCATCGACAGGAAACCCGTTGGCGTGACGCGGCGGACCATTCCGCCGAGCTCGTCCATATGGGCATCCAGCATCACCTTCGGGCCACTCGCCCCATGTTGCGCGATGACGGAGCCGACGCCGTCATAGGTGATCTTGTCAGCCAGCGGCGTGAGTTCGCGGACCATGACGCCGCGCACCGCTTCCTCGTACCCCGAAGGGCCGGGGGCATCGGCAAGTTCGCCCAACAGTCGCTCGGTTCTGTCTTGTGGTGTTGCCACGGCGGGGAAGGTGACACAAAGAGCTGCCAGAGCTGTCAAAATTCGCACGCGCTTCTCCTCAGGACCGAAGGAATGCCGTTGGATCGAGCAATCCGCAAGGGAGCAATGCGATGGCTGGTGCCAGATCTTGTCCTATTCCTTGTCCGGATGCTCGAGGCCTCGTCCGCCACCGGTTGAGGACGGCGCTTCCTCGCGGCCAGTGCGTCCTCCATGTATGCGAGTTCCAGCGGCGCGAATTGGGCGAAAGCCGTCAGGTCGCCATGCTGTCTGGCGACCTGGGGCAGCGCGGCGTCGATCAAGGGCTTGCCCGTGAGACCTTGAACGTAATCTCGTCAACCGAGAGATTTTCAAAGAACGCCGCTCAGCCGCCTTGGCCGACTGGCAGTCGCTCTTCGGAGACGCGCATTGGGTCGACACTGCCGCAAAGCTGCGGCTGAAACGACCCGGCAGCTGACGCGAAAATTCTTTAATTGCAGCGCTGGTCGGCGCTCGCAGCTATCCCCCCTCACGAACCAATTCGCGTAGTGCTGCCAAGAGCAGCTCGACCTCGGCCATCGTGTTGTAATGGCATAGCCCGACGCGGACGAGCCCGCCCGCTTGTGCCAGCCCAAGCCGCGCGACGGTCTCGATCGCATAGAAATGACCGGCCCACGCGAAAATTCCCCGCTCGGCAAGATGCTTGACGACCGCATCGGGTGTATGTCCCTCGACCGTGAAGGCGAAGGTTGGCACACGCCCGACCATATCGTCCGGGCCATAGAGACGCACGCTGTTGAATTGGGCAAGGCCGTCGAGCAGCGCACGCCCTAAGGCCGATTCATAGGTCTCACAGGCTTCGAAAGCCGCCGCCAGGCGATCGCGACGCGTCGGCAGCTGGCCCGCGATCACACCTCCCAACCATTCGAGATAGTCGACCATCCCGATGATGCCGGCCTGCGCCTCGAATGAGGGCGTACCGGTCTCGAACCGTGTAGCTCCCCGCGTCCCGGCTGGTCTGACCTTATAGGCCTGGAGCTGGTCGGCCAGTTCGCGGCGACACCACAGCGCGCCGGCATGCGGCCCGAACAGTTTATAGGGGGAGAAGGCAAGCAGATCGCACCCGAGAGCGCCTACGTCGAGCAGGAGATGCGGCGCAAGTTGCACCGCGTCGACAAAGACGAGCGCATCGGACCGCTCGCGGACCGTTGCCGTGATAGTTCGCAGATCGGCGATGGTGCCTAGTGCGTTGCTCGCGCCGCCCACTGCCACCAATCGGGTACGGTCAGAGAGCAGCGCCGGCAGCGCCTCGAGTTCAAGTTGACCCGTCGCCGGGTCGAAATCGAGCCAGCGTACCTCCAGCCCCCGGTCTTCCGCCACGGCAAGCCAAGGTGCAATGTTCGCATCGTGATCCAGTCGTGTGACGACGATTTCGTCACCGGCCTGCCATGTCCGCGACAGAGCGCGTGACAATGCGAGCGTCAACGACGTCATGTTGGGCCCGAACGCGACCTCGTCGGGGGCAGCGTTGAGCAGATCTGCAACCGCCGCGTGGGCGGCACTGGTCAGTTCGCCGACTGCCGCAGACGTTACGAAGGCCCCTCCTGCATTGGCAGTCCCTCCCAACAGGTGGTTTTGCATCGCAGCGATCGCGTCGATGCAAACCTGAGTCCCCCCTGGCGCGTCGAAATAGATACGCGATTTTCCGTCGTCCGTCACATTGAGGGCGGGGAAACGGCGGCGGACGGCATCAATCGGAAAGGTCATGGTCTGTTCGTACGACACGGCTTACCGCCGCCGCCAGCCCTTGCCGTTAAATTTTTACGGGACGACGCTTTTACCGCGGCGGCGGCCAGCAATGGCTGACGGTAATATTGGGGGAATGTCCCTTCAGTCGGCGATGTCTCTGCGATGTCCGACGCCATTGTCGGTCCGCAACCTGTTCGCCGGTCGGATCGGTGACGATGAGCAACACACCTCCCGGCACCTCGAACGCCACTCCGCTGTCCAGCAGACGCTTGTCCAACCTGATCAATATATCGGCTCTCTCCGGGGGGCGACGCGGGGTGATCCGCCACGGTAAAAGTCACCACGTTGACGCCAGCTTGCCCGCCCCCGTCTTTCACGCGGGATCTGTCTTATCGACCGGACACGCTCCTGATCGATACCGGCATCCCATTGGCCGATCCGCCACGTAATCCGCGGCTGACGTTGCGGCCAATGTTCTGACGACGGACCATTCCCTAAAAGATTGGCGTCAGAACTTCGCGGTGAGTGTACCGAAGATTTGGCGCGGGTTGCCGTAGAAGGCGGTGGCGATGCCTTCCTTGCCCAGCGTCGCCGCATAGGGACCGTTCGGCGTGGGGTTGCCCGCCGCATCGACCGGCACACCGGCCAAATTGGTGCGGATATATTGGTAGCCCGACGTCTTGTAATGCTTGTCGGTGAGGTTCTTGGCATGCACGCCGACCGAATAACGCCCGTTGCCGAACGTGTAGGTCAAATTCGCGTCCCACAGCGCATAGCCGGGCTGATCGAGGAACGGGCTCGCCGTCTCGAACTGGTGCGTCAGGCTCCGATAGGAGACGGTGGTCGAAGCATTCACCTTACCCGGCCCGACCGGCAGCGCGGCGCCGAGCGTGCTCGAGAGCGTCCAGTCGGGCGTGTTCTGGAACACGCGCACATTCGCGACATCGGTGCCGGTCGGGCCGATGAAGGTTTTGTACTTCGCATCGATATAGCCGAGCGTGCCCGCCAATGTGATGCTCGATCCCGCACCTGCGAAATCGCGCGCCAGCACGGCGTTCGATTCGAGTTCGACACCCTTGATCGTCGCCTTTGCAGCATTGGTGGTGATGCCGCAGAACGACTGTACTCCGCCGATCAGGCAGCCGACCGAGCCCGGAACCTGCACGTCGCTATAGTCCGAATAGAAGCCGTCCAGCGCGAAGGTCAGGCGCTTGTCGAACAGCGAACCCTTCCAGCCGATTTCGTAGGTCTTCACGACTTCGGGCTTGAACAGGAGATAGTTGTAGATGTCCTGATAGGTGCGCCCGGTCGTCGTGTTGGCGATCGGCGCAGACGTGCCCGACCCGCGCGGATCGAAACCCCCGCCCTTGAAGCCCTCCGAATAGGATGCGTAGAGCAGATGGTCTTCGGTCGGCTTGAAGCCAAGCGATGCGCGCGGGGTGAACCGCTTGAAATTGGCGACGCCGGTAAAATTGGTCGACGGCGTACCGAAGGGGACCGGGGTACCGCCGAATTCAGGCGTCAGGCCGATATAGCTCGCCTTGAAGATCGTAGACTGTCGCTGATCCCAGGTGTAGCGGCCGCCGAGCGAGAGGCTCAGCTGCGGCGTGAAATCATACGTGAAGTCCCCATAGACGGAATGCGTCTCGGTGCGCACGTCGCCCTTGGTATAGGCGTTGAAACCGGCAGAAGTAGTGGACAGCAACACGTCGAACCCGGTCGAAGCCTTCGCGCCAAGATAATAATAGCCGAGGATGCCGTTTAGTTTTTCGCTCTTATAGGCGAGCTGGAATTCCTGGCTGACTTGCTCGTTGCGGTATACCGCAGGCACATCGACATCGACCGCAGGCAGCGCGTCGAAATCGATCGGCGTGAAGGAGCGATCCTTGCGGAACGCGCTGATGCTCTTGATCGTGACATGATCGCTGATCTGCCCGGTCGCGACCAGCGACAGGCCGCCCGCCTGGATATTCTGCTTCGGGCTGTTGAGCCCGGCGCGCGTGTCGTAGGGGCTCGCTTGCACGGGCGTGCCGCTCAGCAAGCTGGTGATGAGGCGCGATCCGTTGCGCGCGTTCGACTTGTCCTCGGTATAATCGCCGGTCAGGCGCAGTGTCATGCGGTCGTCGGGCGAGGCGAATTCGATCGTCGCGCGTCCGGCCCAAACGTTCTTGTTGTAATTGTCGATGTTGAGGTTGGTGTTGCGCCCGAAGCCGTCGCGCGTCAGCCGCGCCCCGGAGACGCCGACCCGGAAAAGATCACCGATCGGCGTCGACAGGCTGATGATCCCGTCGAGCTGGTTGTACGACCCAAAAGCTCCCTTGAAGCTGGCTTCAGGATGATCGGCGAGCCGCTTGGTCACATATTTCACTGCGCCGCCGATGGTGTTGCGCCCGTACAGCGTGCCCTGCGGCCCGCGCAGGATTTCGATCCGGTCGACATCGTAAATGTCGAGCACGGCGGCCTGTGGGCGGTTGAGATAGACATCGTCGAGATAGATGCCGATGCCCGCTTCGAACCCGGGAACAGGATCCTGCTGGCCGACGCCGCGGATGAAGGCGGCGAGCGTGGAGTTGGTGCCGCGCGCATCCTTCAGCGTGGTGTTGGGCGTCGTATTCTGGATGTCGGTCAAATCGACCGCGCCGATCTTCTCCAATTTGTCGGCGGAAAAAGCGGTGACCGCGATCGGCACGTTCAGCAAGCTTTCCTCGCGGCGGCGTGCGGTAACGATGATATCGCCACTTGCGCTGTCCTCGGACTTAAGCGCAGTCGAATCTGGTGCAGTTTGAGCGAAGGCAGATGGTGCAGCGAACGTAGCAAGTGCTGCACCGGCATGAAGCAGGGCGCGTACGGAAATCAGCTGTGTCATCGGTTTTCCCCTCCTGTGGCGCATCCACTGCGGCCCCGGTATCATCCGGGTTGTGCGCCAGTTGGACTCGCTATACTGAAACCTGAACCGGGTTTCAACTTGGGAATTTGGGGAGGCGTCGGAATGGCGATCGAGCGTGTAGGCCGGGCAAGGAATCTCGAAGACCTTGCAGCCGGAACCGGGGCCGATTCGGCAGCGAGCGCGGGCAAGGCACCGCGCACCGAACGCGGGCGCAAGACGCTGCGAACGATTCTCGACGCGGCGGCGGTCGAATTTGGCGAACGCGGTTTTCATGAAGCGTCGATCAGCGGCATCACGCGCCGCGCGGGCGTCGCGCTGGGCAGCTTCTACACCTATTTCGATTCGAAGGACGCCGTGTTCCGTGCGCTAGTCCGCGATATGTCCGATCAAGTCCGTGACCGCGTCGCGCCCGCGATCCGCGCCGCGCCCGATCAGATCGCGGCGGAGCGAGCGGGATTGCGCGAATTCATTTCGTTCGTGCGCGGACACAAGGAAATCTACCGGATCATCGACGAAGCGGAATTCGTCGATCCCGAATCGTTCAAACTGCATTATACGACGACTGCCGAACGCATCGCCTTGCGCTTGCAGGCGGGGGCTGCGCGAGGCGAAATTCGCGAAGGTGGCGCGGAAGTCCATGCATGGGCGATCATGGGGATGAACGTGTTTTTGGGGTTGCGCTTTGGCGTGTGGCATCAGGACATGGAACCCGATGCGGTGGCGGACATCATCGCCGATCTGCTGGAGCACGGGCTGCTGCCGTCGCCCATTCTTTCGTAAGCCCCGCACGCCGCGTGGGTGAATTCACGAAACTTTGAGGCCGGTCGTTGTAGGGGCGGCATCGGTCACAGAGGCTTTGTCAGACCGGCGCCGCAGCGCGGGTCACGCGCTGGCAGGCGAGGGCGATGAGGTGCAAATGCGGGGCAAAACAGCAACGCCCATTCCGGCATTTCAGTCCGTCACCGGACATCATCCGCCCGGTCGTGACGATATGTGTGCGGTTTCCTTTGTCGCTGCGAAATGTCGAGAATCTGCTGTTTGAACGCGGCCTCGACGATCGAAAAGGCCCCGTGCCGATCGCTCGCGGACCTCGGTGTCAAACTTGGTCGTGGTCGTGCTCGTCATCGCTCCACCTTGTCAGGAGCTCGAGCCTCCGAGAAACCCGGCGCGCTTCGGACCGCAGTGACGCGCGCCGATCAACTAGAGCATCGGATCACCAAACGACCGGCTAATAGCGGGTTGTCAGTAGGGACATTCATGATCTGACAGATTAATGTTTCGACCAGGCGCTCCCCAGCAGAGCGATAGTCCTGTGCGATTGTGGTCAGGGGTGGCTGGCTGAACGTCGCCGCCGGGATATCATCGAAACCAACGACGGCAACGTCGGTCGGTACATTGATTTCCAGCGCCGCGAGCGCGCCGATTGCGCCGATACCGATAAGATCGGACGCTGCGAAGATAGCATCGAACGCCACGCCACGCCGACAAAGCAGAGCAGCGGCGTCGTGGCCTTCTTCGCCGGTCGACAATGCATCGATTTGAAGCTCGGCAATCGGCGTCAGTCCGGCCTCCGCCATTGCCGCGCACAGGCCCAGGTATCGATTGCGGAATTCTGGATAATGATCCGACGCGTGACCGATGAACGCAATTCGCCGTCGTCCACGCTCGATCAGATGGCGACCTGCGTCATAGCCGCCTCGAAAATTGTCGCAGCCGATCGTGCGGCCTTCATTATCGGGTTCGACTGCCCCCCACCGCACAAAATGTGTACCCTGACGGACCAGATATTCTTCGCGCGCCCGATAGATCGCATAGTCGCCATAGCCGAGCAGGATGATGCCATCGGCCTTGCGGCTGTCCTCGAAATCCATGTGCCAATCGGACGAAAGCTGCTGAAAGGATGTCAGTAAATCGTAGCCGCGCTCAGCGCACGTGCGCAGGATCGATCCCAGCATCGCCAGGAAGAAGGGATTGATCGATCCATCATCGGGCAGGGCATCCTCGAAAAACAACAATGCCAGTGTTTTCGATTGGCCGCGGCGAAGCGAAGAGGCGTTCTTGTCGACCCGGTAATTAAGCTGCTTTGCGATCGCTTCGATCCGCAACCGTGTTGGTTCACTGACGGTGCGATCGCCACGGAGGGCGCGGCTGACGGTCGGTTGCGAGACGCCCGCGAGCGCGGCAATGTCGAACGAGGTCGCTTTGTCGTGGATCGCCATGCGGTGCGCTGCGATTGCCTCCCCATGCGCGGTCCGGTTGGGGCTGCGCAATACCTAGATAGTCATCTTCACGGATGGAGGGAAGCGATGCTGTGAATACGTATGCCGGATGCTGGCTTGCGCTGCAGCTCCGGCTTATCGATCGCCTCGTTACATCGCCCGAATGCGCTTTAGAACGCTCACGGGCTGCAGGAGGGGATTATCATGAACACTTCGACGCAGGCATTTGCCACGCGCACCAGCTTTATCCTCGGAACGAGCGTTCGAGCGATTGGTGCGGCGATGCTGTTTTTCGCCGCCGACGCTGCGCTGGCGCAAGCCGGGACCAAGACGCCCGATCCCGCGGGGAGCTCGTCGAGCGTCGCAAACCCCAACGAGGCCGTCGGGGTTGCCGAAAAGAAGGCCGCCAACGCGGCGGTGACCGGTGATGTCATTCCCGCACAAAAGAAGGCCACCGCACGCGCGGTCGACGACGCGGCTCAGGTCGAAACGGGCAAAGAGGATTCAGGCGAAATCGTCGTCACGGGCTTTCGCCGCAGCTTGGAAACCGCAGTCGCCGAAAAGAAGAACCGCGACCAGATCGTGGAATCGGTATCTGCCGAAGATATCGGCAAGCTGCCCGACGCATCCATTGCCGAATCGATCGCTCGATTGCCTGGCCTCGCCGCACAGCGCGTTGCGGGACGCGCGCAATCGGTGTCGATCCGCGGATTGTCGCCCGATTTCTCTTCGACGCTGCTCAACGGCCGCGAACAGACATCGACCAGTGACAATCGCTCGGTCGAGTATGACCAGTATCCGTCCGAAGTCATCAACCAGGTCCTAATCTACAAGACGCCGATGGCCTCTATCGTGGGACAGGGCCTGTCGGGCACTGTGGATCTGCGCACAATCCGCCCGCTCGAATATGGCAAACGCGTCGTGTCGGTCGGCGGTCGCGGCACGTATACCGATCTCAAGAAGTTCAATCCTGATTCGACCCGGTACGGCTATCGCGCGACGGCTACGTATGTCGATCAGTTCGCGAACGACACGATCGGTGTCGCGCTGTCCGCGAGCTATATCGACGAGCCGTATCAGATCCAGGAGTTCAACGCCTGGGGCTACAGCAATGGTGGCCCAAATGGCGCGGCGCTTATCGGGGGCGAGAAATCGTTCGCAACCTCGACCAAGCTGAAGCGGTTCGGAACGACGGGCACGCTCGAATTCCGTCCGGTGCCCGAATTTACGTCAACGTTCGACGGCTTCTACTCGCATTTCAAGGACGAACAAATCAAACGCGGTGTCGAACTGCCGCTCGGCTTCGGAGTCGGCGATTTCTTCGGCACGACCTACAATCCCGCCTCGTCGACCGTCGTCAACGGCGTCGCAGTGACGGGTACGTTCGGCGGCGTCCAGGCGATCGTCCGCAATGATTCCACCCGTAACGAGGCGGACCTGTACTCCTTCGGCTGGAACAACGCCTATAAAGGCGACAACGGCTGGAACGCGCAGCTTGACCTCAGCTACAACAAAACCAACCGCAGCGAATTGTCGGTCGAAAGCTATTCGGGCACGGGCCGCGGCATCAAGCGCGGCGCCACCGACACGATCGGTTTCGTGACGACCACAACCGGATCAGTGTTCACGCACAATCTGAATTATTCGGATCCCGGCCTGATCGTGCTGACCGATCCTGCCGGCTATGGTGGCGACGGCGTCAATCAGGCGGGCTATTACAACGATCGTCGCGTTAAGGATCGGATCTTCCAGATCCGCACCGAAGTGCAAAAGGAAATTCCCGATTTCTTCCTTTCGAGCGTTCAGGTCGGGCTGAACTACACCAATCATAAGAAGTCCTTGACGCCCAACGAGGCGTTCGTGACGCTGCCTAACGGCCAGCAGGAAGCAGCCGTACCGACGAACTACCTGAAGGGGACTGCGGATTTCGCGTATTCGGGCCTCGGTCCCGTGCTCGCCTATAATCCATTCGAACTGCTCAACGCGGGCGTGCTGACGTTGATCCCGCGTCCGACAGCGGTCGATGTCTTGTCGAAGGCGTATACGGTTCAGGAAAATCTGATGACCGGCTATGTCCAGGCAAATATCAACCAGGATATCGGCGCGTCGAAATTGACGGGCAATGTCGGCGTCCAGTTCGTCGAGACCGAACAAAAGAGTAGCGGATTGGTCTTCACCCCCACGGGCTTCCTCAACCAGACCTATGGGGCCGATTATCTCGACGTTCTGCCAAGCGCCAACCTGTCGTTGCGGCTGCCGACTGGTTTCATCGTCCGCGCCGCGGTGTCGCGCGAAACGGTGCGTCCGCGGTTGGACGATCTGAAGCTTGCGCTCAATTACGGCGTCGACACGTCGGGGCCGGTCGGTGTGATCCGCGGCACCGCGGGCAACCCGACGCTCCGGCCGTATCGTGCGACCGCATACGACGTGACGGTCGAAAGGTATTTCGGCAACAAAGGCTATCTGGCGGTTCAGGGTTTCTACAAGAGCCTCGACAGTTTCATCTTTCGCAATCAGGAACAGCCCTATAATTTCGCCGGCCTGCCACTAGCGCCGGGCGGGATCATTCCGCCGACGACGATCGGCACGATCGTTCGGCCGATCAACGTATCGGGTGGCAAGCTGTATGGCGTGGAGATCGCGGGGACTTTGCCGCTCGGTCAGATCGTCAGCGCGCTCGACGGTTTTGGCCTGACCGGCGGCGGCTCGTACACCAAGACTGAAATTGCTCCGTCGCCCGGCCAGTCGCCCGACGACTTCCCCGGCTATTCGCGCTGGGTAGCGAACGGTACCGCCTTTTTCGAGAAATGGGGCTTTTCGACGCGCGGATCGGTTCGGTATCGCTCGTCGTTCATCGGTGAGGTCGTCGGCTTCGGCGGCGATCGCGCGCAGCGCCGCGCGCTCAACGAGCTGCTTGTCGATGGGCAGGTCGGTTATGATTTCAGCAGCGGCGTGCTCCGCGGCTTGTCAGTGTACATCCAGGGCCAGAACCTGACCGACGAACGCTTCTCCACCGTTACGAATAACGGCAATCCATTGGCCGTGGTCGATTATCAGAAATACGGACGCCGGTTCCAGGCAGGCTTCACCTATAACTTCTGAGTTCGGGAGCCGCATCTATCTGGGTGCGGCTCCCGCTTTGCGCTACGCTCGACCGCGACAGGAATCCGATCGATGCTGAAGACCTTTCTTATCGTGGCGGCGCTGACGGCGGCCTTGCCCTCCGCTGTGAATGCTGCGCCGCCCGCGGCCTCGTTCCGCGATCGTCTGCCACAGGACGAGATAATCTACTTTGTCCTGCCTGACCGGTTCGAGAATGCCGACACTACCAACGATCGCGGTGGAATGTCGGGCGGGCGGCTCGTCACCGGGTTCGATCCGACCGCGAAGGGATTTTATCACGGTGGCGACCTCAAGGGGCTGATCAAGCGGCTCGGCTATATCCAGGATCTTGGCGCGACCGCGCTGTGGGTCGGGCCGATCTTCAAGAACAAACCCGTGCAGGGGGCCGTGGGACATGAGAGCGCGGGCTATCACGGTTATTGGATCACCGACTTTACGACCGTCGATCCGCATTTCGGCACCGATGCCGATTTCAAGGCACTCGTAGCTGCGGCGCACGCGCGCGGGATGAAGGTCTATATGGACATCATCGTCAATCACACCGCCGACGTGATCCAATATCGTGAATGCGCGGTCGGAAAGGAATGCCTCTACCGCTCGATCGCAGACTATCCGTTTCAGCGCCGCGGTGGTCCGAAGGGCAAGCCGATCAACCCCGGTTTCGCGGGCGAACAAGAGATGACGGCGGCGAATTTCGCAAAGCTCGTCGATCCGACCTACGCCTACACGCCATACGTCCCTGCCGACGAACGCAATATCAAGTCGCCTGCATGGCTAAATGACGTACGGTATTATCACAACCGCGGCGACACAACCTATGAGAACGAGAGTTCGACGATGGGGGATTTCTCCGGGCTCGACGATCTCGATACCGAAAACCCGCGCGTGGTCTCGGGGATGATCGACATCTTCGGCGGCTGGATCGACCGCTTCGGGATCGATGGCTTCCGCATTGACACCGCGCGCCACGTGAACCCGGAATTCTGGACGCAGTTCGTTCCCGCAATGCTCGCCCGGGCACAGGCAAAGGGCATTCCGAATTTCCACATCTTTGGCGAAGTGTCCGACCACGACGTCCGCCCCGCGGTCCTCGCGCAGCATACGATCATCGACAAATTGCCTGCAGTGCTCGATTTTTCTTTCCGCCAGGCAGTGGTCGAGACGGTGGCGGGGAAGCGCGGCACCGATGCGTTCGAAGCACTCTTCGCGGGCGATGCGCTCTATTCACACGGCTTCGACACCGCGATAATCCTGCCGACCTTCACCGGCAATCACGACGACGGGCGCTTCTCGACCTACGTGCGGAAGGCGTTTCCGCACGCCGACGATGCCGAAGTGATGAAGCGTGTGATGTTGTCGAACGCGATGCTGCTGAGCTTGCGCGGCGTACCGACGATCTATTCGGGCGACGAACAGGGTTTTGTCGGCGACGGCAACGATCAGGACGCGCGTGAGGACATGTTCGCCAGCAAGACCGCGGTCTACAACGACAACCGCCTGCTTGGCACCGACACCACAACGGCAACACCGCATTTTGGCGAGGATAATCCGCTGTTCCGCGAGATCGCGGCACTCGCCAGGGTGCGCCGTACCAATCCCGCGCTGACGCGTGGGCGCCAACTGATGCGCTATCGGCAGGCGACCCCCGGGCTGCTCGCAATCTCGCGCTTCGATACCGCAACCGGGCGCGAGATACTGCTCGCATTCAACACCTCGACCGCCGCCGTGGAACGACAGGTGCAGGTCGATATCAGCTCGACCCGCTTCGCGACACTCGCCGGCAAATGCGCAGCGACCGTATCGGCACCCGGCAGCGCCACTGTCACGCTGCCCCCGCTCGGCTACGCGATTTGCGCGGCGGAGATAGCGAAGTGAGCGAGCCCGCAGTGCAACCGATCGCGGCGGCCGTTCCCTGGTGGAAAGGCGCGACGATCTACCAGATCTATCCGCGGAGCTTCGCCGATTCGAACGGAGATGGGATCGGCGACTTGCCCGGTATCACCCGGCACCTCGACTATGTCGCCGGCCTTGGCGTCGATGCGATCTGGTTGTCGCCTTTCTTCACCAGTCCGCAAGCGGATTTCGGTTATGACGTGTCGGACTATCGCGACGTCGACCCGATTTTCGGTACGCTCGACGATTGCGACGTGCTGCTCGCGCGCGCGCACAAACTCGGCCTGCGCGTCATCATCGATATGGTGTGGTCGCACACGTCTGATCAGCACCATTGGTTCGCCCAAAGCCGCGCGAGCCGCGACAATCCACGCGCCGATTGGTACGTCTGGGCGGACGCCAGGCCAGACGGTTCGCCGCCGAACAACTGGCAGTCGGTATTCGGCGGTCCAGCCTGGACGTGGGATGCGCGGCGCGGTCAATATTATCTCCACAATTTTCTCAGCGGCCAACCCCAGCTCAACGGCCATCATCCAGCCGTTCAGGACGAGCTGCTGGATATCGCGCGGTTCTGGCTCGACCGCGGCGTCGATGGTTTCCGCCTCGATGCGATCAACTTCATCATGCACGACCCCGAGCTGACGAATAATCCCCCTGCGCCCGACGACGGCACGCCACGGACGCGTTCGTTCGATTTCCAGTTGCACCAATTCAATCAGGGCCATGCGGACATTCCCGCATTTCTGGAACGCGTCCGGGCGTTGCTCGACGGGTATAGCGACCGCTTTACCGTCGCGGAGATCGGCGGCGAGGATAGCGACCGCGAGATGAAGCTGTTCACCGCGAACGACACGCGGCTCAACACCGCCTACGGGTTCGACTTTCTCTATGCAAAGGCGCTGACGCCAGCCGTCGTCCGCGCCGTTTTGGCGAAATGGCCGACGACGACGAGTTGGCCAAGTTGGGCGTTCGAAAATCACGACGCCCCGCGTGCGGTTTCGCGCTGGGCGAACGAAACGCATCATGACGCGTTCGCGCGCGTTAAGATGCTGTTGCTGGCATCGCTCCGCGGCAACATCTTCCTCTATTATGGCGAAGAACTCGGCCTCACCCAGGTCGATGTCGCATTCGGCGATCTGCAGGATCCCGAAGCAATCGCCAACTGGCCGCAAACACTGTCGCGCGACGGCGCGCGGACCCCGATGCCTTGGGTCGGCGATGCGCCGCAATTTGGGTTCAGCACCGCCAAGCCCTGGTTGCCCGTGGGTTCCGAACATCGTGCGCTGAGCGTCGATGGACAAACCACGGACTCGAATTCGCTGCTCGCTTGGACCCGCCGCGTCCTCGCGATCCGCAACGCGCACGACGCGTTGTTGCTCGGCGAGCTCAACTTCGTCGATACCAACCACGACATCCTCGCCTTCGAACGTGTCGCAGGCGCCGAACGGCTCTTGTGCGTTTTCAACCTCGGCGACACGCCGAACGACTGGTTACCGCCGCGGCATGTCGGCTCGCGCCTTATCGAGACAGGGGAGGTGGGTGAGAATGTTCTTGGCCCGTTCGCCGGTTACATCGCCGTCCTCCACAATCAGGATAAGTCATGATCCTTTCCCACTCTTTCGGTCGTATCGGCCTGTCGCTCGCCGCGCTCATTGTCGCAGTCCCCGCGCTCGCCGATGTCGTTGCGAAGGGTAGCTCGCCTGACGGCAGCATCGTGGTCACGGTCAGCATCGATGGCGATGGCCGCGCCAGCTACGCCATCGCGCGCAAGGGCAAGCCGCTGCTCAACGACAGCCACCTTGGCTTCCTGTTCACCGACGCGCCCAAGATCGACCGTCACCTGACGCTCGCGGCTACCGCCAAGTCGAAGGTCGACACGATCTGGACGCAACCGTTCGGCGAATGGCTGAAGATGCGTGACAATCACACCGAACTGACCGTGACGCTGCGCGAAGCGTCCGAGCTGAAGCGAGCGATGGACGTTACGTTCCGCATCTTCGACGACGGCGTCGGCTTTCGCTACACGCTGCCCGATCAGCCTAATTTGCATCACGCCAACATCGCGGATGAACTGACCGAATTCGCGTTCGCGCAGCCTGGCACCGCATGGTGGAAGCCCGCCTATCTGTGGAATCGCGAGGAATATCTCTACAACAAGACGCCGCTCGACGGCGTCGGCACCGCGCAGACGGTGATGACGATCAAACTCGCCGACGGTACGCACGTCGCGCTGCATGAGGCTGCGCTCACCAACTATTCGGCGATGAACCTGCGCCGCGAACAGGGCAACACGTTCCAGGCATCGCTGACCCCTGGATCGGGCGCGCCCAAGGTCAGCCGCGACGCCGGTTTCTCGACGCCGTGGCGCACCATTGCGATCGCGGACGATGCGCCAGGCCTATATTACGCCAGCCGGATGGAGCTGAATCTCAACGAGCCCAACAAGTTGGGTAACGTCAGCTGGATCAAGCCCGGCAAGTTTGCGGGCGTGTGGTGGAACATGATCACTGGCCATTGGAGCTGGGCGACCGGCCCGCTGCACGGTGCAACCACCGCCCATGTCAAAGAATATATCGATTTCGCCGCAACGAACAGGATTCCCGGTGTTCTCGTCGAGGGGTGGAACGTTGGTTGGGACGGCGACTGGTTCGGCAACGGCAATGCGATGAACTTCGATCAACCGACCCCGGATTTCGATGCGACCGAACTCCAGCGCTACGCCGCCGCGAAGGGCGTGTACATTATCGGCCACAACGAAACCGGGGGATCGTCGAGCCATTACGATGGCCAGCTCGACCGTGCGTTCGGCTATGCGCAAAAGCACGGCATTCCCGTTATCAAGACCGGCTATGTCACGGATGCGGGCCAGATCGAGCGTGTCGACCCCGACGGATCGACGCACCGCGAATGGCATGAAGGCCAGTGGAACGTGAACCATTATACCCGGGTCGTCACTACCGCGGCCAAGTACCACGTGTCGATCGACAGCCACGAGCCCGTCAAGGATACCGGCCTGCGCCGCACTTATCCGAACTGGATTGCGCGCGAGGGCGGTCGGGGCATGGAATATAACAGCTGGGCGGGGAAGAACCCACCCGAACACGAAGCAAATTTGGTCTTCACGCAGATGCTCGGCGGACCGATGGATTTCACTCCCGGTATCCTGAGCCTGAAGGGATCGAACGACAGCGACCTGATGTCGACGATCGCAAAACAGCTCGCGCTTTACGTCGTGCTCTATTCGCCTGTCGTCATGGTCGCCGACACGCCCGAGCACTATTCCAAATATCCCGGTCCAATGAAGTTCATCCGCGACGTGCCGACCGATTGGTCCGAAACGCGGGTCCTGAACGGCGAGGTCGGTGATTACGTCACGATCGCGCGCAAGGATCGTCGTAACAACGACTGGTTCCTCGGTGCCATCGGAGATGAGGAAGCGCGTCAGTCGACCGTGACGCTCGACTTCCTCGACGCGGGTATGACGTATACCGCCGAAATCTACCGCGACGGGCCCGGCGCGGATTATCGCACGACCGCGCGCCACTCCATCGCGATCGAAACGCGGAAGGTGAAGAGGGGCGACCGACTGACGATCGCACTTGCTCCGGGTGGCGGCGAAGCGATCCGGTTCGTGGCGCCAACCGGCAAAGCCGCGCGCCGGTGATCTCGCCTTCCCCCGTGGGCGCAGGGGGCCATCCTCAGGGTAGAATTCGGACTGCGTTCATGGGCGCACTTGCGTTGGTATGTCCGCTGTTGGTGTCACCGGCCGCCGCGCAACCCACCGGTCGTTTCGTCGAACTGGCTAATGTCTCGACGACGCAGATCGTCCCGCCGCACATCACGATATGGCTCCCTCCCGGCTATGATAAAGGCCACCGCCGTTACGGCGTCGTCTATATGAACGATGGTCAGAACGTCTTCTTCCCCGCGCGCTCCGGCTTCAACAAAGTGTGGGCGGCGGACAAGGCGGTGCTGGCGCTGGTTGCACAACATCGCATCGCTCCCGTGATTATCGTCGCGGTCGATCACCCCGGGGACGCGCGTTACCGCCAGTATTTCCCCCAAAAACTCTACGATATGGCGTCCACTCCTTTGCGCGCGACCTTTGATCGCCTCGCCAAGGGCAGGATCACCGGCGACGCCTATCTCCGGTTCCTGACGAACGACCTCAAGCCGTTGATCGATCGCCGCTTCCGCACCCGGGCAGGCCCCGCGCAGACCGCGATCGTCGGATCGAGCATGGGCGGGCTGATCTCGTGTTACGCCTTTGTCGAACGTCCCGACGTGTTCGGGCGCGCAGCGTGTGTCTCGACGCACTGGCCGCTGGCCGATCCCGCTGATGTCGGCCCGTTCAACAAGGAGGTCGCGATGCTGTGGAAAACTTATCTTACACGGCATCTCGGGCTGCCCGCCGGACGCAAGCTATGGATGGATCACGGTACCGAGACACTCGATGCTGCTTATGGTCCCTGGCAGAGTGCGATCGACGACGACATTACCGCACGCGGCTGGATCCAGGGTCGCGACTTCGAGTCGCGAACATATAAGGGCGCGGCGCATGAGGAGAATGCCTGGGCCGCACGGCTTCCCGACATGCTCGCGTGGCTGCTCCGATGAGCCTGCGGATCATTATCCTGGGCGGCGGCACCGCAGGGTGGATGGCCGCATGCTTGCTGGCGAAAGCATGGCCTGAGGCCACCGTCACCTTGATCGAAAGTCCCGTGATCGGCATTGTCGGCGTCGGCGAAGGCTCCACACCGCAATTGCGCCATTTCTTCGCAACGCTCGGCATCGCCGAGTCCGAATGGATGCCTGCGTGCGATGCCACCTACAAAGCAGGGATCGTATTTGAGGGCTGGTCCGAACAGCCTGGTTTCGCCGGCTATACCCACCCGTTCGCCAGCGACGTCGACATTCATACCGAACCCGCGTTTCATGCCGCTGCGCACGCGCGGCGGGCGGGGCACGATGTACCCGCACACCCCGATCGCTATTTCCTTGCCAGCCGCCTGATCGCCGATAAACGCGCACCGATCGCAGCAGAAACGTTCCCGTTCGACGCAAGCTATGGGTATCATTTCGACGCGCACAAGATGGGGGCGTTTCTGCGAGCGCATGCGGCCGGCCAGGGAGTTGTCCACCGCGAAGCGCGCGTCCGCGAGGTGGTTGTCGGGGATGACGGCGATGTCGCCTATCTGACGCTCGATGGCGGCGAACGCATTGCAGGCGACCTGTTCGTCGACGCCAGCGGGTTTCGGTCGGAGATCGCGCAGCAAGCGCTTGGCGTGCCCTTCCGCTCGTTCGCCGACAATTTGTTCAACGACGCCGCGGTTGTGATGCCGACCCCGGCGCTCGAGGCTCCGCCGGTCCATACGACGGCGACCGCGTTTGGGAATGGGTGGGCATGGCGCATTCCGCTCACCAGTCGCGTCGGCAACGGCTATGTCTATTCGACGCGATACTGCTCGCCCGACGCCGCCGAAGCCGAGTTGCGCCAGCATCTGGGCGTCGGCGACAACGTTGACGCGCGCCATCTGAAAATGAGGGTCGGCCGGGTCGATGATAGCTGGCGCGGCAACTGCCTCGCGGTCGGTCTCGCGCAGGGTTTCATCGAACCGCTCGAGGCGACCGCGCTTCACATCGTCCAGGCGACCGTAGAAGGCTTTATCCAGGCCTATGCAGACGGCGGCTTTACACCGCAGCATCGCGTGGCCTTCAATACCTCGATCGCGCGCCGTTACGATGGCATCCGCGATTACATCGTCGCGCATTACCGGCTCAATCGCCGGACCGATACACCCTATTGGCGCGACAATGCTGCGCATGATTGCCTGTCCGATTCGCTCAAATCGCTGATGACCTGCTGGTTCACCGGCGGTGACCTGATCGCCGAAATCGATCGGCAGGATATCGCGCGCTATTATGCGCCGTTGTCGTGGGCATGCCTGTTCGCGGGCTATGGCGTCTTCCCCGGTCGTCTCGCCCCATCCCCGGTCCATGACGACGGAATAGACGAATTCCTGCGCCGCTGCGCGCTCAATTTCCCCACGCATCGCGACCAGATCGCAAGGATCCATGCATGACCAGTGTCGTCGACGCCCCCATCGTAAAGGGGCGCCCGCACCTCGGTTTCGCGCAGCTGTTCAATATCAGCTTTGGCTTTTTCGGCATTCAGATCGGCTTTGCCCTGCAAAATGCAAACATGAGCCGGATTTTCCAGTCATTGGGCGAAAGTCTCGACGATCTGGCGATCTTATGGATTGCGGCGCCACTGACCGGTCTGCTCGTCCAGCCGATTATCGGCCATTATTCCGATCGGACATGGGGCAGGTTCGGACGGCGGCGACCCTATTTCTTCGTCGGCGCGGTGCTCGCGTCGCTGGCACTGCTCGGCATGCCGAATGCGTCGACGCTGCTCGCAGCCGCGATGTTGCTGTGGATGCTCGATGCCAGCCTCAATATCTCGATGGAGCCGTTTCGAGCGTTCGTCGGGGATATGCTCGACAAGGATCAACATACCGCAGGCTACGCGATCCAAACCGCTTTTATCGGTGCGGGCGCGGTGATCGGATCGGCGACACCGTTTCTCCTCGATCATTTCGGCATCGCGAATTCGACCCCTGGTGGCGGTATCCCCGACACGGTTCGCTACAGTTTCTATCTCGGCGCTACGGCGTTGCTCGCATCGGTGTTGTGGACCGTCGTGACGACGCGCGAATATTCGCCCGATCAGCTGGCCGCTTTCGCAGGCGACGCCGTGCGGCACGATGCGCCGCCGGTGCCGCCATCCTCGACGATCGGCGGTTATGCCTGGATCGGCGCGGGTGTCGTTATCGCATCGATCGTCTGGGCGGCGAGTTTGGAGAAAGAATTGTATCTGCTCGGCGGCCTCGTCGCAGCCTATGGCCTTGCCCGACTGGTGGCTGGCGCGAACTATGCGCGCGGTGCGACGGATACGTTGTTGACCAATATCGTCGGCGATTTTTCGGGAATGCCGCTGATCATGAAGCGGCTTGCGGTGACGCAATTCTTCACTTGGTCCGCGCTGTTTATCATGTGGATCTACACCACCCCGGTCGTCGCGCAATACGCTTATGGCACGTCCGATCCCGCAAGCGCGGCGTACAACCAGGCTGGGAACTGGGTCGGCATTCTGTTCGCAGCCTATAATGGTGTCGCCGCGCTCGCTGCCCTGTTCGTGTTGCGCCCCTTGGCAAGACGCATCGGGAAGGTTCGTACCCATGCGCTGGCGCTCGGCATCGGCGCACTCGGCTATGCGTCATTTCTCGTGATCCGTAGCCCGATGATGCTCATTCTATCCGAAGTCGCGATCGGCCTCGCTTGGGCGTCGATCCTCGCCATGCCATATGCGATCCTCGCCTCCGCGCTGCCGCAGGCGAAGCTTGGCATCTATATG